>JAJYLV010000070.1 GCA_021787445.1 Chloroflexota bacterium | reverse complement strand
CGGAGCGCCGCGCCGGCCTCGTCGCGAGCCAGCTGTTCGGCCTCGCCCTCGTCCGCTACATCGTGAAGCTCGAGCCGCTCGCGTCCGCGCGCGCCGACGAGGTCGCGCGCTGGATGGGGCCGAGCCTCCAGCGCTACCTCACGGCGGGCGACGTGTCGTCGCGCTGAACGCCGCTCGAGCGCGTGGCATCGCTGATGCAGTCGCGGCGGCGCTGAGCGACCCGGTCCTCACGACGACGCCTTCCGGGCGAGGGGGACGTCCAGGTGAGCGCCACGCAACCAGAGGCGGGCGACCGCTTCGGCGCCGGTGCTCCCGCGCGAGGCTCCAGGGTCGCTCGGCTACGCCGCGACGCCCTCGCGCTGGAGGCGCTCGCGCAGCGTCAGCGCCGCGAGACCCATCGTCCCGTCCTCGTCATGGCGCAGGTAGGCGTAGACGTCCAGGCCGGCCGTCACCTGCTCCACGATGACGTCCGCCCACCGGCGGATCCGCACCTCGTCGTACGGCGTCTCCGAGCGCAGGCGCAGGTACGCGAAAGGAGCGGTGGCGCCGATCGTCTCGAGCGGGGACGGCGCGTGCCCCTCGCCGTCGTCGTGCACGAGCGCGACGCCGCGGGCCGAGAGGAGCTCGTAGACCTCGGCGGCGTACCACGACGGATGCCGCACCTCGAGGGCGTACCGGCCTTCGGACGGGAGCGACGCGACGAATCCGGCGAGCACGTCGTCGTCGCGCCGCAGGGTCGGCGGGGTCTGGAAAAGGATGGGGCCGAGCCTCTCGCGGAGCAGGCCGGCGCGCTCGAAGAAGAGCGGGAGCGTGTCGGCGGGGTGCCTCAGACGATCGACGTGCGTGATCCGCTCCGACGCCTTCAGAGCGAAGGTGAAGCCGGGCGGCGTCGCCGCGAGCCACCCCGCCGCGGTCTTCTCGGTCGGGAGGTGGCGGAAGGTGTAGTTCACCTCCGTCGTCGGAAGACGCGCCGCGTAGTGGCGGAGAAGCCCGCTCGTTCTCGTCTCCGGCGGGTAGAAGAGGGGCTTCCACGTCGTGTAGGCCCACCCGGACGTCCCGACGTACGCGCGCGCAGCCTCAGTCCGCGGCGTGCTCGGTCCCCACGAGGTCGGCGGGAAGGTGCTTGCCCAGGACGGCGTAGGCGATCGCCGTCGCGAACGAGTTCACCTGACGCAGCGCGAGGAGGACGTCGAGGTGGATGCTCGAAGTGTCGATCGACTCCCTGAGGCCCTCGCGCAGCCGCTGCATGTGCGACGAGCGGTAGCGGCGCTCGAGCTCGCTGATGACCGATTTGTGCCGCAGGACCTTCTCGGCGATCGACGCGTCGGTGGCCGTGAGCGCGCCGAGCGCGAGCTCGAGGTTCTCGACGACCTTGGCGTGGAGGTCGGCGATCTCGGCGAGCCCCTTCTCGCTGAAGCGGTGGTGGCCGCCGATCTTCTTCTCCGCCAGCTCCACCAGCTGCTTGTCGATGACGTCTCCGATCGCCTCGAGATCGACGACAACGAAGAGGAGCGCCGTCTCCCGCTCCGCCTGCTCCTCGCTGAGCGACTGCGCGCGCAGCTTCGTGAGGAACGCCTTGATGTCCTCCTCCAGCCGGTCGATGTCGTCGTCGCGCGCGTGGATCGCCTTCAGCATCGGCTCGTCGTCGCGCTCGAAGACCCGCAGCGTCTGCTTCAGCGAGAGCACGACGAGATCGCCCATGCG
The DNA here is from genome assembly GCA_021787445.1 of Chloroflexota bacterium. GTDB lineage: Bacteria > Chloroflexota > Limnocylindria > P2-11E > P2-11E > JACPOT01. The sequence continues at coordinate 8,165 of JAJYLV010000070.1, read as the reverse complement.
CAGCGCCTCGCGGAGCGCCTGCCCCAGAGCGACCGCGGGCGTATCGAGCGTCAGCGGATTCAGGTAGATCGCACCGCGCTCGTCGCGGCGCGTTTCGGGGACGAGCCGCGTGATCGTGTCGGCCGCGACGCCCGCGAGCGGCAGGAAGAGCGCCGACAGGACGACGTTGAAGATCGTGTGAGCGTTCGCGATCTGCCGCGCGATGTCGGGCGCCGTCCCGGCCACGACGCGCCCGAACGGCTCGAGGAACGGCAGGAAGAGGACCGCGCCGAGCACCTTGAAGGTCGCGTGCGCGACGGCGACGCGCCGCGCCTCGACGTTCGCGCCGACGGACGCGACGAGCGCGCTCGCCGCGGTGCCGATGTTCGCCCCGAGGATGATGGGGATGGCCCCCGCGAGCGGCATGATCCCGCCCGCCGCGAGGGAGATGGCGATGCCGATGACCGCCGCGCTCGAGGCGACGAGCGCGGTGAGGACGGCGGCCACGACGATGAGGACGACCTCCTGGCCGACGAGCGCCGCGATCACCTCGGCGAAGAGCCGGCTCTGCTTCAGCGGCGCGGTCCCCTCCGAGATGATGCGGATGCCGAGGAAGAGGAAGCCGAATCCGAGGATGGCGCGGCCCGCGTAGCTGAGCGCCCCCTTCGTCGCGGCGAAGAGCAGCCACCCGACGAACACGATGAGCGGGGAGATCCCGAGGAGGTCGAACGCGAGGAGCTGCACCGTGAGCGTCGTGCCGATGTCGGCACCGAGGATGACGCCGATCGTCTGCCGCAGCGAGAGCAGGCCCGCCGAGGCGAAGCCGACGAGCATGACCGTCGTCGCGCTCGACGACTGGAGGACCGCGGTGACGCCCGCGCCGACGAAGAGGGCGGTGAGGCGGTTCCCGCTCAGCCGCTGGAGGATGGGACGCAGGTGTCCGCCCGCGGCGCGCTGGAGACCCTCGCCGACGAGACGCACGCCGTAGAGGAGGAGCGCCGCTCCGCCGAGCAGCGAGATGAGGACGGTATTCCCTTGATCCAACGCGGCGGAGCGTACCGCGCGCCGCTACGGAGCCGAGCTCGACACCGCCAGCGTCGTCGTCGCGGTGGTCCCTCCCCCGAGCGCGAGAACGGTCACGGACTGCGCGTCGTGGGGGGGCGCGGCGAAGCCGACGCGCACGACCCCCGTCGCGTCCGTGTGGTACGTGCCGATCGTGATGACGCCGACCTGCAGCGTGACGGCGACGTCGGCCTTCGGCTTGCCGTCCTCGCTCGCGACGATCTGCGCGACGACGGTCTGCCCCGGCCGCGCCGCCGTTCGATCGAGCGTGATCCCGAGCGACAGCCCCGCGGCGGCGGGCGACGCCGCGGGCTTCACGGTGATGGACAGCTTCGTCTTCGCCTCGTTGCCAGCCTTGTCCGTGGCGACGACGGAGATCGTGAAGGGTCCGCTCGGCACCGCGCTGATGCGGTCGGTGAAGCTCCCGTCGGGGTTGGGGAGGATGACCTGGTCGTTGACGATCACGCTCGCGCCGGGCTGCGTCGTCCCCGAGACCGTCACGTCGGGCCCCGTCACCGTGTCGCCGGACCGCGGCGAAGCGATCGTGAGCGCGGGTGGAACGCGGTCGAGGGTGACGGTCGCGGACGTGGAGGCGATCCGCGTCGTCCCGTCCACGAGCGTCGCCGTCACGGTGTTCGCGCCGTCGACGAGAGCGAGCGTCGTCGGTCCGAAGCGTCCGTCGGGCCCGATCGTCGCGACGCCGACGATCGTGCCGTTCACGGTGACGGAGATCGTGCGGCCGGGGGACAGGGCGAACGGCGGGACGCTGCCCGAGAGCGCGACGGAGCTGTTGCGCGTGAAGTCGGGCAGCGGATCGAGGACGGGGGCGGCGGCGATGTTCACCTGGGGCTCGCCGAGGACGAGGCGCGCCGACGTCGGCTGCGGGATCTCCTTGACGACCGAGCGGCCGAGGTCGGCGATGCTGGCGGCGATGCCGACGCCGACCAGCTGCAGGAGCGCGAGGCCGGCGAGCGTGAGCACGAGCGAGACCGCCGCCCGCACCGCGAGGGGATGCTCGGTGCGCGGAAGGCGCGCGCGCGCGCGCTCGGCCCGCGCGGCGTACGCGCGCCAGTCGACGGGGCTGCGATGCGCGGCGCGCGCGCCGGGGCGCCGCGCGGCGGTCGGCCGGAGGGTCACGGCGCTCTTTCTAACGGCTCCGTCCGGAGAAGGCTGCGGCTCCCAGAAAAGCGAAAGGGCGCCGGCCGCACGCCGTCGCCCTCCGCTGGTGGGTGGGATGAGGGGCTGTCGTGTTCAGTGTCCCTGATCTCGGACGGCGGCCACTGTACGCCGGCTTGGGGGCACGTCAAGTAGGTCGAAAGTACCGGACGCCGTCGGTGGGCCATTCGGGATCGTGCGATGCTTTTCCCGTGGCGGAAACGCAGCCGGCGGCGCCTCGCGGACTCGAGGGCGTGGTCGCGACGACGACGGCCATCAGCCTCGTCCAGGACAACCGCCTCATCTACCGCGGCTACTCGATCGACGACCTCGCCACGAAGGCCGACTACGAGGAGGTCGCATACCTCCTGCTCAACGGCGAGCTCCCCACGAAGGAGCAGCTGCGGGACTTCAAGCAGGAGCTCGCGAAGCACCGCGCGCTCTCGCCCTTCCTCCGCAACATCGTCGCCGAGATGAGCGAGAACGCGACGGCCATGGACGTGCTGCGGACGGTCGTCTCCGCCTCGGCCGGCGAGGACCCCGCCGAGGGCGACAACTCGCAGGCCGCCGAGTACGAGAAGTCGATCCGGCTGGCGGCCAAGCTCCCCACCATCCTCGCGTCGTACATCCGCCGCAGGAAGGGCGAGCAGCCCATCCCGCCCGAAGCGTCGCTCGGCCACGCCGCGAACTTCGCGCACATGGTGTGGGGGGACAAGGCCCACCGCCGCGCGGCCGAGATCCTCAACTCCGCGATGATCATGCAGGCCGAGCACGGCATGAACGCGTCGACGTTCGTCGCGCGCGTCACCGCCGCCACCGACGCCGACCTCCACGCCGCGGTCACGGCCGCCTTCGGCGCCCTCAAGGGCCCCAAGCACGGCGGCGCGACCGACGGGACGATGCGGATGCTCGAGGAGATCGGCTCGCCCGAGCACGTCGAGGCCTGGGTCGACAAGGCCATCGAGCGCAAATACAGCTTCTCCGGCTTCGGGCATCGCGTGTACAGGACGGAGGACCCGCGCGCCAAGCACCTGCGCCGGTTCTCGCAGGAGCTCCAGCAGGACTGGACCGGCCCGAAGTACTTCGACATCCAGGACCGGCTGGTGAAGGCCATCGCCGAGCGGCGCCCCAAGATGCGCCCCACCGCCGCGGCCAAGGTGAACGTCGTCAACGTCGACTTCTTCGCCGCGACGACGTACACGTTCCTCGGCCTGGCCGCCGACCTCGGCACGTCGATCTTCTCGCTCGGGCGCATCGCCGGCTGGTGCGCCCACGTGATGGAGCAACACGCCGACAACCGCCTCATCCGGCCGGAGTCCGAGTACACGGGGCCGGCGGGCAAGGTGTGGGTCCCGCTCCCGGAGCGCTGAGCCTCTTCTAGCCGCCGCCCGACGCGTCGCGCACGGTCGGCGGCGGATGCGCGATGAGGATCTTCTGGATGATCGAGATCTGCTCGCGCGCGATGGCCGACGCCCAGTCGATCGCGAGCGTGTCGCTGACCAGGTCGCGCCGCGGCTGCGTCCCCACGAGCAACCCGACGTTGCGGTAGGCCGTCGTCACGTAGAGGACGCGCGCGTCGTCGTGGAAGGTGTAGAGGCACGCCGTCGATCCGTCGCCGACGGTGGGAGCGACGAGCACGTCGGCGGCGGGTACCTCCGTCGACCAGGTCACCGACCCGCAGCCGTTGTCCTTCAGGAAGGACGCCGGCGTCACGTCGGGGTCGAGGACGAAGAGCCGGATGTTGAACCAGCGGAAATCCGGCGACGAGTCGGTCGCGAACTGGCGATCCCAGCCGCGCACGGCGACGGCCGCGTCCTGGGAGACGGCCGCGCCGTGGATCGGGAACACCTCGGGTGGCATGATCAGCTGCTGCGGCTCGAAAAGGACGGGCCCCGGGGGCACCGTCGCGGACGGCGCAGTGGGCGCCGGCGTCGGCGGACCGGCGACGGCGCCTCCGCACGCGGAGACGGCGAGCATGAGAAGGCAGAGGGCGATCTGTCGCATCGGAAGCTCCCCCGGAAGAGAGCATACGGGCCCTCGCTCGAGCGTGCCTCGGGCGATCGCGCTCGGCGCGAGCCTCAGTCGGCGGCCGCGGTCGGGCCCATGCCGGTCGCCTCGGCGGGCATCTCCACGGGGAGCCGCCGCGCGAGGAGCGTCCCGGCGACGGCGACGACGACCATCGCGACGAACACCGCGTGGAGACCCGAGGCGAGGACGGCGCGAATGGGATCGAGCGACGCGGGGTCGACGTCTTGACGCGCGACGGGGTCGAGGAGCGCCGCCGAGCGGCCCGCGCTGGCGCCGAGCGACGCCGTGAGCAGCGACCCGAGCCCGGCGACGCCGGCGGCTCCGCCGAGGCTGCGCGCGAATTGGACCAGGCTGGTGACGGTCGCGCGCTGCGCGTAGGTGACCGCCGTCTGCACCGTGACCAGGATCGGCGTGCCCGTCAAGCCCATGCCGAGGCCGACGACCGCGGACAGCGCGGCGACGAGCGGGATCGAGCTCGCCGCCGAGACGAACGCGAGGCCGACCCCTCCGGCGACGAGCACGACGGATCCGGCCATGACGACGCGGCGCACGCCCATGCGCAGCAGGACCCAGCCGATGCTGGTGGATCCGACCGTCCACCCGACGCTCAGCGCGCCGAGCGCGAGGCCCGCCTCCGCCGGCTGCCCGCCCTGGACCCCCTGCACGAACGGCGGGATGAACGAGGTCGCTCCGAACTGGATCGCGCCGGCCGCGAGCGTCATGCCGATCGACGCCCCGATGAGCGGATCGCGCACGAGACCGAGGTCGAGGAAAGGCACGCCCGCGCCGCGCTCGAGGCGGAGGAACAGGAGGATGAGCACGACGGCGATGGGCACCGTCAGGAGCGGCGCGAGGTCGTTGAGCGCGAGCATCAGCACGGTGACGCCGGCCGTGAACGCGATCGCGCCGGGCCAGTCGATCTGCTGCCGGTGATGCTCGCCGGTGTCGCGGTAGCCGAAGATGAGGAGGCCGAGCGCGACGAGGCCGATCGGCAGGTTGACGTAGAAGGTCCAGCGCCACGAGAGCGCCTGCGTGAGGAAGCCCCCGATGGCGGGGCCGAGGATGGCCGCGCCGACCCACACCGTGCTGAAAAGGCCGCTGATCTTCGCGCGCGTCGCGCGGTCGTAGAGGTCGCCGATGATCGTGAAGCCGGTCGGGATGAGCGCGCCGGCGGCGAGGCCCTGGAGCCCGCGCAGGACGATGAGCTCGTCGATGCTCGTCGACGTGCCGGCGATCATCGAGAAGGCGACGAATCCGATGAGGGCGAAGATGTACACGGCCTTGCGCCCGTACATGTCGGCGAGGCGCCCGAAGATGGGCGTCCCGACGGTCGATGCGAGCAGGTAGGCCGAGAAGACCCACGCGTAGCGGTCGATGCCGCCGAGCTCGCCGATGATCGTCGGCATCGCGGTGCCCACCACCGACGTGTCCATGGCGGAGACGAACGTCCCCGTCATGACGAGGATGGTCCCCAGGACCTGATGCCGCCGCGTGATCACGCGGGCGCGTACGCCGCGCAGAGCATCCCGAAGTACGTCGGTGCCTCGTACGAGAGCAGCTCGCCCCGCCAGGCGTCGCGGCGCAGCGCGCCGTGGAGCATCAGCATCTGCCAGAAGCTGTCCGCCTTCGCGTCGGAGACGAAGGCCGCCTCGAACGAAAGGAGCTTCTCGAGCTCGTTCTTGCGCACGATGTCGACGACGCGGGAGTCGAACTGGCGCGCGGCGGGGTGATACCCGTAGGGGCCGTTCGGGTCGTGCGCGTGCCCGTGGTCGCAGCTCGCGATCAGCGCGACCCGCCGCGGGTACGCCTCGATGGCGTCGCGCAGGGCCTCCCCCGCCCGGACGTGCGCGTCGAAAGGCAGGTCGCGCGCGGGCGAGATGGAGACCGCGGGGACCGGCGTCTCGCGCCGGCCCCCCATGAACCACAGCGGGATGAGCACCGCCCAGTCCATCGGGAACGACGCCGACGCGGCGTCGTTCCCGCCGTAGCTGATGCCGACCGCCCTGAGCGCGGCCGTATTGAGGCCGTCGAGGCAGCGCCGCACGAGGTCGCGGTCGGTCGGAACGGTGAGGGAGACGCTCCGCGTGCCGGCGTTCGGGTCGAAGCGCATCTGCCGCGCGCCGCCCTCCTTGAGCTCGCCGACGAGCTTCCCCGAGGTCACGACGGCCAGCGCGCCCTCGACGTGGATGCCGTGCGGCGTCAGGACGATGACCGACTCCGGCGCCGCCGCGTCGAACCGGCGGCCGAGCTCCTCGAAGCCCAGGCGCGTCGCGAGAGCGACGTCGCGATCCTCGGGGGCGGCGAGCTCTTCGAGGGCCAGCCCGCCGTGCGGGGCAATGGCGGCGAACACCAGTCCCATCCCTATCGCTCCTTCGGGGTGCTCCCCCTGTGAGGGAGGGAACGGTAGCGCTTTCCGTTCGCGCGGGACCGAGAGGACGACCTGTGAGGATGGTCTGCGGCGACCCTTCAGGGCCCGCCGCGAAGGCTCAGCGCGCTTCGACGAGCTTGTACCTCTGGCTCGCGATGCGCCGCAGCCAGCCCGCGGCGAGAGCGAGGCCCGTCGCCCACACGAGGAGGTTCAGGAACGGGTAGGCGAGGTCGGTCCCCGACTGCACGCTGTGAGCGAAGGCGGAGACGAAGGCGACGTACGAGAGCTGGTGGATCCCGAGCCATAGGTCCTGCGAGAGGGAGCGGCGGTAGTACGTCGTCACGAGGACGAGCGCGAGGAGGAGCAGCGACACGGTGCCGAGGCCGATCGCGAGCGGCGCGTAGGGCACGAGGAAGGGGATGACGAGGTCGATCGGGCGCACGCGCGCGTACGGATCGAAGAGCAGCCCGACCACGTGCACGATCCCGAGCGGGATCCACAGCACGGTCGTGTACGTGTGCAGCTCGCTGATGCCGCGATTGCTCGCGATGCGGTTGAGGATCCCCGAGCGCAGCGCCATCCCCGTTAGGAGCGACAGCGCGAGCGCGACGAGGGATCCCACGCCCGCGGCACGGGCGAGGAGCCAGAAGACGTTGGCCGTCATGCCGCGGTCAGCCGCCCGACTGGCGGGTGCGCGTGACGGGTGGCACGACCGCCGTGGGGATCCGCGGGCTCACGAAGAAGCCGCGGTCGTCGCCGCCGGAGCCATCGTCGCCGGAGAAAGGCACCTGAGCGGCGGGCGCGGGCGTCGAGACGGCGGACGGCGCGGTCGGCTGGAGCGGCGCGGTCGGCTCGTAGACGTGGCCGGCCGCGAAGTAGGTCATCGATCCGAAGGTGAGGAGCGTCATTCCCGCCCCGATCAGGCGCAGGAGCCAGGGCGAGCGGATGGCGACGGGGCGGCGCGAAGGGATCCCTCTCGTTCCGTTCATGACCACAGGACAGCATCCCGTGGCCGATCGCTAGTGAGGAGAGGCTAAGAGTCTGAGGCGGAACCTCGCACCGCCGTCGCTCGGACGCTCCAGCGTTACCGATCCGCCGTGCGCCTCGGCCACCTGCTTCACGATCGAGAGGCCGAGCCCCGATCCGGGCAGCTGCCGAGCGCTCGGCGCGCGCCAGAACCGGTCGAAAACGTGTGCGGCGTCCTCGGGCGCGATCCCGGGGCCGTGGTCGCGCACGATGACCTCGCCGCCGGCCACGCCCACCTCGACGGCGGCCCCCGCGGGGCTCCACTTCGCCGCGTTGTCGAGGAGGTTCGTCACCGCGCGCATGACGCGCGGCCTCACGCCGCGGATGGCGACGGGATGCAGGTCGGTGTGGAACGTGACCGCCGGATAGCGCATGCGCACCTCGTCGACCGCCGTCGTCGCGATCTCGTCGAGGCGCAGGTCCTCGACGGGGAACGGCACCTCCTCGTCCCGCGCGAGGTCGATGAGGTCACCGACGAGCGCCGACAGCCGCTCCATCTGCGCCACGAGGTCGCCGAGCAGCTGCCGGCGCTCCTCGGGGTCCGTCG
>JAJYLV010000069.1 GCA_021787445.1 Chloroflexota bacterium | reverse complement strand
CAAGCGGAAAGGCCTGCGAATAAAGGTCGGAGACCGATCCGTTGGACTGTTCGCGGCCCAGCAACTACAAGGAGGTGCAGTGTGACACGCACTCGGTCGGTCCGAGGAGGACGACATTCTCCTTGCCGAGCAGGAAGTCGAGCTGCGCCAGGTGCAGCACCAGCTCCTTCTTCACCGATCGCTGGAAGGACCAGTCGAACTCCTCAAGGCTCTTGCGGCTCGGGAAGCGTGCGGCCTTGATGCGGCTCTCGCCGCCGTGGGCCTCGCGCGAGCTGGTCTCGCTCGCCAGGAGCGCCTCGGCGAATCGCTCGTACGACCACTCTTCGGCGCGAGCGCGGTCCGCGAGCTTGGGCAGGGCCCGCGCCGCGGCCGGCGCCTTCAAGGACCGGAAGAGGTGGCCGAGCTCGGCTGTCGTGCTCACGCCGGGATCACCCGGTCGTACCGCTCGAGCGGTCTCTTCTCGACCACGATCTCGCGCCGGCGCGCCTCGCGCTGCTCTTCGAGGGCGCGCTTGTGCTCGAGCGCGGTGACGGTGACGTACTTGGCGAAGGTGCGATCGTGGCGAGCGACGAGCTCGCCGGTGTCGAGCGCGACGGCGCTGACCTCGGCCGGGCTGACGCGCAGCTCGACGCGGCGGCCGACGAAGGTGGGGTCGAGCGAATAGTCCGAGGTGTCGACGCGCGCGTACGGCTGCGGCGGGACACGCATCACCCAGCGGCGGTCGAGGTCCGGCAGGCCCGCGGGGAGGGGCCGCAGGCCTTCCGCCGAGAGCCGGTCGATGGGCCGCGCACGGATGCCGCGGTGGAAGTGGAGGTTGCCCTTCTCTTCGTACCAGGCGTCGAGCTTCTCCTGGAAGTCGCGTGGCGAGGCGAAGAGGCGGGCGGGCTCGAAGCTCGTGCGCAGGAAGCGATGTCCGCGCTCTTCGATCCCCTTGGCCTGCGGGTCGCGCGGCGCCAGGAAGACCCAGCCGACGGCGAGCGCGCCGCAGAACGCGGCGAAGGCTCCGCTGGGCCGGCCGCCGCCGGCGTGGAGCGCGCCCTCGCGGTCCCAGACGAGCTTCTTCGGCAGGCCGCCGATGCGCACCAGACAGCGCAGCAGGCCGGCAAGGATGTCGGGGGCCTCCTTGCTGAAGATGAGCGTGCCGGCGGCAACACGCGACCAGCACAGCGTGCAGGTCACCACGTACGCGCGCCGGGTCTGCCCATACCCGACGGGGACCTCGCGCTCCGGCTCCCAGAGATCGCACTGCGCGAGCTCGCCCGGGACGTACACGGTGCGCTGGAAGGTCCGCGGCGGATCGAACAGCGGTCTGATCTCCCGGACGTGCTGCTTGAGGATGGTCTCGCCGCCCGAGTACCCGAGCGGCTGCAGGAGCTCGCGGAGGCGAGTGACCGGCAGGTGCGGATCCTCCTTGAGCAGCCGGTTGATCTCGTCGGTGAAGGGGTCGAGCTTGGAGGGCGCGCGCGGCCGCGCGTACTTCGGCGGCTCAGCGCTGCGAATCGCGCGTCGGACGGTGTTGCGGTCGACGCCGAAGCGCCGCGCGAGCTCGCGGATCCCGACCTTCTCGATGACGTGCAGGCGTCGCAGCTCGGCCCACTGCTCCACGTTCAGCACACCCTTCCCTCCTGCCACGGTGTGCTCCCCCGTGGTCAGGCTCGGGGAGTACGACGCCCGCTGTCCACCTCGAGGTGGGTGACTATTCGAGCGCCGTCAGAGGGTGAGTATTCGAGCGACGCTCACAGCGAATGCACGGAGCTTGCGTGGATCCTTCCACGCCTCCGGTGGAACTCGGGCTAGGATCTTGCGCTTCTTCGCGGGCACCGGTGCTAGTAATAGCTCCCAGCAGCTCTCCGCGGTATAGCCCCGACAGATGTGGCTTGGTCTTACTGGTGGCGCTCTGCCACCGCAGACGGGGCGAGCATCCGCGCGAATGGAGTACCACGAAGCTGCTCGGATCTAGCATCCACGCCGACATGCGCTGGCGACCCTGGGTACTTGGGCTAGTTGTGGTCGTGCTCCTCGGCTATGCCATCTACGCAACGGTCCGGATGGCGTCGCTGGAATCGCAGTTGGCGTTCGATGTGATCGCCAAAGAGCAGACCTTTCTCACCGCTGGGGACGCGACGCATGCTCCTTCGATGAAGGGCTGCGTCCGGTATAGGGCGCTCGGCACGACGCAAGAAAAGTGTGTGATGACGCTGGTCCGTTCGACTCAGTTTCCGAACGCGCCCGTCAGTTCAGATTGGTCCTGCTATTCGGACGCGCGTATCGGGTACCCGTTGCCGAGGTCTTGCGGCGGCCCGTGACCGTCGCCCCGGTAGCGCTCCTCGTATGAGCAGCGGTCCGCTCTCGGAAGCTACTGCCAGGCCCATCCACCGCGCGCAGGTGGCGCAGTGAAAGTCCGCATGGTTGAGGACGCAGGTGCAAACGCGGAGGAACACTGCTCTAGGCCGCTGCGCCCGTCCTAAGAAAGCGAGACCAAACAGGGCCAAAGCGAGCCACGGCGGCCCGTAGGCCAGAGCCGCTATCGCTGCGTTCGGGAGCCTCCAGCGTGAACAGGCGGGAAGCGCCCCGCCCGCTAGAGTCCGGGCCGTGCCCGAGGCAACATCATGGCTCGGCATCGACTGGTCGGCGGTCCTTGCCTTCGCAACTGTCGTCCTGGCGGTCGCAACGTTCTGGCTCGGCCTACAGACCCGACGGCTCTCCGGGACCACGACGGAGGAACTCGATCTGCTCCGTGCACAGACCAAAGCGCAGCAAGATCAAGTCGAGTTGCTCCAGCGGCAGGCGGAGTCGGCAGAGCGCGACCGCGAAGAACTAACGCGCTCCCAACTGGTGTGGGGGCAGCGGGGCGCCACAACGGTGATGTCTCCCGAAGGCCACCGCGGGCTAGAGATTAGCCTCTACCTTGAGAACCACGGCCCCCAGATTTTTCTCGGAAAGATTCAGTTCGCATCCGACGATCTTCGCCTTCAACCGCGTGAGACCGAGGCGAATACGGCTCTTGATTCCAGCGGTCAATATCCGATCCTCGTGAAGGTCTGGGGATATGAGGCGCAGCCTGACCACGGTACGGTGGCGATCACGGTACTAGCTCGCCTCTTCGCGCCACAGATGGCGTTTCGGGAGTTCCCGGTGAACCTGGTTGTTACCCGAGACGGCCAGTACCGCTTGGTGCCGCCCGGAACCTAGGCAGCTCGACGAACCACCCCCTTATCCAGCACGAGAGCAAGGGTGCCCGTCGTGTGAACGCGTCCCTCCCTGCCCACAGCGACCAGGAGTGCCGCCCCGGCGGCGTGCTGACGCAGGCGGCCGACGACGGCGTGCTGCGAAGCACCGTTCGAGGCAGTGACGACGGACCGATCAGGAGCCCACATGGCGCGCCCTGAGCGCGGCCCTCTCTCACGCAGGAGCGCTACCTCTCCGCGCCGCTCCTGCCCCCGACGTGCGTCGGTCCGAGCGTCGCGAGGGGGACACCGCCGGTGTCCTCCCACTCGTGGCCCGGTGACTTCGAGTCGTATGCGCAGTAGGCCCACTGCCGCTTGAACAACGTGAGGTGGTGGTCGGCACCGGGGCGAACGCGCTGGTGCTGTGGCGCGGCGCAGCGATAGACGATCGGCACCTCCGTCGTCATGTCGTCGCCACGCAAGCGCGGATCGTCGCGCCGTCGCCCGCGGTGGCCGCGCGGTAGCCCTGGGCACGGAGGACCTCGCCGACGAACTCGCACCCCGCATCGTCGTCGTCGATGACCAGGACGCGCGCGCGAGACTGCGCGAGCACCGGACTCACCACCTGCTCCCCAGCGCCAGATGCGGCCGCCCGCAGTCTCGCGATGTGACGGTGGCCGGCGCGAGGGTCGAACGTCCCTACAGATGGCACTTCTTGCGCGGGCCGTGCGGACCCGGGAAGGGCCACATGCCGACAGCATCCGATGGCCTCGTCGAGACCATCGCGGACCGGGGGACGGCGCCGTCACGTCCTAGGCCGAGCGCTCCACCCCCACGCCGGCGTCGCCGCCGATCGTGCGGACGTCGACCGCTCCGCCTTCGCGCCGCTCGAAGCGCAGGTCGACGCTCGCATCGCCCACGGTGAGGCCGTGGATCTCGAGCCACTGCACGGGGTCGGGCAGGCGCGGCCGCGCGACGATCAGCTTGTGCTCGAGCGTTCGTGCGCGCAGCCCGAGGATCTGCCAGAGCGCGTATGGGAGCGCGCCGGCCGCCCACGCCTGGGGGCTGCAGGCGACGGGGTACCCGACGGGCGACGCCTCGGCCGGATCGCGCTCGTACCCGCAGTACAGCTCGGGCACGCGCTGGTCGCGAAAGCTCGCGGCCGCCTGGTACAGCGCGGCGAACACGCGCTGCGCCGCGTCGTCGTGGCCGTAGCGGCGCAGCCCCCCGACGATGAGGGAGTTGTCGTGCGGCCACACGCTCCCGAGGTGGTAGGAGAGCGGATTGAAGACGGCGGACGTCGCCGCGAGCGTACGGATCCCCCAGCCCGAGAACATGTCGTGCCGCATCAGACGCTCCGCGACGTCCGTGGCGTGCTTCGGCGACGCGATCCCGGTCCAGAGGACCTGGCCGGTGTTCGACGCGACGACCCGGCAGGGGCGCTTGTCCTTCTGGAGCGCGAGGACGTAGCACCCGAGGTCGTCGGACCAGTAGTCGCGCTCGAACCGCTTCTGGAGATCGGCGGCGCGCCGCATGAGGTCGCGGCAGCGGGCCTCGTCGCCGAGAGCCTCGTATACGCGCGCGGCGCTGCGCCACGCGCGGTATGCGTAGCCCTGCACCTCGCAGAGCGCGATGGGCGGGCGCGCCAGCGACCCGTCCTCGTTGACGATCGACGTCCCCGAATCCTTCCAGCCCTGGTTGACGAGGCCGCCCTCGTACTGACCCGCGTAGTCGATATACCCGTCACCGTCGTGATCGCCCCACTCTGTGCTCCACTGCACCGCGGCGTCGAGGCTCTCGCGGAGGTCGCGCGCGAGGCCGACGTCGCCCGTCCAGTTGATGTACTGCCACAGGAGGATGAGCCAGAGGAGCGTCGCGTCGACGGTCCCGTAGTACGCCGGGCTCTGCGGGATGCGGTCGGCGTTCGCGAGCTCGCCGGTGCGGAGCTCGTGGAGCATCTTGCCCGGCTCGGCGTCGCGGTAGGCGTCGACGGCCTTCGCCTGGAACGTCGCGAGGATCTTGAGGGTCTCGGCGGCGAGCTTGGGGCCGAAGGGCAGCGTCTGCAGGCCGACGATGCACGAGTCCCGTCCGAAGAGCGTCGCGAACCAGGGCACGCCGGCGGCGACGAAGTGGAGTCCCTGCCGTTCGCTGCGCAAGATGCGCAGGTCGCGCAGCGCGCGCTCCATCACGCGATCGAGGAGCTCATCCGACGAGCGCACCGACGCGAAGGCCGCCACCCACTCGCGCTGATCAGCCTCGAGCACGCGCCCAAGGTCGTCGGCCCGGAAGTGCGGCTCCGTCGCCGACTCGTCGTGCCGCGAAGCACCCGGATGGTGCTCGCGGGGAGTGATGGTGACCGCGAGCTTGCGCTCCTCGGCTCGCTTGAGCGTGAGGTCGAAGAGCGCGGTGTCGCGCGTGAGCCGGTCGGGCTTCGGCGAGAACGCGAGCGTCGTCGTGCGGCGCCTTCCGTCGAGCCCGTCGTAGCGGAGGACGACCTCGTCGTCGTGCGCGTCGGGCCGGCGCACCGTCCCGTGATCCTGTACGAAGCCGCGGATGGCGAAGAGGTCGTCGAAGCGCGAGCCGAAGCGAAGGCGGAGGCGGAAGCTCAGCTTGTCGCGGCCGTAGTTGCGGAGCGTGATGACCTCGTAGAGGACGTCGTCGCGCGCGACGCGATGCCGCGTGATGCCGATGCGGTCCTTGGGGAGCTGGCGCCGCCCGTGCTCCGATCGGACGTCGGGATTCGAGAGGTGATGCAGCGTCTCGTACCCCTGCCCGCTCGCGCTCGCGAGGGCCGTGGGCGCCAGGTCCTCGAGGGTCAGCTCGTAGCCGTCGAGGAAGCGGCAGTCGTCGAGATAGAGCCCGAGGCCGTGCTCCTCATCGGAGATCGGCACGTCGCCGGCCTCATTGCAGGTGAAGAAGAGGCTGCCGTACTTGCAGACGACGGCGTTGCTGGTGCGCGCGACCTTCGCCGGGTGCGCCTGCGTCAGGACCTTCTTCTTCCGCTCTCGCTGCTCCTTGTCGACGCGCTCGTCGCCGCCCCGCCGCGCTGCCTCGGCCATTCGTCGTCGCTCCTTCCTTTGCGCACCCGTCCGCACCCTTCATGCCGGGGCCATTCGTCCCCTTCGGAAGGGACTTCCGGCCCGACCCGCCTAGCAAGCCCATGGCAAGCGTGGACCATCCGGGCGACCGACGTAACCTGACGCCGTGCCGGGTGGTGCGGCGCGTACGTCGACCGACGCGATCGCGTGGCTCGGCGGCGTTGTCGGGGGGATCGCGCTCGTCATCCTCATCGGCGTCGAGGTGGCGATCGTCTTTGCCATCTGGCGCTACCGCGCGTCGCGCGTGCGCACGATGCCGTCGCAGACCACCGGGAACATGCGCCTCGAGGTGATCTGGACCGTCCTCCCGGCGATCACGCTCGCGATCGTCTTCGTCCTGATGGTACGGACGATCAACGAGATCAGCGTCGACCCCGCGCCGACGACGATGTCGCTCCTGATCCGCGGACACCAGTGGTGGTGGGAGGTGCGATATCCGCAGCCGGACGGCACGGACATCGTGACCGCGAACGAGATCCACATCCCGGTCGGCCGGGAGATCGACGTCGCCCTCGTGTCGGCTGACGTGATCCACAGCTTCTGGGTCCCGCAGCTCGCGGGGAAGACCGACCTCGTTCCGGGCCGTGAGAACCACATGAGGCTCTACGCGTCCACCGCCGGCACCTATGCCGGCGCGTGCGCGGAGTACTGCGGCATCGAGCACGCCTGGATGCGCCTGCGCGTCGTGGCCGAGCCGGCCGATCGGTTCGAGGCGTGGCTGCGCGCACAAGCCGCGCCGCGCACGGCACCCACCGGCGAGGCGGCGCGGGGTGAGCGGGTGTTCACGACGGAGCTCTGCGCCTCGTGCCACACGGTCCGCGGCACGAGCGCGAACGGCGACGCGGGGCCGGACCTCACGCATGTCGGCTCGCGCAGCACGATCGGCACGGGGGTCCTGCCGAACACGGACACCGGGATGCGCGACTGGATCGGCGATCCGCAGCGCTACAAGCCGGGCGCGTTCATGCCGCAGGTCCCGCTCCCGCCGGCCGACCTCGATGCCGTCGCGGCGTACCTTCGGAGCCTCAAGTGAGCGCCGCCGTCCAGCCGATCGTCCGTCGGCCCGTGGGTGTCGCCGCCCCGGGCTGGCTCCGCACCGTCGACCACAAAGAGATCGGCGTCATGTACATCGCCATGGCGCTGGGCTTCCTCGTCCTCGGCGGGGTCGAGGCCCTTCTCATGCGCTGGCAGCTCGCGCTGCCCGGACAGCACATCGTCGACCCGACGATCTACGCGCAGCTCTTCACGATGCACGGGATCACGATGATCTTCCTCATGGCGATCCCGATCCTCGTCGGGTTCGCCAACTTCATCGTGCCGCTCCAGATCGGCGCCCGCGACGTGGCGTTCCCGCGCCTCAACGCCCTCTCGTTCTGGCTCTCGCTCCTCGGCGGGCTGCTCCTCTATTTCAGCTTCGTCGCGGGCGGCGCGCCCGGCGCGGGGTGGTTCGCGTACACGCCGCTCTCGGACCGTCCGTTCTCCATCGGAACGGGGCTCGACTACTACGCGCTCGGCCTCGCCGTGAACGGTGCCGGCACCATCATCGGCGCGGTCAACCTCGCGGTCACGATCCTCCTCATGCGCGCGCCGGGCATGACCGTGTCGCGCATCCCCCTCTTCACGTGGATGGTCCTCATCACGATGCTCCTCATCCTCGGCGCGTACCCGGCTCTGTCCGCGGACCTCGTCCTGCTCCTCGCCGACCGCTACCTCGGAGCGCACTTCTTCACCCCGGGGCAGGGCGGCGGGGACGCGCTCATCTGGCAGCACCTCTTCTGGTTCTTCGGACATCCCGAGGTGTACATCGTCATCCTGCCCGCCTTCGGCATGATCTCCGAGGTCATCCCCGTGTTCTCGGGGAAGCCGATCTTCGGCTATCGCTTCGTCGCCGCGTCGTCGGTCGCGATCGGCTTCATCTCGTTCGGTGTGTGGGCGCACCACATGTTCGCCGTCGGGCTGGGGAACGAGGCGGACGAGTTCTTCTCCGCGGCGAGCATGCTCATCGCGATCCCGACGGGCGTGAAGATGTTCAACTGGATCGCGACGATGATCGGAGGGCGCCTCCGGTTCACGACGTCGATGCTCTTCGCGGTCGGCTTCCTCTCCGTCTTCGTGTTCGGAGGACTCACCGGCGTGACGCTCGCGACGGTGCCGCTCGACTGGTACGTGACGCAGAGCTACTACGTCGTCGCGCACTTCCACTACGTGCTCTTCGGCGGCGTCGTCTTCGCCGTCCTCGCCGGCAGCTACTACTGGTTCCCGAAGATCACCGGCCGCCTCCTCTCGGAGCGCCTCGGGAGGTGGAACTTCTGGCTCACGTACGTCGGCTTCAACCTCACGTTCCTGCCGCAGCACCTCCTCGGGATCGAGGGCATGCCGCGCCGCGTCTGGACGTACCCCGCGGGCCTCGGCTGGACGCTGCCGAATCTCGCCTCGTCGATCGGCGCGGCGATCCTCGCCGTGGGGATGCTCCTGTTCGTGATCAACATCGTCGCGAGCATGCGCGACGGCGCGATCGCCGGCGACGACCCCTGGGATGCCTGGACACTGGAGTGGACGACGACGTCCCCGCCGCCGCCCGAGAACTTCCCCGAGCCGCCCGTAGTCACGAGCCGTCGGCCGCTGTGGGATCGGAAGCACCCCGACATGCCGGATCGCTCGTGAGCGCCTCGACGACCGCGGCGCCGCCGCGCGCGCTCGAGCAGCGCCCGCTCCTGGGCGTCGCGATCTTCATCGCGTCGGAGTCGATGTTCTTCCTCAGCGTCATCTTCGCCTTCGTGCAGCTCCGCCCGGCGGACATGAGCACGCCCAAGGCGCTGCTCGACGTCGGCCGGACGTTCCTCTTCAGCCTCTGCCTCTTCGCCTCGAGCGGGACGATCACGCTGTCGCACCGCGGCGGCGCGCGCCATCGCGGCTGGCTGGCGGCGACGTGGATCCTCGGCGCGATCTTCCTCGTCGGTCAGGGGAGCGAATACTGGCGGCTCCTCCAGGCGGGGATCTCGCCGTCGAGCGGGGTGTTCGAGACGGCGTTCTTCACGCTGACCGGCCTGCACGGCCTGCACGTCCTCGTCGGCCTGGTCGCCCTCGCGACGCTGTTCGTCGTCGCGACCGTCCGGCCCGAGGGGCTCCGCGGCGTGGCGTGGGAGGGCGTGAGCTGGTACTGGCACTTCGTCGACGCGGTGTGGGTCGTCGTGTTCAGCGTCGTGTACCTGTGGACGGCGGTCTCGTGAGCCATCGACCCGAGGCCGCCCGCTCCGAGCCGGCGCCGACCGCGTGGCCGGCGACCCTCGCGCTCGGAGTGACGCTCGCCGCGCTCGGCGTCGTCACGACGCTCCTCTTCACCGTCGCGGGCGCGATCCTCGTCGCGGCGGCCCTCGCCGGGTGGATCGTCGAGATGACGGCCGAGCAGGAGGCGCCGCGCTGATGGACCGCCGCTCGTTCCTGTCGCGGATGATCGTCGGCCTGTCGGGGGCCATGGCGGCGATCCTCGGCCTGCCGATCATCGGCTACCTCCTCGGCCCCCTCATCGAGCCGACGCCGGCAAAGTACGTCGACGTCGGTGCCGTGAGCGACTTCGCCGTCGGGCAGACGAAGCTCGTGAAGTTCCGCGATCCGAGCCCGCTGCCGTGGGCGGGGCAGCTCGCGGACACGGCGCTCTGGGTGAGGCACCGCGAGCAGGGTGGCCCCG
>JAJYLV010000068.1 GCA_021787445.1 Chloroflexota bacterium | reverse complement strand
GGGAAGCCGTAAGGTGCGCCGTCTCGTCGCGCCCATCGCCGTCGTCATCGCGGCGTACGCCGGCTACGTCAGCCTCGGCCAGGCCTCGTCGGGGCTGCAGCCCTGGGACAGCGAGCTCTCCGACAACTTCGTGTTCACGCGGGCGATCCCGTTCGTGCTCGCGCTCGGCGTCGCGGTCGGGCTTCTGCGCTCACCCGGCCGAGGTGTCGAGCGGCGCGTGGACGGCGCCGTCCGCCGCTTCTCGCCCTGGACGGTCAGCATGCACGCGGTCCTGACGCTCGGGATCCTCCTCGCGCTCCCGACGGGCGCGTGGCAGTACCTCGGCGGCATCCTCGACCAGAGCGCCCCCGTCCCGCTCTTCCTCTTCTACCGGGTGCACTACGTCGGCGCCGCGATCGTCCTCTTCTCCGTCGCCGCGTTCCTGACCGCGTGGTGGTCGACCGGCGAGTCCGCGCTGCTGGTACCGCGCGGGGCGTGGCGCGCCCACCTGCGCGGGCTCGTTGACGAGCTGCCGCCGGCGCTGGGCAAGCGCGTCGCCGGCCTCCTGCACGTCGACATGCGCCAGCGCGCGGCGGTGGCCGGGCGCTTCAGCTTCTACGAGCTCGTCGTCTCGTTCCCGTCCTGGGCGTTCGTGCTCGCCCTCATCACGGTGACCGGCCTCGTCAAGGCGATGCGCTACGCCGCACCGGTCCCGCCGACGGTCCTCTACGTCGCGTCGACGCTGCACGTCGCGGCGATGGTGCTCATCGCCGCGAAGGTGCTCGACCACCTCCGCTACACGCTCGCGCGCTGGCCGCTCGTCGTCGCCATGGCGACCACGTGGTGGAAGGAGCCCGTTCCGGCGGCGGCGCCCGAGCCGGCCGCTCCGCCGGCGCCCTCGCCGGCGGCCGCGGGCGGCGACTGAGGTGCGGCGCGTCGCTGCGGTCCTCGCGCTGCTGTGGGGACTGGCCAACCTCCTCGCGGCCTACCTCATGGTGACGAGCGCATTCCTCTCGAAGACATCGGCGAAGGAGGGGATCCTCTCGCAGGCGAGCCTCCTCATCGGTGGGCTCGCGCTCGCGTACTTCACGCTCGCGCTGCTGCGGCAGTGCCTGCGGATGGTCCGAGGCCCGAGCCTTGCGGCTCCGCCGCGCTGATCCCGCCCAGCGGGCCGGCGGCCTCCCCGCGGCGCCCCCCCTCGACGTCACGGCGCTCGCGCGCATGGTCCTCGCCGTGGTCGCGGTCCTCCTCGTCGTCGGCGGCGCCGACGCGGCGGCGGCCTCGCCGATCCGCCAGCTGACGGACAGCGCCTCCGAGAGCCTGCGGCCGGCGTGGAGCCCCGACGGCACGAAGATCGCGTTCCAGCGCAGCGACAACGGCGACGCCTTCCAGATCTACGTGATGGACGCGAACGGCCGGAACGTGCGTCGCGTGAGCGACGGCAACGTCGACGACCGCCATCCTTCGTGGAGCCCCGACGGGAAGACCATCGCGGTCGACTCGGGCACCAGCACGCTGCGCGAGATCTGGCTCATCGACGTCGCGAGCGCTCACCGCACGCAGCTGACGCGCATCGGCGCCAACGCGAGCTTCCCGAGCTGGAGCCCCGACGGGACCCGCCTCGCCTTCTACGAGTACCGCGACGGGGCGGCCGACCTGTGGACGATCGGCCGCGACGGGAAGGACCCCCTTCAGATCACGCGGGACCTCGCGACGGAGCAGGCGCAGCAGTGCACCTTCGCGTGCCACTCCGCGGCGTGGTCCCCGCACGGCGGCCGCGTCGCCTACACGTCCGGGGACCAGACCCGCGTCCTCGTGATGCCGGCCTCGCCGGGCAGCGCCGCGACGGCCGTCTCGCCGAAGGGCGAGAACGCGCACTTCCCGGCCTACCTCGCCGACGGACGCCTCGTCTACGTGTCGGAGCACGTCACGCTGGACACGAGCTGGACGGACATCTGGGCCCTCCCGCCCGGCAGCGACACCGCCCGGACGGAGGTCGCGGCGAAGGTGCAGGCGCAGGGGCCCTTCGAGATCAGCCCGGACGGGCGTCAGCTGCTGTTCGCGTCGCCGCGCAACGGCAGCTTCGAGATCTACGGCGTCACGCTCGACGCGGCGGGCAAGGCCGCGCTCGCGGCCCTGACGGCGCCCGCCAGCTCCGTGGCGGCGCAGCCGGCGCCCTCGCCGCAGGCGCGCGGATGGAGCCTGCCCGCGCCCTTTGGCCCCTCGACGCCCTACCTCCTGGGCCTCGTCGCCGTCGGCCTCGTGGGGCTCGGGGTCGAGCTCCTGGTGCGGGCGCGGAGGACGCGGCCCTAGTCGCTTTCGACGCGGGGCGGGCGCGCGCGCCCGAGCAGATCCCGGCGGGACATCCGCGAGGCGCGCTCCTGCTCGGCGAGCCACTTCGCGCGCTTGGGCGAGCCCGCCGCGGGGTCGGCGTCCACGCCGGTCGCCGCCTTCTCCGGCGGCGCGCTCGTCCCCGCGGACGCGGCGAGGGCCTCGGCGTCCGCGATGAGCGCCGCGAGCTCGCCGAGCACCAGCTGCAGCTCGTCGGACTGAAGCTTCGCGATCGCGGCGAGGCGCTCGGCCGACTCGGTCAGCTCGCGCGCGTGCAGGTCGCGGAAGGCGCGGATCTGCTGGTCGAGGCGCCGCAGCCGGGTCTCGAGAGGACCGCTCACAGCTCGCGCAGGCCCCGCACGAGGACGGCGCGCGGCGCGTCCGGCCGCGCCGCGCCGGCGCGCAGCGTGTCCCCGCGCTCGATCTCCGCGATGAGCGCGGCCGCGACGCCGGACGCGCTCTCGCGCGACGCGGGCACGACGCGCGCGCCGCGCGCGAGCTCGGCCGCGCGGCCGCGCAGGCGCGCCGGGACGACGAGGACCTCGAAGCTCTCCGGCAGGTCCTCGAGGGGATCGAGGCGGACCTGGACGTCCAGCTTGGCCCTCGCGAACGCGCGCTCGACGCGGTGGAAGACCTGCAGCCACGCGGTGGGCAGCTCCTCGCGGGAGTAGGCGCAGACGACGGTGCGGACGCGGGTGGACACGTCCCATAGTGTGCTCGCGTGGACGACGCCGAGGCCATCGAGGTCGCGGGCCGCGCCGCGTTCCGTGGGGGACGCGTCGCGCTCGCGCGTCTGGGTGAGCCCGGATACGTGCGCTGGAAAGGCCACCGCGACATCGCCGCGGGGTCGGCCGTCGACGTCCAGGAAGCGATCCTGGCCGTCCTGCGCAAGGAGTGCCCGGACGACGCCATCCTGGCCGAGGAGGGCCCCGAAGACGAGGCGCTCGACGTCGACGCGGAGCGGCTGTGGATCGTCGACCCCATCTGCGGCAGCCAGAACTTCGTTCAAGGCATCCCCTTCTTCGCCGTCTCCATCGCCCTGCGCGTCGGCGGCCAGCTGCGGGCCGGCGTCGTCTACGACCCCGTCCGCGACGAGCGCTTCGCCGCGACGCTCGGCGGGCAGGCGACGCTCAACGACCGTCCCATCGCCGTCCGCGCGACGGCGGAGGGACCGGAGTTCTGGGAGAAGTCGTGGGTCGCGACGGACCTGCCGCCGGGCGACGAGCGGCGCGACGAAGCGTACGAGGCGTTCGAGATCATCTCGTCGGACGTCACGTCGCACCGCGTCCTCGGCTCGCCGGCGCTGTCGATCTGCTACGTCGCGGCGGGCCGCCTCCACGCCTACTGGACGCTCGACGCGAAGCCGTGGGACGTCGCCGCGGCCGCGGTCGTCCTCGAGAGCGCCGGCGGCGTCATCACCGACGCCGACGGGGGGTCATGGATCCACTCCGACGGCGGGTACGTCGCCGCGAATCCGACGCTCCACAAGTCCTGCCTCGGCCGGGTCGCCCACGTCCGCGAGAGGCACGGCCGCCTGCGCCCGCGGACCTCGGGCGCCCGGGGCGGCGCGGCCCCGGGCGCCTAAGACCCGGCTGCGGTATCAGCCTCCGAGCGCGGCGAGCACCGTCCGCTCGATGAGGCCCTGGGCGAGGTCCACCTTGTACGCGTTCATGCTCATCGGCCGCGCGACGGTGCGGATCAGAGCCGCCGCCGACGAGATGCTGCTCTTGACGTCCTTGCCCTTGAGGGCGCTCTCGACGACCTCGGCGCGGTAGGGCACCGGCGAGACGCCGCCGAGGACGATCCGCCCGTCCTTCCACTTGGTCCCGTCGAGCGTGAAGGCGGCGGCGACGGACACGAGAGCGAAGTCGTACACCTGCCGGTCCTTGAGCTTCGTCCAGGCCATCTTCGTGCCCGGCGCGGGGTTGGGGATGACGACGTGCGTGAGGAACTCGTCGGGCTTGAGGATGTTCTCGCGCAGGACGTCGACGCGCGGACCGGTGAAGTACTTGTCGAAGGCGACGGTCTTCTCGCCGCTCGCACCCAGGATCTTCGCGCTCGCGTTGAGCGCGAGGAGCGCCGTCGCCGTATCGGACGGGTGGACGATGTAGCAGAGCTCGCCGCCGATGATGGCGTGGTAGCGGTTGTCACCGGTGACCGAGAAGCAGAAGTCCCCGCCCTTCTTGTAGCAGTTGAAATCCTCACCACGGAAGAACCAGCAGCGCGGGCGCTGGTTGAGGTTGCCGCCGACCGTGCCGAAGTTGCGGATGAGCGGCGACGCGATGCTCGCCGCGGCGTCGGAGAGGAGCGGGATGCGCTGCTTCACGTCCTTGGAGTCGACGATGTCGCTGAGCGTCGTCGTCGCTCCGATCGTGATGTTGTCGGACGCCGCCTGGACCCCCGAGAGGTCCTTGATGGTCGTGATGTCGATGAGCACCTCGGGGATGGGCATCCCCTTCCCCTGCACCCAGTCCTTCATCACCCCGCCGACGAGGTCACTGCCGCCGCCGACGACCTTCGTCGGGCGCTTCGCGTTCTTCTTCAGGAGGTCGACCGCCTCCTGGACGGTCGTCGCGTCATAGAGCTCGAACCCTCGCATGCTCATGGCGTTCCTCCTAGCTCGCCTTCAGGCCGGCGAGCACTTTGTCGCGCGTGATCGGCATCTCGGTGATCCACACCCCGATGGCGTTGTAGACGGCGTTCGCGATCGCCGGAGCCCCCGGCGACATGGGCGGCTCGCCGATCCCGTGGACGCCGAAGACCCCGTAGTCCTTGGGGTGCTCGACGAGGATGACCTGGGCGAGAGGGGCGTCCTTGATCGAGAGCGGCTTGTAGTCGAGCAGGTTGGGGTTGAGCGGAAGCCCCGTCGACGCGTCGATGAGGAGCTGCTCGGTGAGCACGGCCCCCGTCGACATGACGACGCCGCCCTCGATCTGCTGCCGCGTCGCGAAGGGGTTGATCGCCTTGCCGACGTCGTGCGCCGCGACGTACTTCGTGACCTGGACCGTCCCCGTCACCGTGTCGACCTCGACCTCGACCGCGTGCGAGGCCCAGGCGACGCGCGTCCAGCGCGTGTCGGGCTTGTAGCGCGCCACGCCGACGAGCGGCTTGCCGACGACGTCCTTGAGCGGGTGCTTCTTCGAGGGGTCGGACTTGAGGAACACGATGCCGTCCTGCAGGTCGACGTCGTCGGCCGTGAGCGAGACGGTCTGGCCCTGCCGCTTGGCGTCGGCCGTGAACTTCGCGGCCCCGAGCTCGAGGAGCTGCTTGCGCGCGTCGAGCGCGGCCTCGTGCATCCCGCGGCCGCCGGTGTTGGTCTGCTGGCTGCCGAAGGTGCCGCTCGTGTCGGTCGTGAGGTCGGTGTCGACGTACGGCGTGATCGTGACCGCGGTGAGCGGGACGCCGAGCGCCTCCGCCGTGATCATCATCATCGTCGTCCGCTGGCCGTCGCCGATGTCGTTCGCCGCGGAGATGGCCTGGACGGTCCCGTCGGGGTTGACGATGACCTGGCCCGATGCGGCGTTGTCGTTGCCCGCGCCGTGGCTGCACGCGTGCGCCGCGAGCCCGATGCCGTGGTACACGCCGGGACGGACCTGCTTGGCCTTGGGCGCGTGCCAGTTCTGCTTCCAGCCGATCGCGTCCGCCGCCTGCGTGATGCAGTCGCGGATGCCGGGGTTCGAGAACGGCTTCTTCGTGTCGGGGTCGCCGACCTCGTTGAGGTTCTTGAGGCGGAACTCGACGGGATCCATCCCGATCGCGTACGCCGCCTTCTCCATCGTCGTCTCGAGGGCGAGCGTCCCGTTCGGGTGGCTGACGCAGCGGTAGGGGCCCGACTTGTAGCTGTTGGTCATCACGTCGATGGCCTCTAGCTTGAGGTTCGGGATCTTGTAGAGCTCCTGCATGTTGAACCACGATCCGTCCGCGGCACCGGCGCGCTGGGCGCCGACGTTGGCGATGACGATGAAGTGGCCGGAGACGATCGTGCCGTCCTTGTTCACGCCGAGGGTCATGTCGTCTTGGAACTGGGGACGGTGCGTGCGCGTGACGAAGTCCTCGTAGCGCGTGTAGTTCCACTTGATGGGCCGGCCCGTCATCTGGCTGAGGATCGCCGCGTGCACCTCCTGGAGGTCGATGCCGCTGCGGTAGCCGTAGCCCGATCCCACGTAGCCCGGCTGGATGACGTGGACCTTGTTCTGGGGGATCTTGAGCGTGGCCGCGAGCGAGTTGCGCACGCCGTGCGCCCACTGGCTGGTGTAGGTCATGTTGAGCTTGTCGTTGTCCCAGTAGGTCAGCGAGTTGGTCAGCTCGAGCGCGACGTGCTGCTCCGTCGACTTCGCCGCGATCAGGTGGACCGTCACGTCGGCATGGGAGCCCTCGGGGTCGCCGCGAATGAAGGGCGGGTCCTCGCTGATGATCGTCCCGTCGTACTTGGTCGTGAACTGCTTCGGCGTGGACGACTTCATCCCCGCGATCATGTCGAGGCTCGCGGGGAGGGGCTGGTACTTGACGTCGATCTGGCGGACCGCGTCGTCGGCGATGTGCTCGGTCTCCGCGGCGACGACGGCGATCGGCGCGCCGACCTCGAAGACCTCCTCGCTGAACAGGAAGCGCGTGGGGTCCGCCGCCCCGAGCTTGACGTCCTTGTAGACGGCCGGAAGGTTCCCGCGGTGGAGGATCAGGTGGACGCCCGGGATCTTCTCCGCCTTCGAGGTGTCCACGCTGAGGATCTTGGCGTGGGGGTAGCGGCTGCGAAGGGTGCGGGCGAAGAGCATGCCAGGCATCGTCATGTGCTCGGTGTACTGAGCACGCCCGGTGACGATCCCGATCCCCTGCATCCGCGAGATGTCGCTGCCGATGACCTTGTAGGTCGTCGCCGTGGCGAGCGCGCCCGCGCCGGACCCGGCTCCCTCATCCGCGCCCGGAAGCTTGTGGCCGTGCGTCGCGAGGACGCCGGAGACGAGCTCCGGCTGCTCCGCGACCATCTGGGCCCACTCGGGGTCCTGGCTCAGGGCACCCCAGTCGTCGTCGGTCAGCGCGGCGGCGTATTCCGCGTCCAGGGCGACGCGCATGGCTTCGATGTGTGCCATCTCTTCCTCTCCTCCCTACTTGACCGCGCGACCCATGCTCGCAAGGAGCGCTCGCACCTGGGCTTCGGTCAGCTTCGAGGGGTCCCACTTGACCGTGATCGTCCCCTGGCTCCCACTGACGTCGAGGATCCCGGCCTGGGCCTTCAGCTGCTGGGCGAAGGGGTCGAACTCCTCGATCGTCGAGAACGGGTTCACGAAGTCGAACTGCTTCGATGTCCCCGTGACCGTCGGCGCCGCCGCCGGGGCCGCGGCCTCGACCACGATCGGCTTCGACACGTAGGTGACCTTCTCACCACGCATCTCGGCGGCCGCCGTGTCGACGGCGCGGAAGACCCCCGCGTACTCGCCGCAGCGGCAGATGTTGCCGGAGACGGCGTCGGCGATCTGGCCGTGCGTCGGCTTCGGGATGGCCGTCAGGAGCGCGTAGGTCGACATGATGAATCCCTTGGTGCAGATGCCGCACTGGAATCCGCCGTCGAGCCAGAAAGCGCGCTGGATGGGGTGGAGCCCCTCGACCCCCGGACCGGTCGCGAGGCTCGCGACGGTCGTGATCTTCTGCCCACGGCCGAGCCGCGAGCTGAGGATGGTGCAGCTGTTCATGGGCTTGCCGTCGACGAGGACCGCGCACGCGCCGCACTGCGCGCGGTCGCATCCGAGGTTGGAATTCGCCAGGCCGAGCTGGAAGTTCATCGTTTCCCACAGGCTCTCGCGGTTATCGACGACGACGTCGTGCGACAGGCCGTCGATCTTCAACGAGACGCGGCGCATCGTCGCCGGGACCGCAGCTCCGGCCGTGAGCGCGGTCGTCCCGGTCGTCGTGGCCGTCGTCGCCGGGGCCGGTGAGAGCACCTTCGTCGCGACGACGCCGCCGCCGAGAACGACGCCCGCGGTCGCCGCACCGGCTCCCGCGCCGATCAGGAAGCTGCGTCGGGTAACGCGAACGCGATCGGGAGCTTGGGGGGGGCCGCCATCACCGCCGGGTGTCTGCTCCGCCGGGGAAGAAGGGACCGCAGTCTCGTCCACGAGCGCTACCTCCACGCTGAACGGACTAAGCCGCGATGCGAAAGGGCCCGGGTTGCTGGTGCCGTTCAGCCTACGGCACGAGTAAAGGGGCGCTGTGCGGTCCGCAAGGCGGTCGACCCGCGCGATCTTCGCCTGACGCGAGAGCGCGGGGGTCGACCGGAGGTGCCGCCGCGTGCCTGCTCGCCTCACTCCGCTGGAGACGCGGCAGCCTGCCCGGGAAGCGGTCCGCCGGGCGGGCGCGGACGGCCGGCGCGCGCGTTGAGCGCGATCGCGCTGAGGACCAGGACCGCTCCGGCCGCCATTCCGAGCGTCACCTGCTCGCCGAGCGCGAGCGCTCCGACGAGCACGGCCTCGACGGTGATGAGGAGCTGCGCGAGCGCGATCGTCGTCGGGCGGAGGCGACGGTAGAGCCACAGGTTCAGGACGAGCCCCACACCCGATCCGATGAGCGCGAGGTAGACGACGGCCGCGATGGCGTGCGGCGTCCACGTCACGGGGCGGCCCGTCGCCGCTTCGATGATGACGAGGGGGACGAGGACGACCGCGCCGGTCGCCGTCCCGAGCGCGATGGCGGGGATCGGGTGGACCGTCGTCAGCGTGCGCGACATGGCGACGGCCGCGATCGCCCAGCCGAGCGTCATGAGGGCGAGGAGAACGGCCGCGAGGAGCGCCGGCCCGGCGGAGATCTCGCCCGAGGCGCCGACGAGGACGACGATGCCGCCGAACCCGAGCACGAGCGCGAGGATCTTCAGCACCGAGAGGCGGTCGTGCTCCACGAGGAAGTGCGCGAGCAGTGCCGTCCAGATCGGCGACGTCGCGCCGAACACCGCGACGAGCCCGCTCGGCACGAACTGCTCGGCCCAGAAGATGATCGCCCACGACGCCCCCGCGTTGAACCCGCCCGTGAGCGCGGCCGCCACGAGGGTCTTGCGGCCGCGCGGGAACGGCAGGTGGAGCGCCAGAGCGACGGCCCCCAGGAAGGCGGCGACGAGTATCGAGCGCGCGAGCGCGAACGTCCACGGTGCGACGTCCGTCACGCCGATCTTGATCGCCGCCCACGTCGTTCCCCAGACCAGACACTGGATGATGTACGCGGCGGCGACGCGAGGGGTCACGAACGTATCCTGGCATCGGTGACCCGCGCGCGTCTGTCGCTCGTGATGCTCATCGCGATCGTTCTCGGCGCATGCGCGCCCGAGACGCTGACGGGCACCGACCTCGGCGTGCAGCCGGCACCCGACTTCACGCTCACCGACGGGCTCAGCGGGTCGCCGCTGCGGCTGTCGTCGCTGCGCCCCCACGCCGTCGCCCTCGCGTTCCTCTACACCCACTGCCCGGACACCTGCCCGCTCACCGCCGAGGAGTTCCGGCAGACGCAGCAGAAGCTCGGTGCGGACGCGTCGAAGGTCGTCTTCCTCGCCGTGTCGGTCGATCCCGTCGGCGACACGCCCGAGAGCGTTCGGACCTTCACGAAGGAGCACCACCTCTCGACCAACTGGCACTACCTCATCGGGTCGCCGGTGGAGCTCCAGGGGGTCTGGACGAAGTACGCGGTGCGGGGCGGTCTCGACGCGACGGGCCACGTCGTCCACTCGGACGCGATCTACCTCATCGACGGCAAAGGCAACGAGCGGGTGCTGCTGCACTCCGACTCGGGCGTCGACGCGATGACCACGGATCTGCGCCTGCTCGCGCAGGGGCGGTAGCGGGGGTCAGCCGATGATGTAGATGGTCGTGAAGAGGCCGATCCAGACGATGTCGACGAAGTGCCAGTAGATGCTCGCCCCCTCGAACAGCATGTGGCGCTTC
>JAJYLV010000067.1 GCA_021787445.1 Chloroflexota bacterium | reverse complement strand
AGTGCCGGCACGCGAGCGGGCACGCCCGCGTCATCTCCCAGTACACGAGCATCGGCGCGCGATCGAAGACGTAGCGCGTCGGACGGACCGAGCCGAGGGGGAGCGGAGCGTTCATGCGGCGGCCTCCCGTGCGAGCGCGGACAGCGCGATGTCGGCGAGGGCGGCGATGAAGGTGGGATCGTCGTTCATGGCGCGCGCGCGCTCGAGGCGCACGCCGAGCGAGCGCGCCACGGCGCGCGCCTCGACGTCGACGTCGTACAGCACCTCGAGGTGGTCGGCGACGAATCCGACGGGGCAGACCACGACCTCGCGCGCGCCCGCGGCGGCGGCGCGTCGGATCTCCGAGAGAAGGTCCGGCCCCATCCAGCGCTCGGACGTGCGACCCGCGCTCTGGAACGCGACGTCGCAGCGCTCGAGCGACAGTCGCTCCGCGACGAGCGCCGCGGTGGCGGCGACCTCGTGCGCGTACGGGTCGGTCCCGCCTCCGGTGCGCTCGGGGAGGCTGTGCGCGGTGAAGAAGACGTGCGCGCTCGCCGGATCGCCGCAGCGCGCGAGCGCCTCGGCCGTCGCGGCGGCCATCGCCTCGACCAGGCGGGGCTGGTCGTGCCAGGAGCCGACGACGGTGGAGCGCGGTGCCGTGGGGGCGGATGCGGCGGCCTCCTCGACCGCGCGACCGTAGGTCTGATCGTTGAAGGTCGAGTGCTGCGGCGCGAGCGGGATCGCGACGACGTGGTCCACGCCGTCGGCGGCCATCCGCCGGACGACGTCACCGATGAACGGAGCGATGTGCTTCATCCCGCAGTACACGGGAGCGGGCCGGCCGCGCCGCGCGAGCTCGGACGCAAGAGCGGCGCGCTGGCGCTCCACGATCCGGGAGAGCGGAGACCCGCCGCCGATGGCGCGGTAGCGCCCGAGGAGCTCCTCGAGGAGCGGGGCGGGTGGCGCGCTGCCGCGTCGGATATCCGTGTAGTAGGCCTCGACCTGGTCGAGTCGCTCGGGTGCGCCGTAGGCCATGAGGAGGATCCCGGGGCCGCTCACGCGAGCCACTCCGCGGCGTCGAGCGCGAAGTAGGTCACGATCGTCGTCGCTCCCGCGCGCGCGATCGCGGTCAGCGACTCGAGCGCCGCGCGCCGCAGGTCGATCCACCCGCGCTCGGCGGCGGCGTGGAGCGCGGCGTACTCGCCGCTCACCTGATAGGCCGCGACCGGGACGTCGAAGCGCGCACGCGCGGCGGCGATGACGTCGAGGTACGGACCGGCGGGCTTCACCATCACCGCGT
Source organism: Chloroflexota bacterium (assembly GCA_021787445.1). Taxonomy (GTDB): domain Bacteria; phylum Chloroflexota; class Limnocylindria; order P2-11E; family P2-11E; genus JACPOT01. The sequence goes on along the minus strand of JAJYLV010000067.1, from coordinate 8,979 downwards.
CGGCGCCCTCGTCGACGTCGGCGGCGATCTCCGCGAGCGCCTCGCGGGCGTTCGGCGGATCCATCTGGTAGCCGCTGCGGTCCCCGCGCTGCGGCGCGCAGTCGGCGGCCTCGCGGAACGGGCCGTAGAAGGCCGACGCGAACTTCGCCGCGTACGAGAGGATCGCGGTCTCCGGTCGTCCCGCCCGATCGAGCGCGCCGCGGATCGCGCCGACGCGGCCGTCCATCATGTCCGACGGCGCGATGACGTCGGCGCCGGCGTCGGCGTAGGCGAGCGCGGCGTCCGCGAGGAGCGGCAGCGTCGCGTCGTTGTCGACCGCGCCGTCCGCGCGGAGGATGCCGCAGTGCCCGTGCGTCGTGTACTCGCAGAGGCACACGTCGGCGACGAGCGCGAGGCCGGGGACGCGAGCGCGGATCGCGCGCAGCGCGGACGGCACGGGGCCGAGCGGATCGGCGGCGGCGTGTCCGTCGTCCTTCTCGTCGGGCAGCCCGAAGAGCAGCAGCCCTCCGACGCCGGCCGCCGCGGCGCGCTCGGCGATCTCGGGCGCGCGCGAGGCCGGCCAGCGGACGTGGCCCGGGAGCGGCGCGATCGGCGCCGGCTCCTGCGCTCGCGCGTCGACGAAGATGGGGAGGAGGAGCGAGCGCGGGTCGAGCCGCGTCTCCTGGACGAGGCCGCGCAGCGCGGCCGTGCGCCGCATGCGGTGGAAGCGCCGGAAGGCGGACGCCGGGCGTGCCGGTGCGAGCGTCATGATCGGACCTCCTCTCGCGGGGACGGGATGGCGCGCGCGATCGACGCCGCGTCGGGGGCCTCGGCGACGATGGGGGTCACGCCGACGCGCTCACGGACGCGGCGCGCGGTCCGCGCGCCGATGGCGACGAAGGTCGCGCGGCGCAACACCGCGGGCCCGAGCGCGCCCAGGGCGTCGACGGCGCTCGGCGAGGCCACGACGAGCGTTACGCCGTCGCGCTCCATCGCCTGGGTGACCTCGGCGGCGTCGCCGGCGACCTCGGCGACCGTCCGGTAGGCGACTACGTCGCGCACGGTCGCGCCGCGCCCGGCGAGGATGTCCGGCAGCGTCGCGTCGGCGAGGTCGGAGCGCGCGAGCACGACCGTCCCGCGCGGGAGCGGGAGCTCGCGGGCGAGCGTCGCTCCGTCGGCGTGCGAGGCGATGAAGCGCACGCGCATCCCGAGCCGCGCCGCGTGCTCGGCGGTCGCCTCTCCGACGGCGGCGACGGGACAGGCGACCGACGAGGGTCCGTTCGCCGCGGCGACGGCGTCCACGCCTGACCGGCTCGTGAGCACGAGCAGGTCGCTCGCGCCGAGCGCGCGGATCGCCTCGGCCAGCTCGCGCGGGTCCTCGAGCGGCGCGACGCGGACGCACGGCAGCTCGAGCACGCGCGCGCCGCGCTCGCGGAGAACGCTCGCGAGCGCCTCGTTGTCCTCGTGCCGCCGCGTGAGCACGATCGTCGCACCGAGAAGGTCCCTAGGCACGCACGCCCACCTCGAGCGCGTTCGCGCATTCGCGTGCCACGGCGAGCGGATCGCTGCCGCTCGCGTGCGCGCGGAGCATCCCTCCCTCGCTCGGCAGCGCGGCATCGAGCACGACGCGCCCCTGCTCCACACGTCCGTACGCGCCGAGAGGGATCTCGCAGCTCGCGCCGAGCAGCCGCAGGAGCTCGCGCTCCGCCTCGACGGCGCGGCGCGTCGGCGGGTGGTCGAGCGCGCGGAGCGCACGCTGCGTCGCATCGTCGTCGGCGCGGCACTGCACCGCGAGCGCGCCCTGTCCCGGCGCCGGCGGATGGTCGATCGGATCGAGGATCTCGGCCGGCTCGACCGCGATCCCGAGCCGCCGCAGCCCGGCGAGGGCGAGGATCGTCGCGTCGCACTCGCCCGAGCGGACCTTCGCCATGCGCGTGTCGACGTTGCCCCGTATCGGCCGCGTGACGACGTCGGGGCGCAGCGCGCGGAGGAAGGCGTCGCGGCGCGGGCTCGATGTCCCGACGACCGCGCCCTGTACGAGGGTCCCGAGACCGCCGCGGGTGCGCGTGACGAGGACGTCGCGCGGGTCCTCGCGCGCGGGAACGGCGGCGATGGCGAGGCCGGGCCTGTCCTCCGTCGGGAGGTCCTTCAAGGAGTGCACCGCGACGTCGATCTCGCCGCGCCGCAGCGCGTCCTCGATCGCCGTCACGAACACGCCGTCGCCGAGCTCGGGGATGGGACGATCGCTCGCGTCGCCCGTCGTCCGCACCACGCGCACGTCGACGTCGAGGCCGAGGGCGCGTACGACGAGGTCCGTCTGCGCGCGCGCGAGCGCGCTCCCGCGGGTACCGATGCGGAGCGTCACGACCGCGCACCGCCACCGTCGTCGCTCTCGAGGCCGAACAGCGCGCGGGCGGCACGCTCCGCGTCCGGACGGCCGCGCATGCGGACCGTCGGCTCGTGGAGCAACGCGTGGGTGAGGCCGCTCGCGAGGGATGCGACGACCTCGCGGTCCCGTTCGCTGAGGTGGCCGAGGTGGCGCATCGCGCGCTCGAGCTGCCGCACCCGGATCTCGTCCGCCCGCTCGCGCAAGGCGCGGATGGTGTCGGCGCTCTCCCGCTCGCGCAGCCACGACGTGAACGACACCGTCTCCGCCGCGCACCGCTCCACGGCGGCCGCGATCGCTTCGGCGGGGACGGCCGAGGCTTCCGCCGCCGCGAGGTGGTCGACGTCGCGGTACGTCATCCCGGGGAGGTGGCGCGTGTCCTCGGCGACGCTGCGCGGCACCGCGATGTCGACGAGGACGAGCGGGCGACGCGCGGCGCGCGCGGCGAGGACGTCGCGCGTGAGGAGCGTGCCCCGCGTGTCGGCGGCGGAGATCACGACGTCGGCGCGCTCGAGGCCCTCGGAGATGCGGTCGAGGGGGACGACGTCCGCGTCGATCGGTGCCGCGAGGTCGGCCGCGCGCGCCGCGTCGCGGTTGGCGACGATCAGACGCCCGACCCGGCTCGCGAGAGCGCGCGCGGCGAGCTTCCCGACCTCGCCCGCGCCGACGACGAGCGCGGTGGCCGCCGTCGCGTCCGGGACGTCGCGGAGCGCCTCGTCGACGGCGAGCGACCCGATCGAGCGCCGGACGGAGCCGAGCTCGGTCGTCGCGCGGACCGTTCGCGCGAGGTGCAGCGCGCGCTGAAAGAGCGAGGCGAGGATGGGGTCGAGGCCGCCGGACCGCGCCGTCTCGTAGGCGGCGCGCACCTGCCCGACGATCTGCCCCTCGCCGACGATCGCGGAGTCGAGACCCACGGCGACGCGGAAGAGGTGCGCGGCGGCCTCGCCGTCGACGAGGACGCGCGCCTCCGCGAGGACGTCGTCGTGGCTCGCGAGGCGCGCGGCGAGGGCGGAGCGCGCGTCGGCGCTCGCGTCGACGACGCCGTAGATCTCGACGCGATGGCAGGTGAGGAGCCTCACGAGATCGCGACCCGGCGCGGCAGCCGCGGCGACCGCCGTCAGGCGCTCGCGGGCATCGAGGGACGCGGTGCGCTGGTGCAGCAGGATGACCGCGAGGCGGCTGGACACCGACTGACAGCGTCGGCGCTCGGGCGGACATCATCAAGAGAAAAGGGGACCTTTACCCATATTCTGGGATGGTCACCCAAGATCATGCGCCGCGGTGAGCACCCCCTCACCTGTCGGCCGAGAAGCCTCCCCTGCTGACGCTAGTGGAGAGGCGCTACCTCCGGCGGGACCGCCAGGACTGCCAGACTGGCGGCATGAGCGCCGTTGAGCAAAAGGACCGCCTCGTCTGGATCGACCTCGAGATGACGGGGCTCGACCCGCGCACCTGCGTCATCGTCGAGATCGCCGTCGTGATCACCGAGCTCTCCGACCTGACGCCGCTCGATCGGTATCACGCGGTCATCCACCAGCCGGAGCCGGCGATCGCCGCGGCCGACCCCGTCGTGCAGAAGATGCACGCCCGCTCCGGCCTCTGGGACCGCATCCGTTCGTCGACGATCGCGCTCGGCGACGCCGAGAGGTCCGCCCTCGAAATGGTCTCGCGATGGTGTGAGCCGCAGCGAGGGATCCTCGCGGGCAATTCGGTCTGGCAGGACCGGCGCTTCCTGTCGGCGTACATGCCGCGCTTCGAGTCGTACCTGCACTACCGGCAGGTGGACGTGAGCACCCTGAAGGTGCTCGCGGGGGCGTGGTACGGGTCCGATGCCGTGCCGACGAAGGCTGACACGCACACGGCGCTCAGCGATGTCGGCGAGTCGATCGCGGAGCTCGAGCACTACCGGAGGACGATCTTCAAGGGGGCGTGACCCAGCGGTCGGGCGGGGACGGCGGCCCTAGCATCTCCGCGGGGATGAGAAGGCTGCGGTGGGCGCTCGCCGCCCTCGCCGTCGCGGCGGCGTGCACGCCGCTCGCGCCGACGGCGATACCGACCGGATCTCCGCTGCGCGCTCCGACCGCCACATCCACCTCGCGCGCCATCGCCGCCGTCCCCGCGCCGGCCCCGAGCGCGACGGGAGGAGCGCCGCTCGCCGCCGTCGGGCCCGCGGCACCCGTCGTTCCCACGCCGCGGCCCGCCCTCGACCTGCCGATCGAGAACGCGCCGTGCGTGGCCTGGCCGAGCGGGGTCGAGACGCTCATGACGCAGCTGCCGCTACCGCCGTCGATCTGCCTCGTCCGGACGACGAGCGCGTCCGTCGACCACCTCGTGTGCACGGTCGCGGGATGCGTCCCCGTCGCGCGGGGGTGCGCCGACCAGGGGCAGTGCCTCGAGGTCGTCGACGGCACCTCCGAGCACTACGTGCTCGTCTTCATCCACCCGCCGGCCGCGCCACCGGCGCCCGTGGGCGAGGACTACGAGCTCACGCGCGACCTCTGCCGCCTGCACCAGTACCGCTCGTTCAGCGACACCGTCCTGCCCGGAGAGCCGCCCCTCGCCGGCGGCTGGCTCGCGACGGTCGAGGCGCGCGAGTTCCGTGCGGCGTTCAGCGCCTTCGAGACGACGTACGCCGGCGACGCTCGGCGCTGGCACCCCGCGGGCTCGGACTTCGAGGACTACGCGGACGTGTGCGCGGCCCGGTACTACCCCGCGGGTCGCGCGCAGCGCGTCAGCGACTACCTGCCGCTGGCGACGTTCGCGAAGAAGTGGCTGCCGCTGCCCTCGACGCCCTAGGCGGGGCCGACATCAGGCGAGCGCGTCCACGATCCGGCGCACGCGCTCCGGCAGGTCGTGCCGGATCGCGTAGTACGTCCAGATCCCACTGTGGGTCGCCTCGACGAGGCCGGCCTCGCGCAGCCTGCCCATGTGGTGCGACACCGTCGGCTGGCTGAGAGAGAGCGCCGCGGTGAAGTCGCAGACGCACACGGGGTCCTTCGCGTCGCGAAGGGTGAGGATCATCTGCACGCGCGACGGATCGGCGAGCGCCTTCAGGACGTCGGAGATCTCGGCCGCCCGCTTGGGGGCGACCGTGAGCTCGACGGCGCAGCAGGCGCCGCGCTCGCGCGCGGGCAGGGCGAGCGCCTTGGCCACGCTCGGATCGTACACGACCTATTGACGATCATCAATGGCTGGGGATAGCCTCAGCCATCGACATCCTTCTATGGATCCGGAGGGCGCAGATGAGCGACATCGTCGACGCCGTGCGAGCGCGCTACGCGGACAAGGCCCTGCGCATGGCCGCGGCACCGGCGGCCGACGCCTGCTGCGGGGACGCGTCGGGCGCGACCGATGCGGGGAGCGCCGCCTGCTGCGGCGACGCCTACGGCGCCGACGAGCTGGCCGCCCTCGGCCTCGACCCCGCGGCGAGCCTCGGCTGCGGCGACCCGACGCTCCTCGCCGACCTGCACCCTGGCGAGACCGTCCTCGACCTCGGGTCGGGGGCGGGGCTCGACGTCCTCCTCTCCGCGCGGCGCGTCTCCCCCGGCGGGCACGCGTACGGCGTCGACATTACCGACGAGATGCTCGCCGTCGCGCGCGCCAACCAGGAGAAGGCGAAGGTCGAGAACGCGACGTTCCTCAAGGGCGCGATCGAGGCGGTGCCTCTTCCGGACGCGTCGGTGGACGTGGTCATCTCGAACTGCGTCATCAACCTCGCCGCCGACAAGAGCGCCGTCCTCCGGGAGGCCTTCCGCATCCTGCGCCCCGGCGGTCGCTTCGCGGTCGCCGACATGGTCGCCCTCGAGGAGCTCACGTCGGACGCGAAGCGGCGCCTCGACCTGTGGGCCGGCTGCATCGCGGGCACGATCTCCGCCGAGGCGTATGCCGAGGCTCTCGCGGCCGCGGGCTTCGGCGAGATCGGCATCGAGACGACGCGCGAGCTGGCTCTCGCCGGCGTCGGCCGGATCGCGAGCGCGTACATCCGCGCCCGCAAGGCCCAGGGCGATTCGTACGCGGACGGATAGAGAGCGCCCTCCGGATTCCCCTCGGATCGAGGTACGACGTCAGAGGTTCTGGATCCACCTGCAGCGCGATGCAGCCGATGCCTCATGACGCGGCGCTACCGTGCTCGTCCGCCGTCAGACGCCCGGGAGTAGCCTGAGGGCGTCGACGTGCCGTGGCCGCATCACCCCGAAGTGGCGGTGGTCTAGCGTCGCGAGCTTCGGCTCGCCGAGCCGCTCGACGACCGCGAGCACCGCAGCGTCGACGAGACCGAGCCGTAGGTCCCGGTAGGTCGCGAGCAGCTCCTCGACGCGTTCGTAGTCCGTCGGCGTCAGGTCTTCGACGTCGTAGCTGCCACGACGGATGTCGCGAAGCAGCGCGCCGAAGGCATCGGGGCCGAGACGGGTGCGCGCGAGATGGTCGACCTCGGGCAGCACCGGGCTCGGGATGACGCGCCGCTCGCGGCTCCCGAGGATTAGCTCGGAGCACGCCTTATGATGGCGGTCGCTCGCGTCGATGTCGGCCAGGAGGGGACCCGTGTCCAGGACGAGAGCCATCTACTCGGAGATGCCGGAGACCGGCGGGTCCGGTTCGTACTCGTCGCGGCTCGCTCGCTCGGAGAGGTCTCCCGTCTTCGATCGGAACATCCCTGTAGAGAGCGGCTGTGGCTGCCGCTCCGGCCCCAGCTCGCGCTCCAGCGCCTCACGCACGAGCTGGGCTATCGACACGCCCCTGCGGGCGGCGGTGCGCCGCGCGCGACGGAGGAGCTCTTCGTCCGCCTGGATCATGATCCGCCTCATGACATCATGATAGCGGCGGCGGGGGAGATAATCGGGCACCCGCTCGAGATACGCCCAGCGATGCACAGGCGAAAGGCGGCGCGATCGGCGTCGACCTCGGGGACGTAGAGTCGCCAGAATGCGGCTTGCCGAGGTCTTCACCGACGCCGAGGTGGTGCCGGGCTGAACCCCTCCCGGCAAGCCGATCAGGCGATCGCGGTCTGGCTCGTCTTCTTCGCCATCACGGTCGTCCTGAATGGCACGATCCCGTTCGCGCTGGGTGCCGATCTGCGTGCCTGGACCTATTCGGACGCGAAGGCAGCGCTCCTCTTTCTCATCGACTACGGGGTCCTCTTTCTCGCCGTCCCGCTCGTCCTGACCAAGGGATGGCCGGTCGTGCGCAGGCCGTCGTTCCTCGTTCCCCTGGTCGTCGCCGTCCTCGTAGACGTGGTCTGGCATCCGCTGCGAGGCATCGCTGCCATCGCGGTCGTCACGCTGGCCTACCTGCACTGGCGCTTCGACCTGTCGGACCTGGGCTTGCGCAGCAAGGGATGGCGCGGAGACGCGGTCGCCATCGCGTTCCTCGCGCTCCTCGGGATCGCCCCTGCGTTCGGACACCCCGCGACGTCCGGCCTGGCCGGGGCCGTCCTCGCCGCGGCGGATCGATTGTTCGCCAACCCCGCCTCGTTCGCCGAGAACCTCTTCTACTTCGGCTTCGTGACCGAGCGGCTCTCCTACCGCGCGGGGCGCTGGCTGACGCCCCCGCTCATCGGCGCGATGTATACGGCGCACGAGATGTCCAACCCGGAGTACTGGTACGAGCATATGGCGTTCGGCTTCGTGTTCGTCGGCGTGTCGCTCATGGCCGCGGTCTACCTCTGGCGCCGCAGCGTGGTCGTGATCTGGCTCGGCGATGGGTTGAGGAGCTTCGTCGGGGCTCTCGTCTAGGCCTAGGTGAGATTCCCGGTGGTCTCTGGCACTAGCTCAAGCCGCCTTCCGGAGCTCGTCGAGCCAGGGCGCCAGGTGCGCCAGCGCGCCAGGTGCGCCAGCGCGGGAACGTTGTCGAAGCCGCGGTCGGTGGACGGGGTGCCGTCGTAGCGCTCGGCCGGGGTCGACCAGCCGATCTCGCCGTGGAGCCGGTGGTAGTTGTAGGAGCGGGCGAAGTCGGCCAGGGCGTCTTCGGCCGCGGCAAGCGAGCGGAACACCGTGCGGTCCAGGACCTCGCTCTTGAGCGTGGCCCAGAACGACTCGATCTTCCCGTTTGGTCCAGGGCCGAGTTCACCTGGGTCTTGATGTGCCGGATCTCGAGGTCGCGCAGGGTCTTGCCGAACAGCGTGAGCGCTCCGGGCATCCAGACCACGAAGGGGCTGCCGTTGTCGCTCATGAGGTCGAGCGGCCAGCCGCAGAGCTCGAAGCAGTCGCGGATCCACTCGAGGATCGGCGCGGCCGCCTGGCTCGACTGGATGTGCAGCCCGATGACGTAGCGGGAGTGGTCATCGACGAGGCCGACGAGGAAGGTCTTGAGGTGCCGCTTGCGGTCGAGCTGGATGCAGAAGGGGCCCTTGATGTCGATATGCCAGAGCGAGTGGGGGCTCGAGCGCTCGTAGCGGGGGCCGCGCGGGTGCGGCCAGGAGGGTCGGCAGGTGCCGAGGTCGTCGAAGAGGCGCTCGATCCACCACTTACCGACGGGCGACCTCGCGCCGGCGGAGCTCGGCCGAGGTCCGCTTGGCGTTCCAGTGCGTGTGCGAACGCACCGCGATCACGACCTGCTCGAGCCATGCCGGATGCGTGAGCCTGGACACCCGCGGGCCGTGCGGCTCGGGGACGAGCGCG
>JAJYLV010000066.1 GCA_021787445.1 Chloroflexota bacterium | reverse complement strand
TGGCACGGTACCCAACGATTCCTGGTTCGCCTACATCGCGGCCATCGACGACGGTGACGACTACACCGACGAGCGGGTCTGGCCGAAGGCCAATCCGCTGCTCGATGTCTCGGTCACGCGCCGCTACTTGCGCGAGCAGGTGCAAGAGGCCCGGGATATGCCGCCCAAGGCAGCGCTCGTCCAGCGGCTCAACTTCTGCATCTGGAACGAGGCTTCGGTCGGCGCGATCGAGATGACCAAGTGGGACGCGGAGCCATGCCAGCGCCCAGGCGAGTTCCCCGCGGGTGCCGAGTGCTACGGCGGCCTAGACATGAGCACGACGACCGACCTGTCCGCCTGGATTCTGCTCCGCGAAGACGAGTACGGCGACCTCCACGTCCGGGCGCGCTTCTGGTGCCCGCAGGAAGGCATCGCGCTCCGCTCTCGCCGTGATCACGTCCCCTACGAGCTCTGGGCGCGCGAGGGCTGGATCACACCGACGCCCGGCAACGTCGTCGACTACGACCGCGTCCGCGAGGACATCCTCGCCGATGCCGAGGAGCTAGAGGTCCGCGAAGCCGGCTACGACCGCTGGAACACGACGCAGCTCGTGACGCAGCTGATGAACGACGGCGCGACGATGGTCCCCGTCGGCCAGGGCTACGCCTCACTCTCGGCGCCGACGAAGGAGTGGCTGGGCAAGATCGCCTCGGGCAAGGTCCGCCACGGCGGCAACCCCGTGCTCCGCTGGATGGCGGCCAACCTCGTCGCCGAGCAGGACCCGGCGGGCAACCTCAAGCCGTCCAAGGCGAAGAGCACCGAGCGGATCGACGGCCAGGCTGCGGCCGTCATCGCCATGAGCCGCCTAACGGCACCGCGCGAGGCGGTCGAGCCACCGGGCTTCTTGCTCGATGCCCGTCTTTTCTCCCGAAGCGCCCTGCCCGTGCCGCTCGAGCCGGAGGATGAAGGCGACCTGCCCGAGCCGGGCATCCTGTGCGGCCTCCGGGCCAGCGACGGGGGCGCCATCGCCCTCTGCTCCCTGCCGGCGGGCCACAGCGGAGCGCACAGGCCATGACGGACCGCGCCTTCCTCCGTGCTCGCGACCTGGCCGACCCGGCGAAGGCCGTGCGCAAGCGTGACGAGATCCTCTTCGACTGGACCTCGGTCAAGGTGCGGACCGCGCTCGGCGCCGCGTTCCGCCATGACGCCCGGGCGACCCTGCGGCGGCCGTGGTGGATGCCCGCGTGGCTCTACCGACGTCTCCTCGCGAGCATCGTCGTCGAGTACCGCGGCGCCGAGCGGGTGCGGCCATGATGGACCTGACGTCGGGCCTCTACGTCTCGCCGCGCGGCGCCCGCCAGGTCGAGGACGCGCAGCGCGAGAGCGAGCGCCAGCGCGTCGCGGAGCACGAGGCCGAGGTTCGCAAGGCCGAGCAGGCGTCGGCGCAGGGCTGGCAATCGGGGCCGCAGCTGCGCCAGATCGACATGACGACCGACCTGACGAGCCTCGCGAACCAGCTCGTCCGCGTGCCGTTCACACCGGGGGTCCCGATCGCCCCGGCGTACCCGGACCAGACGCAGCCGCGCCGCTGGGACTACGACCCGGGCTACAACATCGCCCTCCGGCCGAGGAACTGGGAGCCGATCGGCTTCTCGCAGCTGCGCGGGCTCGCCGAGGCGTCGGACATCGCGATGATCTGCATCGAGCGCAACATCGACGACTTCCGCGAGCTCGACTGGGAGATCCGCCCAACCGTCATCCGGGGCCTCACCCGCCAGCAGGTTCGCGAGCGGCAGAAGCGCCTCGAGGAGCCGATCGCCGAGGCCACCGGCTTCTGGTCGACGCCCGACCAGGAGCACTCGTGGGGCTCGTGGGTCCACGGCTACCTCTACGAGCTCTACACGACCGACGCCGCCTGCCTGTACCTGCGCAAGACGAACAGCGGCGACAAGCTCTATTCGGTCGAGTGGGTGTCGGGCGACACGATCGCTCCGATCATCGACGAGCACGGCCGCCTGCCCGAGCCGCCACAGCCCGCCTACCGCCAGGTCATCCGCGGCATCACCTGGACGATGTACGCCCGCGACCTCCAGCTGCCGCCCCACCAACGCCGCTTCAACTTCGACAAGTCGATTATGCGCTACGAGCCGTTCTGGACGCGGTACAACAGCCCCTACGGTCACCCGCCGATCGAGGGCGTCATCCTCGCGATGAACCGCATCCTCAACCGGCAGGCGCTCGACTACCGGCTCTTCGCCGACGGCACGATCCCGCACGGCTTCTGGAAGGTGCCCGAGGGCTGGAGCGCCACGAACATCGCCGAGATGCGATCGCTCTGGACGAGCATCCAGTCCAACGCCGCCGCCCGGGCGCAGCTCCAGTTCATGCCCGGCGGTACGGGCACCGGCTACGAGCCGGCCTTCCGCGAGCCGACGACCGAGGGCGAGGAGTTCCTGCTCCACATCATCTACGCGATGCTCAAGCGCTCGCCGATGAAGGACGGCTTCGTGAAGTCGGGCGCCGGCACGATCGGCGGCAACGCCGGCAAGCTCGCCGAGGCCCAGGGCGAGAGCGCGAACGTCGCGCTCCGCTCGCTCGCGCGGCACCTGCTCGGCCAGATCAACCGCATCAACGCGGAGTACTTCTCGCCCGAGATCACGATGGTCGTGCCGGTCTTCGACGACCCGGGCGGCGACGCGCTCCAGCGCGCCCAGGAGCGCCAGATCTACGTCGCCTCGGGGATCCTCGACCGCGACGAGGTCCGGGCCGACATGGACCGCGACCCGATCGTCGGCGACACGGGGACGCCGACGAACACGATCCAGACGAAGGACGGGGCGCTCCTCATCGCGCCGATCATGGAGGGCGACAGCGTCGCGCCGACCGACGCGGCGCCTCCGACCCCGTCCCCAGCGCCCGGCGAGAACACCGTGCCGCAGGTCGCCAAGGCCCTCGGGGCGAAGCACGTCGACTACACGGGCGACCTCGCCAAGGTCGTCCACCGTTACCTCCTCCGGTCCTACCCCCCGGGCGACGTGGCCTGGGTCCTCGACCCCGCCATCGACTGGGAGTACGAGCCGTCCGTGAAGCTGTCGGACGTCAACCTGGCCCGCCGGCCGGGGGGTAGGAACGAGGACAAGGTCGAGTCGATCGGCGAGTCCATCGACGCCGGCGCCTCGATGGACCCGGTCGTCCTCGCCGACTTCGGGGAGCCCAAGCTCCGCATCGCCGACGGCTTCCACCGGACCCTCGGCGCGGAGCACGCCGGCGAGGACGCGGTGCCGGCGTTCGTCGGGCATCACGTCCCCGAGCAGTACCGCGACCTCGTCATGGGCGAGATGCAGGACGACTCGTCGTCGGTGCGCAAGGCTGCGCTCGGCCAGTGGGAGCGCAAGGCACTCAACGCCCTTCGTCGCGGCCGGTCGGCCGCCGTCCGTTTCGACTCATCGCTGCCGGACGAGGTGTGCGCCGCGGTCTGGTCTGGGCTGGTCGATGCCCGGACGTCGGCCGAGGTCCGCAAGGTGTTCCGAGAGGTCGAGCCATGACAGTCGCCAAGGCAACCACCGCCATCGCCGCGGCCTCCCCGCCGGACACGCCGGCCATCGCGACGTACAGCCCCATCGGTCGGGTGACGCAGCTCGCCGACGGGTCGCTCGTCCTCCACGACATCGTGCTCACGAGCGAGACGCCCGACTCGCACGGGGAGAGCGTCGACTACGACAGCTTCAAGGCCGCCGCGCCCGAGTTCATGAAGTGGGCGACGGTCGGCGAGATGCATGACCCGGCCAGGCACGATGCCGGGACCGTGCTCCAGATGCGCCTCGACGATGACCTGCGCGAGGCCCGGGGCGATCTCCACGTCGTTGACCCGGTCGCCGTCAAGAAGGTGCTCGCGAAGGTCTACAAGGCGGTCTCGATCCACGGCGAGTGGAAACAGCGCATCCCGGCCGTCGTCGCCGGCCAGCGGGTGAAGCGGCTCATCCTCAACTTCGTCGACGAGATCAGCCTCGTCCCGCGCGGGGCCAACCCCGACGCGACGTTCGCCAAGCGGTTCGTCGTGGCCAAGCGCGAGCTCACCGGAGCCGAGGAGAACGACCTCCCGGACTCCGCCTTCGCCTACATCGAGCCGGGCGGCAAGAAGGACGCCTCGGGCAAGACCGTCCCGCGCAGCAAGCGCCACTTCAACATCAGCGACGCCGCGCACGTGCGCAACGCCCTCGCGCGACTCTCGACGTCGCCCTTCGAGGCAAAGGCCCGACCGAAGGTCGAGGCCGCTGCCCGTCGCATGGGTATCGGTGAACCCGCAGCAGACAAGGAGAGCAAGGTGTCCAAGGCCGTCGTGGCCGCCCCGGCGGCCGATGAGGTGCAGGTGCCGGCGACGAAGCCGGTGAAGCCGACCAAGGCGCAGCGGAAGCTCGCCAAGCAGGCGAAGCGCGAGACGAAGGCGAACGATCCCAAGATCGTCGCCAAGGTGCAGGCCCGCGCCGAGCGCGATGTCGCCAAGGCGCTCGGGCTCGTCGAGAAGGCACGCAAGAAGGCCGCGAAGCACTCGCCTCCACCGCCCCCGCCGAACGACCAGGCCGGGCCGGCCGAGCCCGATGGCGACGAGCCCGACGGCGATGAGGTCGCCAAGGCCGTCGCACTCCGCGCCCTCGGCCGCGAGAAGCGGTATCGCCGCCAGCTCGCCAAGACGCGTCGGGTCGCCAAGAGCGCCACGCGGCGGGTCCGCAAGATGCGGCGCTCGTCGGGCTTCGGGCGGCTCACCCGCCAGCTCGCCAAGATCGGGGCGCGCAACAACGCCTCGGACCTGGCCAAGATCGAGCAGATCCACAACCTCACGGTCGGGCTCGGCTACGCGAAGTGCATGTCGAAGTCCGACGGTCAGGTGACCGACACCCCGGTTCCGGCGCGGGCCACCCTCGCCGCGGATCCGCAGCCCTCGGTCGTCGTCTCCAAGGGCGACGCCACTCCCATCGACTTCGAAGCCGTCCTCCGGGAAGCGATCCCACAGATCCGCACAGAGAGCGTCAAGGCGATCGAGGCGAGCCTGGGCAGGCAGGTCGCAGACCTGGCCCAGGAGGTCGCGAAGATCGGCAGCGCTGGGGCGGGTGGTGGACCGCTGGCGGGCGTCGGCTACTTCGATCCGGCGACGCGCCAGTTCGTCCCAACCAGCGGGGCGTCCGGGCCGGTCGCCAAGAGCGAGGCCCTCACGGCCGCCGCCAACGCGCTTCCCGATGACGACCCGCTTCGGCGGGAGCTCGGTGCCGCAGCGGCGCGGGAGGAACTCCTGGCCACCACCCCCTGGCGGCGCCCCTAGCAGGCGCTCGTCAGGCCCGCCCGCCCGCGAGTGCGAGTGAAGGGCGGCGGGTCCCCTCCTTACTCGCAGGAGGCATAGACAGTGGAACCCATCTCGGGCGCCAGCGCCGAGACCCTGCGGATGCTTCGGGAGACGATCCCGGGCATGAGCCAGGCGATCGCACCTGGCTCGCGACCGGAAGTGTCCAAGGCAGACGCGACCACCACGGGCATCGACATGACGTCGGGCATCTTCGGATACCCGCTCTTCCGCCCAGCGCTCCAGCTCTACGCCGTCTACACCTACTTCGTCGAGAAGTTCGGCCGCCACACGGCGACCGGGACCGACGCCGGCGGTGACGCGGCGCACTGGAAGCAGGTCGACGCGATCATGTCCGGCGGCTGGGACGGCTCCATCGCAGAAGGAGCCGTCGGCGCGACCGGCCAGAACAAGACGAGCCCCCAGTCGGCGTACTTCAAGTCGCTCGGCGCGGAGGGCGAGGTCACCTTCGAGGCCGTCTCGGCGGCCCAGGGCTTCGATGACGCGAAGGCGATGGAGACGCTTCACACGCTCCAGCGTCTGCGCCACTTCGAAGAGGTCATGGACATCGGCGGGAGCACGACCGGGATCGCCAAGCCCGGCACGATCACCGCGACCGGCGGCACCGGCTCCGGCTCGCTCGTCTCGGCCACGACCTACTACTGGGCCGTGTCCGCCTTCACGCTCCATGGCTCGGGCACCCTGCCCGGCAACACCCAGGTCACCGGCCACGCGGCAGCCGACGCTCCCTACGAGACGGACGGCTCGGCAGGATCCGGCGCGCCCGGCGGCTCGAACACAAACATCACGCTCACGTGGGCGGCCGTGCCCGGCGCGGTCGGCTACAACGTCTACATCGGTACGACGGCGACGGTCCAGTTCCTCGCGACCGTCAACCAGAACAAGTACACGGTCCTGACCTCGA
Organism: Chloroflexota bacterium; assembly: GCA_021787445.1. GTDB lineage: Bacteria > Chloroflexota > Limnocylindria > P2-11E > P2-11E > JACPOT01. Next base: position 4,074 of record JAJYLV010000066.1, on the reverse strand, counting down.
CGCAGACCTCGGCGAACGTCCCGAACACCGCGAACCAGACGGCCAACGCGCTCCACTACGACGGGTTCCTGCTCCAGGCATCGCTCTGGAGCAACCCGGCCGGGATTACGCTGCCGGACGGCACGACGTTCTCGAACTTCTACGACATGGCCGGTGCGCCCTTCACGGCATCCGGCTACGGCTCGGTCGTCGAGATCGACACGATGCTCCAGCGCCTCTTCCAGGCGCTGCTCGTGGGCTTCGACGAGCTGGTCATCAGCTCGCGCGAGGCGATCAACCTCCGCAACAAGATCCTCTCGGCGACCGCCGGCAGCAGCTCGACAGGGGCGCCCGGCGCATTCCGGCTCGTGCTCAACGACAAGGCGGACGGGCTGACGGGTGGCGCGATCTTCGCGTCGTACCTCAACCCGCTCATGCCCGAGCAGCCGATCAAGGTCAAGGTCCACCCGTTCTTCCCGCCCGGCACCGCCGTCGGGATGACGTCCAAGCTGCCGTCCTACTACCCCAACGCGAACCTCCCGGGCGGGACCACGTGGGGCAAGGAACTCCGGCGCGACTACTACGGCGTCGACTACGCGATCGCGAAGACGACGGGCCGCATGTACCCATTCGGCAACTACCTCGAGGGCGTCCTCGCCGGGTTCTTCCCGGGCGGCACGGTCGTCTTCTCGGGAATCGGCAACGGCTAACAGCACCGGGAGGGCTCCTCGGCGAGGAGCCCTCCCGACCTCCTGAGCAGGGACCACGATGACCGCGTTCGCCAACCTCGCCAAGCTCAAGAGCCGGATGTCAGGCGACAGCCCGGTGATGTCGGCCGCGTGGGACCGGACGATCGTCGACATCATCGCCCAGGTCTCGGACATGCTCAACGAGGAGCTCCGCAACGTCCGCGGTCAGCATCCAGGCTGGACGTTCCTGGCCGCCCAGACCTACGGCGTCCAGCAGGTCAGCGTGTCCGGCAAGGTCGCGTCTGGCACTTTCACTCTCACCTTCGGCGCCTCGACGACGGGCGCGCTGGTCGCGACGATCGACGCGCCGACGCTCCAGACGGCGATGGACGGAATCTGTGGGATTGGTAACACGGTCGTCACCGGGGCGCCCGGCGGACCGTGGACCATCACCTTCGCCGGGACGCTCACGGGCGCCCAGCCGGTCCTTGTGCCGACCGACGCCTTCGTCCCGCCGACCACCGGCATCGTCGTCGAGGAGCTGGTCACGGGCTCGGCATCGACGACCGTGGTCCGCCGCTACACCGCGCCGAACGGCTTCTCGTCGCTCCTGCCGATCGACGACTGCGTCGCTGTGACGGCAGTCTCGCTCCTTGACGACTTCGGCAACGTCTCGCAGACGCTCGTGGCCGGCCAGGACTACCTGCCGTGGCCGCTCCAGGGCCTGCCGATCATGGGCCTCCAGCTGACGGGAGACGGTTGGTGGCCGCGTGCCCGCGGCGCCTGCCAGGTGACGCTCCAGCCGGGCTTCGCGACCTCGATCCCGGCGAACCTCGAGCGTGCCGCGCTCCAGGAGTCGATCCGCTCGCTCCGCGGCGCCCAGGCGAACGAGGATGACCGCCTCGGCGTAACGCCCTTCGGCTCGGTCGTCGTGTCCAGGGCCCTGCTCGAGTCGACGCTGGCGATCGTCGACAACTATTCGTCGGGCTCGGGCTTCCTGCGAACGGGTGGCTTCTGATGCCCGGCGGCGTCACGGTCCGCGTGGAGGGCCTGCCCGAACTCGAGGCCAAGCTCGCGGGTTTCGAGGTCAAGGTCCGGCCTGCCCTGCTCGCGACCACGCGCCCGGGCGCGAAGCTGCTCGCCGAGGCCATCCGCTCCGAAGCCCCGGTCGGCAAGGTCGCTCGGCCGCAGCAGCACGACACGCCCGGCAACTTGCGCGATAGCGTCAAGTTCAAGGCCAGCAAGACGAGGCGCTCGGGCTTCACCGGGCACGTTGTCGCGCCCTTCGGCAAGGGCTCGTCGCATCGCTACCTCGTCATCGCTGGCCACGTCATCAAGGGCCGTCAGCGCACCGTCCTCGGCCACGGGGCGGGGAAGCTCGGGCGGCAGGCGACCTCGCGCGCTGGTGAGATGACGCGGCCCAACCCGTTCGTCCAGCGCGGCCGCGAAAAGGCCGAGCGCCAAGCGCTCGAAGCGACCGAGCTCGCGGCAAAGAAGGTCATCGACAAGGCAGCGGCGCTGTGAGCACCAACATCGCGGCCATCGTCGACTACTCCGCGCAGGTCGCCGCGTCCATCCAGGACGTCCGGCTCTACAACGGCGAGACGATCGGCGTGCGGGCGGTCTTCGGGACGGGCCAGGGGCTCTATACCGACCCACTCCACCCGGGCGAGTACATCCAGCCGGCACCGGAAAACCCCGACGAGCCGTACACCCACGTCTCCGACCTGCCGGACACGCCCGCCATCGAGTACGTCACGCAGTCGGGCCTCGTCTCGCTCGAGTGGACCGTGCCGATGAGCCTCATCGTCAACCGAGGCACGCTCGCCACCCTTCGCCAGACGATGATGCCGTTCTACGGCCCCTATCTCGCCGCGTTCCTGACCGACCCGACGCTCGGCGGCCTGTGCGAGATCGCCTACATCAAGAACATGCGGCTCGGTCCCGAGGATCAGTGGGACCGGCTGTTTATGGATCTCCTTGTGCATGAGGAGGTCCACTTCCCATGAGGCAGGACGATGCGTCGCCACTCGCGCCGACACGTTCAGCAGCACCACGCGCACCGCGTCATCCGGCGGCGTCACACGCGCCGGGCGCTGCACCGACGGCATCTGCACCGAGCGCTCCATCGACGCCACGTCCGTCGGCATCTCGTGCGTCGGCATCGCCCGATCCGGCAGCGCCGGAAGCACGGCGCGCTCGCGCGCAAGAGCCGACCGCATCGCAAGGTGACCCGCGGCCGGAAGGGCGGCAGGGCGAAGCCGATGCGGCGCCGGATCCGCGCGTGGATCAGCAGTTAGTGGGAGGGGTCATGGAGCCCATCGAGCGGTATGGGCAGCCGTACTGGAAGTGTCCCGAGTGTGAGTACGGCTCGTTCATCGAATCGTCCACCCGCGCCCACATGCGCGACCACGAGAAGCGCCCGACGCTCGACGAGGTGCTCGCCGCGCGAGAGGCCGAAGCCAAGCAGAAGGAGTAGTCAATGGCCGGGCCGACCGCCCTTCCCATCATCAACCCTCTCGGACCATATCCGGCGCTTCCAGTTGGCGCGACGGCACTCGACTACGTCTATACGGCCGCAGATGCCACCAACGGCAACAGCTTCCTCGCGACCGGCCATGAGTTGCTACTCGTCCAGAACAGCGGCGCCAGCCCCTACACGTTCACGGTCACGTCGGTGGCGGACACCGTCCAGCGAACCGGGGACATCGGACCCTACACCGTGGGCGCTGGCCTGTTCTCTGCGTACCTCGTGAGCGCGCAACTGGGCTGGAAGCAGTCTGACGGCACGGTTCACCTGTCCGCCTCGAACGTCGCCATCAAGTTCGCGGTCGTTCGACTCCCGTCCATCCCGTAGTAGCACGAAAGGGACCCACTCATGGCGAGCGCCGCTGTCGCCGGCCCGGGCTGGTTGCTCCAGCATTCTGCCCTCGGGGCCGGCATCTACACCACCCTCACCGAAGTCAAGGACATCAAGGGCCCGTCGCAGGTCCTCGAGACCGACGAGATCACCAACCAGTCCAGCCCGAACTTCTACAAGGAGTTCATCTCGACGGTCCTCGACGGCGGCGAGGTCGTGTTCCAGTGCGTCTTCGTCCCGGGCGATGCCACGCAGGGCCAGGTCACCGGCCTGCTCAGCTGGATGCAGAGCCGCGGGCTCCAGGACTGGAAGCTCATCCCGCCGTCGCCCTACGCCGCCGACTACGCCACCTTCTCCGCCTTCGTCACCAAGTGGGACTCGGGCGAGCCCGTGGCCAAGCACGCCACGCTCGACGTGACCCTTCGCATCACCGGCCCCGTCACCTGGACCTTCTAGCTCCGTAGTGAGGCCAGCATGGCCTATCCCGCGCACTCCCTCATCGTGTGGCGCTCGGCCCAGGACGGGCCGGGCGACACGCCGGACACC
>JAJYLV010000065.1 GCA_021787445.1 Chloroflexota bacterium | reverse complement strand
GTCGGGCCGAACGGCGCGGGGAAGTCGACGCTGCTGCGGTGCTTCGCTCGGCTGCTGCGCCCGTCGGCCGGACGCGTCCTCCTCGACGGCCGCGACCTCGCGTCCCTCGACCGCGGCGCGGTCGCGCGGCGCGTCGCGGTCGTCCCGCAGACGTTCGACACCCTCTTCCCGTTCACCGTGCGCGAGGTCGTCGCTCTCGGACGCACGGCTCGCCTCGGTCTTCTCGCGCTGCCGCGTCCCGCCGACGTGGCCGCCGTCGACCGCGCGATCGACGACCTATCCCTGCGCGACCTCGCCGCCCGCCGGGTCGACGAGCTCTCCGGCGGCGAGCGACAGCGCGCCGTGCTCGCCATGGCTCTCGCGCAGGACGGTGACGTCCTCCTGCTCGACGAGCCGACCGCCCACCTCGATCCCGCGCACCAGCGCGCGACCCTCGTCCTCATCCGGCGCCTCGCGCGCGAGCGCGGCCTGGCCGCGCTCGCCGTGCTGCACGACCTCAACCTCGCGGCCGCGCTGTGCGATCGGATCGTCGTCCTCAGCGACGGCCGTGTCGCGGCCGACGGAGCGCCGGTCCGCGTGCTCGGCCCCGAGATCGTCGCCGCCGTGTTCGGGCCGGGCCTGACCGTGTCGACCCACGGCGGCACGCCGGTCGTGCTCCCCGCGGTCCCACCCGAAGCGGTCTGACCGCATACTCGAGCGGGAGCGGGACCGCTCCGGACGTCACGGCCATTTCGCGGTCCCGTTCATCGAGAGGCAACGCGCCGTGCGAAGGGAGGGCGGATGAGGCGCTACGTCGCCGTCATGGTCGCGGCCATGCTCGCGTTCGCGGGCGTTCGTGCCGACGCCGCGGACGCCCTCATGCCGACGATGGGCATCGTCCCGACGCAGACGCCGTGCACCGACTCGACCGGTCCCGGCCTCCCGCCGCCATCCCACACCGTCATCGGGCTGCCGGGATACCACGCCGCGTGGGACGGCCAGAGCGGCTACCTCACGCTCTGCCCCGGTCACACCGCCGTCGCGACGGTCGCCTTCATGAACACGGGCAGCCTCGGGTGGGACGCCCGCGTGCCCGGTGCGACGGCATATCTCGGGACGTGGTGGCCCGATCCCGGGCAAGACGGGGCGAGCATCCTCGGCGGCCCGAGCCTGGGCTGGCCCAGCCATGACCGCGTCGCGGTGCAGCCGGTGCCGTACATCGGTCCGGGGCAGGTCGCGTGGTTCCGCTTCGCCGTGCGCGCGCCCGACATGCCGGGCACGTACACGCTGGGCCTCCGTCCGCTCATCGAGGGGACGCAGTGGATGGAGGACGCCGGCGTGTTCTGGACGGTGACGGTGAAGGCGAGCGACGCCGCCGGCACGTCGGGCGCGGGGAGAGCGCGTCCGGTCGCTCGGACGGACTACCCGGCGGTGGACTCCGACGGAACGAAGAGCATCCACGTGAACGTCCTCATGTACCACCACGTCGAGTGGCTCCCGCCGAATGCCGATCCGATCCGGCGGGACCTCACCGTGAGTCCCTCCGACTTCGCGCAGCAGCTCATGTACCTCAAGGACAACGGCTACAACACGATCACGGCCGTCGACCTCTGGTGGGCCCTCGCCACGGGAGGCGCTCTCCCGCCCAAGCCGGTCCTCCTCAGCTTCGACGACGGCTATGCCGATGCGCACGACGTCGCTATGCCGCTCCTCAAGGAGTACGGCATGGTCGCGACGTTCGCGGTGACCGTGGACCTCGTCGGCAAGCCGGACTACATGACGCCGGCAGAGGTGCGCGACCTCGCGAACAACGGGATGGACGTCGAGTCGCACTCGACGGACCACGTCGCGATCAACAAGCTTCCGTACGACCAGCAGGTCTACCAGCTGTGCACGTCACGTCAGACGCTCATGCGCTGGACGGGCACCGATGTGCGCGACTTCATCTATCCGTCGGGGGACTACCTGCCGGTCCCGGCGGAGGCGCTGGCGGCGTGCGGCTACCTCACGGCGTATCGCAAGGACGGGGGTTCGCTCGAGACGAGCGCGGAGATGTACGGGCTGCGCCGCGCGCGCGTGCACGGCGAGCGGGGTCTGATGGCGCTGCTGGTGGCGCTGCAGCAGTGACGCCGCCCGCACGACATCACCCGGCCTCGGCCTGATCGGCTATCGCCCTACTTCGCCGTCACTTCGACCGGCGAGCTCCAGCCCCAGTCCCAGCCCGCGAGCCGCGCGATCAGATCGTGGTCCGTCAGATCGAGGCGGATCGGCGTCACGCTGATCTTGCCGGCGCGAAGCGCGGCGACATCGGTCCCCGCCTCCGCCTCCTCGCTCACCGCTGGACCGCCGACCCAGTAGTACGGGTTCCCGTAGGGGTCGAGCCGCTCCACGAGCTGGTCGCGATAGCTGCGCTTCCCCAGGCGCGTCACCTCGATGCCGTCGATCTCGTCCGCGGCGGCGGGTGGGACGTTCACGTTGAGGAGCGCATCCGAGGGGAAGCCGTGCTCGAGCATGTTGCGCGCGAGGAGCGCCCCGAACGCGGAGGCGGGTCCGAAGTCGAGGTCGGCGCCGAACGCGCCGACCGAGATCGCGATCGACGGGATGTTCGAGAGAACGCCCTCCATCGCGGCGGCGACCGTTCCCGAGTACGTGATGTCGTCGCCGAGGTTCGCGCCGCGGTTGACCCCGCTGACGACGAGGTCGGGCTTCTGCCGCAGGAAGCCGAGGACGGCGAGGCGGACGCAGTCGGTCGGGCTGCCGTCGGTCATGAACGCCTCGCGACCGTCGCGCAGCTCGGTGCGGCGGCAGCGCAGCGGCCGGAAGAGCGTGATGCTGTGGCTCGCGCCGCTCCAGTTCCGCTCGGGCGCGATGATGTGGACCTGCCCGCAGGCGGACAGCGCGTCGGCGAGCGGCGCGAGCGCGTCGGACTCGATCCCGTCGTCGTTGGTGACGAGGATGTGCTTCATCCGTGTATGAGGTGCGCCTCCGTCCGCACGCGCCGGCCGCGCCACACCTGATACGCGTAGTGGACGAACGTGTTGACCATCCCCGCCACCGGCACGGCGAGGAGGACGCCCCAGAATCCCGCGAGCTGCGCGCCGAGGAGCAGGGCGAAGAACACGAAGAGCGGATGGATACCGATCGCTCCCGACATGAGGCGCGGCCCGATGACGTTGATCACGATCTGCTGCAGGACGATGAGCGCGACGAGCGCGACGAGGAAGCGGTCCGGCGCGCCGAGCGCCGTCGTCGCGGCCACCGGGATGAGCGAGATGGTCGGCCCGAAGAACGGGATGATCAGCACCACGCCGGACAGGACGGCCAGCAGGCCGGCGAACGGGACACCGAGAGGGCCGAGGACGAGGAACGTCATGACCGCGTAGAGGGTCCCGAGCATCAAGGACGCGCGGAGGAAGCCTCCGAAGGACCGATCCGCGCTGAGGCGGAAGAGCTCGGCCTCGCTGCGCAGCTCCTCGGAGAGGACGCTGATGAAGCGTTGCCAGAGCTTCTCGCCGTCGAGCAGCATGAAGAACGCGACGATCAGAACGACCGTCACGTCGAGGAGGATCGTCCCCGTCGTCGTGATGACGCCGAGGGCGTTCGTCGCCAGGGAGCCCGTGATCTCGGCGAGGCGCCCGGGGATCGTCCCGTAGAACGGCGTCAGGTCGACCTTGAACCCCGCGCCGTTCAGCTGATCCTGCAGGTCGGTGACGAAGGCGGCGGCGCGTTGACCGTATTCGGGACCCCGCTGCGCCACCGCGGCCAGCTGGAGTGCCAGCGCCGGGACGCCGAACGCGAGGACGACCCCGAGCACGATGAGGATCGCGAGGTACACGACGGTGACGCTTCCCAGGCGACGAAGGGGCGTTCGCCGCTCCAGCAGATCGACGATCGGGACGAGCACGTACGCGAGGGCCCAGGCCACGAGGAAGATGAGAAGGACGTCCGCGACCTGCCGCAGCGCTTCGACGACGTAGACCGCGACCTGGAAGGCGAGGAAGACGAGGAGGAGTACCGCGATCGACGTGAGGAGCGTGCGGTCGCGCACGGAGAGGTCCACTGCGCGTGATGGTAGTGACGGGGCCGGAATAGCATGGGCAGCCCCATGGCCACCACCTGCCTGATCGACCGATACGCCGCGTATCTGCCGGTCACGCCGCGTACGCCGCGGATCGCGCTCGGCGAGGGCGGCACTCCGCTCGTGCGCGCTCCCCGCCTCGAGGCCGAGACGGGCGTGCGCGAGGTGTGGCTCAAGGTCGAAGGGATGAATCCGACGGGCTCCTTCAAGGATCGCGGGATGGTGCTCGCCGTCGCGAAGGCGATGGAGGAAGGGGCGGCCTCCGTCATCTGCGCGTCGACGGGCAACACCGCCGCCTCCGCGGCGGCATACGCCGCACGCGCCGGTCTGGAGTGCGCCGTCGTCCTCCCCGCGGGCCACGTCGCGCTCGGCAAGCTCGCCCAGGCGATCGTGTTCGGCGCGCGCGTCATTGCCGTCCGCGGGAGCTTCGACGACGCGCTCGTCGTCGTGAAGGAGCTCGCGGCCGGCGGTGAGGCGACCCTGGTGAACAGCATCAATCCGTACCGGATCGAGGGGCAGAAGACCGCGGCGTTCGAGATATGCGAGACCCTCGGCGACGCGCCGGACGCGCTGTTCATCCCCGTCGGCAACGCGGGGAACATCACCGCGTACTGGAAGGGCTTCGTCGAAGCCGCGCGGACGGGGATGGCCACGCGCGGCGTGCGCATGTTCGGGTTCCAGGCCGCCGGCGCCGCGCCCATCGTGCACGGCCGCCCCGTGGCCGAGCCTCGGACGATCGCGACGGCGATCCGCATCGGCAACCCCGCGTCGTGGAAGAGCGCCGTCGAGGCGCGCGACGCATCGGGAGGCGCGATCGAGGCGGTCACGGACGAGGAGATCCTCGACGCCTACCGCTTCCTCGCCGGATGCGAGGGCGTGTTCTGCGAGCCCGCGAGCGCCGCCTCCGTCGCCGGACTGCGCCAGCGCGCGCGGAGGGGAGCGCTCGAGGGGATCGAGCGCATCGTGTGCGTCCTCACCGGCAATGGCCTGAAGGACCCGGATACGGCGAAGTCCTTCTCGCCGTCGCTCACCGAGGTCGCGCCCACCGCGGAGGACGTTCGCGCCGCGATCCGCGCCCTCTCGTGACCGACCTCCGCGTCCGAGCGCCGGCCACGAGCGCGAATCTCGGCCCGGGCTTCGACGCCTTCGCCATCGCGCTGCCGCTGCTCGCCGAGTTCGAGCTCCGCCCCGCACGCGCATGGACGGTGATGGTCGAAGGCGACGGCGAGGGCATCCCGACGGGCGACGAGAACCTCTTCGTCGTCGGCGCGCGTGCCGTCGCGCGCGCGGCGCGGGCGCACCTCGCCCCGCAGCATGTCGTGCAGCGATCCGCGATCCCCGGGGGTCGCGGCCTGGGGTCGAGCGCGGCCGCGATCGCCGCCGGCGTCGCCGCCGCGAACGCGCTCCTCGGCGAGCCTCTCGACCGCCGGACGCTGCTGCGCATCGCGGCCGAGGTCGAGGGGCACGCCGACAACGTCGCGGCGGCCCTGTACGGCGGGCTGACCATCGCGATCCCGACCGCGGATGGACCGATCGCGACGCGCTTCACGTTCCCGCGCGCCTGGCGCGTGTGCATCTTCGTCCCGCACCGGAAGCTCGCGACGAAGGACGCGCGCGCGGCGCTCCCCGCCCAGGTGAGCCGCGCCGACGCCATCTTCAACCTCGCCCACGCGTCCGCGCTCCTCGGAGCGATCCTCCGCGCGGACGGCGCGCTCGTCTCGCTCGCGATGGCCGACCGGCTGCACGAGCCCGCTCGCGCGAAGCTCGTGCCCGGTCTCGGGGACGTCATCGCCGCCGCGCGGTCGGCCGGGGCGTTCGGCGCGGCACTCTCCGGCGCCGGACCGGCGATCGTCGCGTTCGCGCCCGCGCGCCTCGCGTCCCGGGTCGTCGCCACGATGGAGGAGGCCGCGGACGCCGCGGGGACGACCGGCCGCGCGCGCGTGCTGCGGGTGCGCGCCGCGGGCGTGCAGGTGCGCCCGGCGCCATGAGCGACCGTCTCGTCCTGCTGGCCGACCCGGCGGTCCGCAGCGCGCTCTCACGCGAGCTGGGCTGGGGGATCGAGCGCCACGAGCGCATCGCCTCGACGCAGGAGCGGGCGCGTGAGCTCGCGGACGCGGGCGGGGGCCACGTCCTCGTCGTCGCGGAGGAGCAGACCGCGGGGCGCGGCCGGCTGGGCCGCGCGTGGATCGCGCCGAGAGGGTGCGCGCTCCTCGCCTCGTGGGTGTTCCGGCCCCTCGTCGCGGACCCCGCGTCCTTCGCGCTCCTCGCCGGCGTCGCCGTCGCGCGCGCGCTCGCGCTCCTCGGCGTGCCCGACGCCGCGGTGAAGTGGCCGAACGACGTGCAGCTGCGCGGGCGCAAGGTCGCGGGCGTCCTTGCCGACGCGGTCACCGCCGCCGACGGTGGCGCGCTCGTGCTCGGGGTCGGCGTGAACGTCCACCAGACACGGGAGCAGCTGGCGGACCTCGCCGCCGTCGCGACCTCGCTCGCCGCGGAGGGGCGCGGTCTCGACCGCCTCGCTCTCCTCGCGCGCCTCTGCGCCGAGCTCGAGCGGATCGCGTCGTCGGCGTCGGAGCGACGCGGCGCGCTCGAGGAGTGGCGCGCGCGGTCGAACACGCTCGGCCGCGAGGTCGAGGTGCGCTCGCCGAACGGCGGGCGCGTGCGCGGCATCGCGCGCGCTCTCGCCGACGACGGTGCCCTCGTCGTCGACACTCCGGCCGGTCCGCGGCACGTCGTCGTGGGCGAGGTGACGCTCCTCCGATGAAAAGGTTCGGCATCGTCATCGACGGGACGGCGGCACTGCCGGACGAGCTCGTCCAGGCCCACGACATCCGCTGGCTCCCGATGTACGTGATCCTCAAGGAGCGCTCGTTCCTGTCGGGCATCGAGCTGAGCACGGCGGACTTTTACGAGCGGATCAAGGCGAAAGACGTGGTCCCCGAGACCTCCCAGCCGACCATTCAGGACTGCCTGAACGTGTACGAGTCGGCGCGGGGGGACGGATACCGCGACCTCCTCGTCCTCACCATCGCGACGGAGCTGTCGGGGACGTACTCCGTCGCGACGACGGCGGCGCAGCAGGAGCCGAGCGATCGTGGCCGCATCGAGGTCGTCGACTCGCGCTCGCTCGCCGGCGGGATCTCGCTCCTCGCGACCGCCGCGGCGCGGCTGCGCGAGCACGGCGGGTCGTTCGACGACGCCGTCGCGCTCGCGCGACGCATGGCCGGGAAGGTGTCGATCCTCGCCGCCGCGGACACGCTCGAGTACCTGCGCCGCTCGGGACGCGTCTCCGGCGGCGCGGCGCTCTTCGGCACGCTTCTCTCGGTCAAGCCCCTCCTCGAGGTCGCCGACGGCGCCGTCCGCCCCGTCGACCGCGTGCGGACGCGGGACAAGGCCGTGGCCCGCCTGAAGGAGCTCATTTCCCAGCGCGCTCCCGAGAACGCGCGGATCCACGCGTGCGTGCTCAGTACGAACGACGCCGAGAGAGCGCGTACGCTCGGCGAGTGGGTCCAGGAGCGCTACCACTGCGTCGAGTACTTCCAGGCCGAGGCGGGGCCTGTGATCGGAGCGCGCACGGGCCCCGGCGTCATCGGCCTCTGCTGGTACCCGGAAGACCGGGCGTGAGACGCCGTCGGCCCCCCGGCGCGCCGGCCGGGGCCCGCAGGACGAGGTCCACGTGAGGCTGCGCATGCCGTTCGGACGGCGCAAGGACCTGCCGTCGCACCTCTGGACGCAGTGCCCCGACTGCGGCGAGACGCTCTTCAACAAGCAGCTCGTCCGGAACATGAACGTCTGCCCGAAGTGCGAGCACCACTTCAAGATCGGCGCACGCGAGCGGATCGAGCTCCTGACGGACAAGGGGAGCTTCGAGGAGCGCGACGCGGACCTCCTTTCGGGAGATCCGCTCTCCTTCGTGGACAGCAAGCCGTATCCGCAGAGGATCGAGGCCGCGCGCGTCCGGAGCGGCGCCGCCGACGCCGTCCTCACGGGCACGGCGGCGATCGGCGGGACGACGGTCGAGCTCGCGGTCATGGACTTCGACTTCATCGGCGGCTCCATGGGCAGCGTCGTCGGAGAGAAGATCACGCGCGCCGCGGAGCGCGCGCTCGCCTCGCGCGCCCCGCTCGTGATCGTCACCGCCTCGGGAGGAGCGCGCATGCAGGAAGGCACGCTCGCTCTCATGCAGATGGCGAAGACCGTGGCCGCGGTGGCGCGGCTCGGGGACTCGGGCATCCCCTTCATCAGCGTGCTCACGGATCCGACGACCGGCGGCGTGCTCGCGTCGTTCGGATCCTTGGGGGACATCGTGCTCGCCGAGCCCAAGGCGTACATCGGATTCTCCGGCGCGCGCGTGACCGATCAGACGATCGGCGAGCGCCTTCCCGCCGGCTTCCAGCGCGCCGAGTTCGTGCGCGACCACGGCTTCATCGACCAGGTCGTACCGCGTGCGCAGCTGAAGGAGCGCATCGCGTTCTTCCTCGCTGCGCTGCGGCCGACGGCCGGCGAGACGCGCTGGAGCCTGTGACCGTGTTCATGCGCGATCCGCTCGCCACGCTCCGCGACCTCGCGACGCTCGGCGCGCGCTCGCCGACCGACGGGAACGGGCACCTGCCCGCGGGCGACGAGCTCATCACCGACACCGCGACGCTCGGCGGTGCGCGGGTCGCCGCGTGGGACGCCGTGAAGATCGCGCGCGACCTCCACCGTCCGCATGCGGTCGAGGTGATCGAGCGCGTCTTCAGCGGCTTCCAGGAGATGCACGGCGATCGCCTCTTCCGGGACGATCCCGCGATCGTCGGCGGCATCGGCCTGCTCGACGGCCACCCCGTCGTGGTCGTCGGGCAACAGAAAGGCTCGTCGACGGAGGAGAACATCCAGCGCAATTTCGGGATGCCGCACCCGGAGGGCTACCGGAAAGCGATCCGTCTCTATCGCCTCGCCGAGCGCTTCCACGTGCCTCTGGTGACGCTCATCGACACGCCCGGCGCCTTCCCGGGGCCGGAGGCGGAAGAGCGCGGCCAAGCGGAAGCGATCGCGAAGAGCATCGAGGTCATGACGCGCCTGCGCACGCCGGTCGTCGCCGTCGTGCTCGGCGAGGGCGGCTCGGGCGGTGCGCTCGCCCTCGGCGTCGCCGACGTCGTCCTCAGCCTTCAGAACGCGATCTACTCCGTCATCTCGCCCGAAGGCGCGGCGGCGATCCTCTGGCGCACCGGGAGCGAGGCCGAGCGCGCCGCGCGTTCGCTGCGGCTCGCCGGGCCGGACCTGCTCGAGCTCCGGATCGTCGACGGTCTCATCCCCGAGCCGCCGGGAGGCGCGCACACGGACGCCGACCGCACCGCCGCGAACGTCAAGGCCGCCATCGCGCCGCAGCTCGAGCGGCTCGCGCGCAAGCCGATCGCCGAGCTCCTCACGGAGCGCTACGAGCGCTTCCGCCGGATCGGCGTCGTCGTCGAGCCCGCGGGCGCCGTCGCCCCGCCGAAGCGCTCCTGGTGGAAGCGGGTCCTCGGACGATGAGCGAGCGGGACGAGGTCCTCGCGCTCGTCGACGAGCTCGCGAAGCTCCTCGAGGGGTCTCCGGCGACGACGATCGAGGTCGAGACGGAGCGCATGAGCGTGACCGTCCGGCGCGGCGCCGGTGGGGCGCCACCCGAGAAGACGGCGTCCTCGCAGGAGCGCGACGCCGTCGCGAAGGTCGAGAAGGTCCAGCGCGTCCATGCGACGACGGTCGGCATCTTCTCCGCGACGAAGGAGTGGAAGAGCGGGGACGCCGTCACGCGCGGCACCGTGCTGGGGGCCATCCAGTCGCTCGGCGCGATGGCCGACATCACCGCCCCGGCCGACGGCACGATCGACGAGGTGCTCGTCGCGATCGGCGCTCCCGTCGAGTACGGCCAGCCCCTTTTCGCCATCGCGCTCGGCTGACGGAGCCCACCCGCGCTCGAGGGCGCTGGCCGGCGCGAGCCTGCGCCCGCGCCGCGGTGCCGGCGACCCAGCAGAACACCCGCCATCTTCCCGATGTCCGTGGCCTCGACGGCGAAACGGTCCCGACCGCCTGGCCGCGGCAGCGTGCCGTCCGGCATGGCCGCGCCGCCTCCCGGGCCGCCAGCCGGCCGGCTCGACACCAGGCGGAGGTCGTCGCGAGGCAGCAGGGCGAAGTACCTGCACTCGTGCCATTCCGCATCCGTCTTTTCCCCCGGCCCGGTGCTCTCGCTCGACCCGGACCATCCGCATAGCATCTCGCCCATGGCCAGCGCCGGCCCGTCCGATCAGCCGCCACCGCCACCTCCACCTCCGTCCGGGGCGTCGCGTGCGGAGTGGCGCGAATGGCGCCGCGCGGACCGCCGTTACTACCGCCGCGGATGGGGATGGACCCCGTTCTGGGGGATCCTCCTCATCGTCGTCGGCGGGTACTACCTTCTGAAGGATCTCGGGTATCTCTCATGGATCCAG
>JAJYLV010000064.1 GCA_021787445.1 Chloroflexota bacterium | reverse complement strand
ACCTGCTCGCGCGGATGAGCGGGCTCGTCCCGCACGAGCTCACGCACATCCTCGCCGACGCTCACGTCTACCGCACGCACTTCGACGCGGTCCACGAGCAGCTCCGCCGCGATCCGTATCCGCTCCCGGCGCTGTGGCTCGATCCGGAGCTGCGCACTCTCGACGACGTGACCGGGCGCTACCGCGAGATCCTCCGTCGTGTGCGCGCGGGAGAGAAGCCGGGCCCGCTCCTGGACGGCGTCGCGCACCTCGAGGGCTATCGGCATCACCCGCCGATCAAGGCGGAGATGGCGGTCTAGGCCGGGCGGCTCAGCGGCTCGTCGTGCCGATGAGCGCGAAGCAGCCCGGGCGGAAGGCGACGCGCGAGACGTCGAGCGGCAGCGACGTCGCGAACCGGGCAAGGCTGCGGTCGAGCGCGGCGGCGAGCCGATCCGTCACGACCGAGGGCAGCGGCGGCGCCTGGAGGTCGCGCACGCGGAGGACGAGCTTCCCCTTGTCGGCGCCGGCGATGACGGCGCCATGGGCCGTCACGGCGATCGGGCCGGCCGAGACCTGCGCCGAGAGGTGTGCGCCGGCGTTGTCGACCGTCACCGCGATGCCCGAGACGGTCACCGGGAGGCTCGCCTGCGCGTCCTTGAGCCCGTCGACGGCGGCCTGCGTGAGCTCGGACTGTGTGTACACGATCGCCGCCGGCTGGCCCTTCGCGGTGTTCGCGTACGCGACGAGGAGGTCGGCGCGCTCGCTCACCTTGCCCGACGCGAACACGTGCCCCGTCGCCTCGGCGCCGCAGACGCTCGTGACGAGATCGGGTGGCGTGAAGCCCGTGGAAGCCAGCTTGTGGTCGGCGCCGATGGTGACCGGGAGGGTGGTGCGGACAAGGTCGCCGACGCTGAAGGACTGAACGGTCTTCGCGGTGAAGTCCGTCCCCTGGACGCCGAGGCCCTCCGCCACGATCGCCGCGCCGCCGACCGGCTGCGCGGCGGTGAGGACGAGCGAGTACGTGCCGGGGACGACGTCGCCGATGACGACGCTCTCCCCCGCTCCGCCCAGCACCTCGCAGCGCGGGATCTGCCGCTCGGACTTCGCGCCGGCGAGCCCGCACTCGAGGCCATGCGGGCCGATGACGACGAAGCCGACCCCCGCGGGCGTCGAGAAGCGCAGCTTCGGGGCCGGCGGCTGCGGCCGCGCCGCGGGCGGCGCCGCCTGGCCCTGCGCGACGCTGACCTCGCTGCCGGCGGGGACGCTCACCTCGCCGCCGGAGACCGCCTGGACGAGCACCGTCCCCTCGTCGGTGAGGATCGTGGTGACGGTCTTCCCGTCCGGACCCTTCTCGACGATCGTCTCGAACGCCGTCCCGCGGACGGTCGCCGTCATCGTCGGCGTATGGATCCGGAATCGCGAGTCGGGTGAGGTGAGCTTCGAGACCGAGGCCCAGGTGCGTCCGGCGGTCTGCTCGATGTCGAGCTGGATCCCGCCCGAAGAGGTCTTCGCGAGCGACACGACCTTCACGCTGCTGCCCGGATCGACGGAGAGGGTGGAGCCCTCGAAGAACGAGAGGACCGCGCGACCCTTCGCGTCGGCGCGAACGACGTCACCGGTCGAGAAGACCTCGCCGTCGAGAGCGGGAGCGAACGCTCCGCCGCCGCGCGCGGCGTCGATGTCGGCGTTCAGGATGGAGAGCACCGCCGCGTTCGTCGCCGCGAGCGCGCCGCCGCGCGGGAAGTAGAGGAATGCGACGAGCGCGACGACGACGACGAGGATGCCGGCGATGGCCTTTCTCATCGGATAGCGGGCAGGCTACCAGAAGGTCCCGACGGCTCCGCCGCGTGGCGTCAGCTCGGGTGCTCGCGCTCCCGGTCGCTCCGCAGGACCTCGCACATCCAGTGGTCGTGCCACCTTCCGTCGCGCCGGATGTCCTCGCGGTGGACGTCGACCTGGCGGTAGCCGGCCTTGACGAGCGCGCGCGCGGGGTCGCTCGCGTCGGGAGGGCGCAGCATGACCTTCGCCCCCTTGAGCACGGGGCCGAACACGCCGCGGAGGACAGGCTCTAGGCGACGGAGCCCTGCGCCAGCGCCGCGTCGAGCAGCACCTCGTTCCCGCGCCTCTCGCCGACGTCGAGCTTGGCGCGGATCCGCGTGAGGTGGACGCGCAGCGTGTTCGGCGACACCCCCAGGCGCGCCGCGAGCGCGTCGCGATCGAGCCGCGTGCCCTCGCGCCGCACCTGCTCGAGCTCGCGGAGGATCCCCAGCTCGCGCCAGGTCAGCCCGATCGCGCGCAGGTGGAACGTCGCCTCGTCGAGCGGCGACGCCGCGGCGGCGACGTCGCTGTCGCTCTTCGCCCGGCGCTGCGCCGCCTCGCCGCGCGCGCGGATCGTCCGCGCGAGCTGCCGCGCCGAGGGGTCGCGCTCGGCGGCGCGCCCGAGCCACACCGCGACCTCGGGCAGGTAGTAGGCGAACCCTGCGCCGCCGCGCACGCCGATGTCGCGGACCAGCTGGGGGGCGCGCGATGCTCCCGCCCCACGGACGATCTGCTCGCGCCAGTACGCCGCGTGGACCTGGGCGCCGAGCGCCCAGTGCTCGAGACCGCGCGACCCCAGCTCCTTCCCCACCTGCTCGAGGAGACGCACCCCGCGGCGGGGGTCGCCGCGCTGGGCGCGGACGATGCCGCGCACGAAGTCACGGAAGTGCTCGTCGGCGGGAAAGCCGCGCGGCGCACGCGTGAGGATGAGGTCGGCGACCTCGGCCTCGCCACGCAGCAGCGCGAGGTGCCCGTGGTCCTCCGGCGCGCCCGTCGCGCTCTGGCGCGCGAGGCGGTCGCCCTCGGCGAGCTCGCCGCGCTCCATCCGCGCCCGCGCGAGGCAGAGGAGGGTGTAGCGCCAGAGCGACGAGCGATACGTGCTGAGAGGGGCCTCGGCGCGCGTGAAGTGCTCGACCGCCTCGTCATCGCGCCCGGACGTCCAGGCGACGAAGCCGGCGGTGTACGTCGCCCACGCGATCTCCCAGGGGTCGCCGACGCGGGTCGCGGACCGGGCCGTCGCCTCCGCCGCCGCTCGCGCGGCGTCGTAGTCCGCCGCGTGCGAGAGGAGGTGCGCGAGCTGGCGCTGGAGACGCGTCGTGACCAGGTCGCGCGCGCGCCCCTTCGGCGCGGCCGCGAGCGCGTCCCCCGCCCAGCGCGCCTCCTGCAGCGCCTGCGTCACCTCGTTCGCCGCGGTGAGGTTGATCGAGCGGCCGAGGCGGAGCTCGGCGAGGAGGAACGGATCGCTCGCCGCCTGGTCCTGAGCCGATCTCGCGATCCGCTCCGCCTCCTCGCCGCGGACGAGGTAGTAGGCGAGGTGGACGAGGTCGACGGCGACGCGCGCCGCGAGGAGCGGCGCCTTCACCTGCGGGAGCAGCTGCGTGAGCTCGGCCCACGAGACGTCGAACGACTCGACGTACTTGAGGCAGCGCGCCCGGAGGACGCGCCTCTCGATCGTCTGGCGTCCGACGGAGAGCTGGGGCAGGAGCCGCTCGGCGTCGGCGCGCGAGAGCGGCGCGATCGCCTGCTCGCGGAGGCCCGTCGCCGGCGTCACGTCAGGCTCCGGGTGGGAACGCCGCCGCGAGCTCGGCCACGTGCTCGGTCGTGTGGTCCGCCTGGTACGCGGCGAGGTGGCCGGCGGTGACGCGGCCCCACTCGCCGTGGATCGCCGGGCGGTGCCGCGCGGCCGGGTCCTGGAGGGCGGTCGCGATGCGCTGGTGCGACGCGAGAAGCCGCTTCGCGAGCGAGACGGGATCCGCGTCCGGGTCGGCGCCCGTGCCGCCGGCGATCGCCGGCAGCCGCGGCGCGTCCTCCTCGACGGCGCGACGGACGCGCTCCGCGAAGGCGTCGGCCGTGTCCGCGAGGTGGCCGATCACCTGGACGGCGCTCCACTCCCCGAAGCGCTTCTCGCGAAGGCGCTCCGTGGGGGTCGTGCGCACGATGCGGTTCACGGTCGCGGCGCCGTCCATGAGCGCGAAAGCCGTGTCGTCGTCGTACGTGAGCGCCTCCGTCATGGTCCGGACGCTAGCACTGAGCACTGCGACCTCGGCCGGCGTTGCGGGATCCGGCCATGACGTCCCGGGGAGCCGGCTACGCCTCCGGGTCGTCGAGCCGCGCGAGGCGCTCCGCGGCGTCCGTGTCCATGAGCGCGCCGGTGAGCTCCTCGAGGTCGCCGTCGAGGATGCGCCCGATGTTGGAGAGGTTGTAGCCGAGGCGCTTGTCGGTGATGCGGTCCTGCGGGAAGTTGTAGGTGCGCATCTTCTCGGCGCGCTCGGCGCGCCCGATCTGCGCCCGCCGCGCGTCGCCGATCTCGGCCGCGCGCCGCTCCTCCTCCGCCGCGAGGATGCGCGCGCGCAGGACGGCCATCGCTTTCGCCTTGTTCTTCAGCTGCGAGCGCTCGTCCTGGCACGTCGCGACGATCCCCGTCGGGATGTGCGTGATGCGGACGGCCGAGTCCGTCGTGTTGACGCCCTGCCCGCCGTGTCCCGTCGCGCGGTAGATGTCGATGCGCAGGTCGTTCTCGTCGATGACGAGGTCGACCTCCTCCGCCTCAGGGAGGACCGCGACGGACGCGGTCGAGGTGTGGATGCGTCCCTGCGCCTCCGTCGTCGGCACGCGCTGCACGCGGTGCACGCCCGACTCGAACTTGAGCCGGCTGTACGCGCCCGTGCCGTCGATGCGGAAGACGACCTCTTTGAAGCCACCCTTCTCGCTCTGGCTCTGCGAGAGGATCTCCGTGCGCCAGCGCTTGCGCTCGGCGTAGCGCGTGTACATGCGGTACAGGTCGAGCGCGAAGAGCGCGGCCTCCTCCCCACCCTCGCCCGCGCGGATCTCCATGATGACGCTCTTCTCGTCGAGCGGGTCGCGCGGGACGAGCTGGACGCGCAGCTCGCCGACGAGGCGCTCGACGTCGGCGTCGGCCGCCGTGAGCTCCTCGCGCGCGAGCTCGCGCATCTCGGCGTCGTCGCTCCCGACCAGCTCCTGCGCCTGCGTCTTCGCGGACTCCGCGCGGCGCAGCTCGGCGATCGTCGCGACGACGGGCTCGAGCTGCGCGTGCTCCTGGCCGAGCTGGCGCATGCGCCGGCGGTCGGTCACGACGGACGCGTCGGACATGAGGCGCTCGACCTCGGCGTAGCGCTGCTCGATCTGCGCGAGCCGGTCGCGCAGGCCGCGGCTGGGGACGATCGTCATGCCGCCGCGGCCTCCCTGTCGCCCGCGACCGCCTCCTCGAGCGACGCGATGGCCACCTCGATCATCGACGGGTCCGGTCGGCGCGTCGTGATCGCCTGGAGGAGGAGGCCGGGCCAGACGACGACGCGCACGAGCGGGTCCCCCTCGTGGGCCGCGCCGAGCCTCAGCAGCTCGTACGAGATCGCCGCGACGGGGAGGACGAGCAGGAGGCGAGCGACGAGGTCGACGACAACGTCCGTACGCGGCATGAACGCGAACACGATGGCGGCGACGAGGACCACGAGGAGGAGGAACGCCGTCGCGCAGCGCGGGTGCGCCGTGGGGAAGAGCTCGACGTGCGCGGGGTCGAGGGGCACGTCGTGCTCGAAGGCGTGGATCGTCATGTGCTCCGCTCCGTGGTACGCGAACACGCGGCGGATGTCCGGGAGGAACGAGATCGCCCACACCATGCGCGTGCCGTAGAGGAGCGACTCCCCCAGCACGACGACGCCGCGCAGGAGCGGCAGGCGCGCGAGCCGCGAGCGCTGGAGCGGCGACGACACGATCTCGCGATAGCGGTAGATGCCGCCGTCGGGGCGCCGGCAGGCGAGGGCGACCGTGCGCTGGCCGCGCATGAGGACGCCCTCGATGACGGCCTGCCCTCCGTACGCCGGCCGGCTCACGTTCCCGTTCTCACCGGGACCGCGGCGCCTGTCCGGTGCGGCACCTGGTGGCACGTCCGGCAGCGCGCCTCGTAGGACTCCTGCGCGCCGATCATGATCACGGGGTCTTCGTAGTACGCCGGCACGCCGTTGACGATGCGCTGGGTCCGCGTGCCGGCCTCGCCGCAGACGACGCAGATCGCCTGCAGCTTGTCGACCTTCTCGGCGAGCGCGAGGAGCGCGGGGACGGGACCGAACGGCTCGCCGCGGAAGTCGAGGTCGAGCCCGGCGCAGATGACACGCCGGCCACGCTGCACGAGCGTGCGGCACACGTCGACCACGTGTGCGTCGAAGAACTGCACCTCGTCGATCGCCACGACCATCGTCTCCGGCTCGCATCGCGAGAGGATCTCGCCGCTCGACCGGACCGGAACGGCGACGAACGAGTCGCCGTCGTGGGAGCGCACGACCAGGGCGCCGTAGCGGTCGTCGATCGTCGGCTTGAACACCTGCACCGCGCGGCGCGCGATCACGGAGCGCTTCACGCGGCGGATGAGCTCTTCGCTCTTGCCGCTGAACATGCTCCCGACGACCAGCTCCAACGACCCCTGGTGGGGAGCGGCGCCGCTGGTCACGCGGAGCTAAGCGCGGGTCGCGGCCGGCTGCAGCTCCGCCTTCGCGGCGGTCTTCGCGTAGCGCTTCTGGAAGCGGTCGACGCGGCCCTGGGTGTCCACGAGGTGCTGCTTCCCGGTGAAGAAGGGGTGGCAGCTGGAGCAGACCTCGACGTGCAGCTCCGGCTTCGTCGATATCGTCGTGAACGAGCTGCCGCACGCGCAGACGACCTTTGAAGCGATGTACGTGGGGTGGATCTTCTCTCTCACGCCGTTCTCCCTAGCTCGCGACGACGCTCACGCGGCGACGATCGTCGCGCGCGGGCGCGTACCTCACCGTGCCCGCGACGAGCGCGAACAGGGTGTGGTCCTTGCCGACTCCGACGCCCGGCCCCGCGAGCAGCTTCGTGCCGCGCTGGCGGACGATGATCGTGCCGGCGTCGACGACGCTCCCGGCGTATTCCTTGACGCCGAGCCGCTGCCCGGCCGAGTCGCGTCCGTTCCGGCTCGAGCCGGCGCCCTTCTTGTGTGCCATGTCCTATGCCTCTGCCTCGATCTTCGTGATGCGGAGCTTCGTCCCCAGCTGCCGCTGGCCGCTCAGCTTCCGGTAGCGGACCTTGTTCTTGTACTTGAGGACCTTGACCTTGTCGCCCTTCTCGTGACCGACGATCTCGGCCGTCACGGTGCCCTTCCGCCCGAGCCTGTCGCCGTCCGCAAGGAGGAGGACGTCACCGAGCGTCACGCTGCTCCCCGGCTCGCCCGCGAGCCGGTCGACCGTGACGAGGGCGCCCTCTTCGACGCGGTACTGCTTTCCACCCGTGCGCACGACGGCCTGCATCGGTCTCCCCAGACAAGAAAAGTCGCCGCGCCGGCGGCGCGACGTACGAACAAGTGTATCAGCGCGCGCGAGAGTCGAGCGCGATCACCTGCAGCTCCCCCGGAAGGCTGCTCCGCGTCAGCGACAGCTTCGGCACCGGCGTCACGTCCTTGACGCCGACCTCCTGCAGCAGGCGGCCGTAGGGCGTCTCCCTCTTCGTGTTGTCGGGGTCGTAGCTCATCGGGACGACGACCTTCGGCTCGAGCTGGTGCACGATCTCGGCGGCCATGGCCGCCGAGAGGTTCGTCTCGGGACCCGCGATCGGCAGCAGGCACACGTCGATCTCGCCGATCTTCTCGAGGTCCGCGGCCGCGAGGACGTGGCCGAGGTCGCCGAGGTGGCATAGGACGAGGTCGTCGAGGCGAACGGTGAAGACGGTGTTGACGCCGCGCTGGGCGCCCTTCTCGTCGTCGTGGAAGGTCCGGATGCCGGTCACGAGGATCTCCTGCACCTCGTACTCGCCCGGCCCCGACAGCACCACGGGCTTTCCGCCGACCGACGCGACGCTCGAGTGTCCGGGATGGTCGTGGGACATGGTCACGAGGTGCGCCTCGGTCTTGGGTATGGCGTGCCCGCTCTTCGGATCCGGAGGGTCCATAAGGACGACGCCCTCGCGGCCACGCGCGCGGAAGCAGGCGTGGCCGAGCCAGGTCAGGTCCATCGCACGTCCACCTAGAGATGCGACGATAGCGAAACCGACGGGCACCCAGCCGGGTAGCGAGAACAGGGCTCGGGCACCCGTTCGGCGGGAGGACCCGGTCGTTGACCGACCAGGAGATCGTCGCGCGGTGCCTCGCCGGCGACCGCGACGCGTTCGCGCAGATCGTCGAAATGTACGGAGGACGCGTGTACAACCTCGCGTTGCGGATCACGAGCGACGCCGATGCCGCGAACGACTGCGCCCAGGAGGCGTTCGTCCGTGCGTATCGCGCCCTCCACCGCTACGACCCCGTGTACCCCTTCGGACCGTGGCTCATGAAGATCGCGACGAACGTCAGCCTCAGCCACGCGGAGCGCTGGCACGCGCACGAGGCGCCCGTCGAGGAGCTCCCCGAGCGCGCGGAGCCGGACGAGCACGGGCCCGAGCTGACCGCGGTGCGCCGCGAGGAGCTGAGCGAGGTGATGGCGGCGTTGGCGGAGCTGCCGCCGGCGTATCGCGCCGCGCTCACGCTGCGCCACCTGCAGCAGCTCTCGTATCAGGAGTGCGCGGACGCGCTGGGGCTTCCGCTCGGGACGGTGAAGACGCACCTGCACCGCGCGAGGGCCGCGCTCCGCTCTCGCCTCGCGGCCCGACGGGAGGCACGACCATGATCGACGTCGATCGGGACGAGACATCCTTCGACCGCGTGTTCGGTGCGATCGCGCCGATCGCCCCGCCCATCGGATTCCGCGACGCCGTCATGCGCCGCGTCCGCAGCGACACCTGGAGCGCGGCGGAGATCGCCCTCGCGATCGCCCTCGCGCTGCCGAGCCTCGCGTTCCTCGCGTGGGACTTCGCCAGCGAGGGGATCGACCTCGAGAACGCGATCGGGAACCTCCTGACCATCTCGGCGGTCGGCGGCGACCAGGCCTTCTTCTCGGTCGACGGCGTGCTCGTCGTCGCCTTCGCGCTCCTCGGCCTCGGCGCGCTCGTCGCCAGCCACGCGCTGCTGCGCCGACTGTGAGCGATCGCGGCGTCGCCATCGCCGCCGGCGCGGCGCTCCTCGCCGTCGTCATCGCCGGGTTCCTCTTCGTCGGCGCGATGGGCGCCGCCGGACAGAGCGGCGCCGTCGCCCGGCCGCGGCTCTTCTTCGGCACGCATCCGCCGGCGGCCGCGCGCACGGTCGAGCAGATCCAGTCGAGACTTCCCGTCGTCGTGCGCCCGCTCGTGCCGATGCAGCGCAGCGTCGCCGTGGCCGCCCACGACGCAGCCAGCTACGTCCTCCTCCTGCTCGGCGTCGCGGCCGTCGTCGTGTTCGCGCGCGAGCAGGTCGTCGCCTGCTACCGCGCGTCGCTCGGCGGATGGCGCGCCGTCCTCCGCGTCGCGCTCCTCGGCATCGCATTGCTCGCTCTCATCGCGTCGGCGGCGTTCCTGTCCTTCGTCGTCCTGCTCGGCTCGTTCGCGCGCGCCGCGGGGACAGCCCGCGTGATCGGCGGCGGCGGGCTCGGTGTGGCGACCGGGCTCGTCCAGTTCACGGTCACGGCGATGGCGGCGGGCCTGCTGATCGTTACGATCGTCACACTCGTCGGCTTCGCCGGTAGCGCGTGGCGCTTGGCGGACATCCTCCTGTCCACCGGACCCGGCGCTCGCATAGCGCAAGCCGCCCCTAGCCCGCTCATTGCGGTCGCCGGAGCCACGCTTATCTATCTCTTAGCACAGCTACCTATCGTGGGCGCCATCATCGCCATCATCGCCGTCGCATACGGCCTCGGCTCGGCGGCTGCGGCGCGTCTCGGCCATACGACCTCAGCGATCTGAGCCGGACGATCCACTACCGGAGGGACTGAAGAGCAAATGGGATCCGTCGATAGCACCACCGTCGCGCGCGGAGGCGGCGTACCGATGCCGCTCGCGGGATCGGTCCTCGCGGGGACGCGCGCGCGCATCATCGCCGGCATCGCCGTGATCGTCCTCGTCTCCGGCGGGATCGTCGCGACCCGCGTCACGGCAACGCCCGCGGCCGCGCCGGTGCGGACGGCCGCGGTGACGCGCGGGACGGTAACGCAGACGGTGCAGGTCTCCGGCTCCATCAACCCCGCGACGGAGACCCGGCTCAGCTTCGATGTCTCGGGGAAGCTCGCGCAGACCCTCGTCTCCCTCGGCCAGACCGTCACCGCCGGCCAGCCGCTCGCCCAGCTCGATACGAGCGACCTCACGGTCGCGGTCGCACAGGCACAGGCGAGCCTCGCGTCGGCGCAGGCGAACTACCAGAAAGCATCCGCGGGAGCGACGCCGCAGGAGATCGCCGTCGCGAAGCAGGCCGTCGACAGCGCGAAGAGCGCGCTCGACCAGACGCAGCAGTCGACGGCGAACGACGTCGCGACGGCTCAGCAGGCGCTGACGAGCCTGAAGAGCGGGTACGGCGCCGCGCAGAACGCCTTCCAGCTCTACGCGAGCGCGGTCCCCACCGACGTCGGCACCTTCACGACGTCGCTCGGGAGCACGCGCGCGATCCTCGCGCAGGCGAACGTCGACCTGAACACGAAGTCGACGGCCGACA
>JAJYLV010000009.1 GCA_021787445.1 Chloroflexota bacterium | reverse complement strand
CCGAAGCTCATGCGGACCGTCGGCTCCTCGACGCGGATCGGCGGAAGCGGCCGCGGATCGGCCGCGTCGGCGAGCGTGTCGCCGATCGCGACGTCGGCGACCCCGGCGACCGCGACGATGTCACCGGCGAGGGCCTCCTCGACCTCGACGCGGCCGAGCCCCTGGAAGGTGAAGAGCTGCGCGACCTTCGCGGGCGCCACCGCTCCGGAGTGGTCGATGCGCGCTACCGGCTGACCCTGCCGCAGCGTGCCGCTGTGGAGCCGCCCCACGGCGATCTTTCCCTTGTAGTCGTCGTACGACGTGGCCGTCACGAGGAGCTGCGCCGGCGCGGCGTCCTCCACCGTCGGCGCTGGGATGTGCTCGACGATCGCGTCGAACAGCGGCTCGAGCGACGCCCCGATGTGGCGGTGGTCGGTGCCGGACGCCCCCGTGAGCGCGTTGGTGTAGACGGTCGGGAACTCGGCCTGTTCCTCGCTCGCTCCGAGATCGAGGAAGAGATCGAACGTCTCGTTGAGCACGTGCACCGGGCGGGCTTGCGCGCGGTCGATCTTGTTGATGACGACGATCGCGCGGTGGCCGCGCCGTAGCGCCTGCCGCAGGACGAACTTCGTCTGCGGCATCGGGCCGTCGACGGCGTCCACCAGGAGGAGGACGCCGTCGACCATGTTCATCACCCGCTCGACCTCGCCGCCGAAGTCGGCGTGGCCGGGCGTGTCGACGATGTTGATCTTGGTCCCGCGGTACGTGACGGCGACGTTCTTCGCCATGATCGTGATCCCGCGCTCGCGCTCGAGCGCGTTCGAGTCGAGGACGCGCTCCGCGACCTGCTGGTCCTCGCGGAAGATGCGGCTCTGCCGGAGCATGGCGTCGACGAGCGTCGTCTTGCCGTGGTCGACGTGGGCGATGATCGCGACGTTGCGGATGTCGGAGCGCTGCACCTCATCAGTGTCGGTCATCCCGGCGGGCCGCGGCGTCACGCCGCGGTCCACCGGGACCCCCACTGATCCGCTGCTTACATGCCGCTCTTGCTGACGATGTCGATGCCCTTGCCCGGGATGATCACGTAGATGTGGTCGTTCCCGGGATCGTACGTCACGACGTGGGCGCTCTTCGCCGTCGGGATCGTCTGGATCTCCTTGTTGGTCGTCGCGTCGACGATCAGCAGCGCGGCCGCGGCCTTACCCGCCTTGGTCCCGTCGCTGGTCATGTTGCTGTCGGCGACGAAGTACGCGTTGAGCTTGGGGTCGTAGACCGCGATGTCGCCGCCGCCGACCGGGATCGAGGCGACCAGGCTACCGTCACTCTGCTTCACGATCTGCGTCTGCGCCTTGAAGCCGGCCTTGATCGCGTCGCCGTTGCAGACGAGGAGCAGGTCGCCACCGGGACCCACGGCCATCCCGTTGGACATGCATTCCTTCTCGGGGATGGTCTTGACGATCTTCATCGTCTTCG
Source organism: Chloroflexota bacterium (assembly GCA_021787445.1). Classification (GTDB taxonomy): domain Bacteria; phylum Chloroflexota; class Limnocylindria; order P2-11E; family P2-11E; genus JACPOT01. The sequence goes on along the minus strand of JAJYLV010000009.1, from coordinate 47,375 downwards.
GGTCGACGGTCACGTACTCGCCCTGCGGGTCCTCCTTCGTGCTGGGGATGGACTGCACGAACATCCCGGACGAGTCGTCGAAGAAGCTGTACTCGATGCCGCTCGCGTCGGGCTGGTCGAGCTTGCCCAGCATCTTGTCGGTATTCACGTCCCAGAAGGTCATGAACGGCGGCTTGTCGTCACCGTTCCCGATCATCACGATACCGTCCTTCTGGTCGTACGAGCCCTCGTCGGCGCGCTTCTTACCGCCGGTCGGGAGCGTCGCCGTGATGGTGTCCGTCTTCAGGTCCACCACCTTGATCGTGCCGTCGTTGTCTCCGGCCCAGAGCTGCTGCTTGTCCGGCAGCAGGATGAGCCCGTTCGGCCCGACCATCGGCCCGATCGTCTTCACGTACTTCTCGTTCTGGATGACGTCGACGCCCTTGTTCGTACGGTCGGCGATGTAGAGGGTGTGCGTCGCGGGATCGACGAGCATCACGTCGAAGCTCGTCGTCTCCTTCGGCAGGTGGATCGTACCGGTGACGCTGTACGCGGCGGGCGCCTTGGTGGGGCTGGGCGCCGTGGTGGGCGCGGTGGTCGCGGCGACGGTCGCCGCCGCCGTCGCCGAGGGCGCCGCCGGCGCGGCGGCCTGACTGCACGCGCCCGCGAGGAGCGCGGTCGCCGACATGGCCGCGAGGACGCGAATGATGGGCCTATCCCCCATGTCCGGTCTCCTCCCTGTTCGGCTGCCTCCTATCTCCTGTTCCCCGCGCGGACTCTACCCTGGAACGCCTGAGCTATCGAGTCCTCTTCGAGATCCGCGGCTTCACGCGCCTCGTCGTCGGCATGCTCCTCGGACGCCTCGCCGGGCAGATGGTGTCGCTCGTCCTCGTCCTCCTCGTCCTCCAGCGCTACGGCTCTCCCGCGCTCGCGGGCGTCACGACGTTCCTCTCGATCATGCCGGGACTGCTCGTCAGCCCCATCGCGGGCACGCTCCTCGACCGGTTCGGACGACGCCGGCTGATCCTCGTCGACTACGGCGTCGCGTGTTGTGCACTCTGCCTCTTGGCCGCTCTGTCGATCGCGGATCTCCTCCCCATCCCGCTGTTCCTCGCCATCGTCTTCGCGCAGTCGCTCACGTTCCCGCTCTCGTCCGTCGGGCTGCGGACGCTCTTCCCCCTCGTCGTCCCCCGTCCGCTGTGGGAGCGCGCGAACGCGATGGACAGCAACGGCTACGCGGTGAGCACGATCTTCGGCCCGGCGCTAGCCGGCGCGGTCGTCGCCGCGGTGCGCGGCGAGGGCGGCCTCCTCGCGGCGGCCACGGTGTTCGCGCTCGCCGTCGGCGTCACGCGCGGGGTCCCCGATCCGCCGCGGGAGGGCGTCGACCACGGGCACATCCTTCGCGCCGCGTGGGACGGCGTCGTGCACGTCGCGCGTCACCCCACGCTGCGCGGTCTCGCCGTCGCGGTGTCGATCGGCAACCTCGCGAACGGCATCGTCTTCATCACCATCCCGGTCATCGTGCTGCAGCGGCTCGGCGGGACGAGCACGCTCGTCGGGGAGCTCTTCGCCCTCAGCGGCGTCGTCGCCTTCGTGTCCGTCCTCCTCGTCGGACGGATCCAGACGGAGGGGCGCGAGAGGTCGCTCATGATCGCCGCCGCGAGCATCGGCGCGGTCGCCGTCGCGATCCTCCTGCTGCGGATGGAGCTCGCGACGCTCGTCGCGGCGATGCTGGTGCGTGGGATCGGCGAGGGCATGTACGACGTCCCGATGTTCACCCTGCGGCAGCGCCGCACCGACCCGGCCTGGCTCGGGCGCGCGTTCGCGGTATCGATGTCCGCGAACTTCGTCGGCTACCCGATCGGCTCCGCCATCGGCGGCACGCTCGCGGCGGCCGGCCCCGAGCTCGCGCTCGCGGGCGGCCTCGCCTTCATGATCGTCTCGGTCGTCTCCCTGTACACCCTCATCCCGCGCGCGTAAGGCACGAGCACGAAGGGCACCTTCGACGTCTACCTCATGCGCGACCACACGGACGACGCGCGGGAGTGGCGGGTCTTCACGACGCTGAACGACACGGTCACCTCGATCCACCGACGGCGAGCCGGAGCTCGCGGAAGAGGCGGGTGAGCGCGTCGAGCTGGTACGACGCCGTTCGCCCGCTGGGATTCGGCAGCACCCAGATCCGCGTCGACCCGATCCTCTCGTCCTGCTCCCCCACGCCCGCCTTCGGGCGCTCGAACGCCGTTCGGTAAGCGCCCAGGCCGAGCACCGCGAGGGCGAGCGGCCGGTAGCGCAGCACCTTCCGCTCGAGGGCGGCACCCCCCGCGCGCAGCTCGGCCCGCGCGAGCTCCTCGGCGACGCGCGTCGCCTTGTTCACCACGTTCGTGATCCCGAGGCCGAGGGCGAGCAGCTCGCGCTCCTCGTACGGCGCGAGGAGGCGCGGCGTGAAGCCCGAGGTGTGGAGCACCGTCCAGAAGCGGTTGCCGGGGCGCCCGAAGTGATGGCCGATCGCCGCGGTGTACAGGCCGGGGTTGATCCCGCAGAAGAGGACGCGGAGCCCGGGCGCGATGACGTCGCGGACGCTCTTCCCGTACGCCGCCTCGACCTCCTCGCGTGTCGGGCGACGCCGATCCGCGACTACTCGAGCCAACGACGGAGCGCGTTGAGGTCGTGCGGCCGGCGGTCGAACGGCTTCGTCACCAGATCGCCGGCCGCAGCTTCTCCTCGCGCCACATGCGCGATCCCGCCGTGCAGCCGAACGCTTCGTGGAACTCGGGCATGTTCGAGAGCGGTCCGAGGACGCGGTACACGGAGGGCGAGTGCGGGTCGACGCTGAGCCGCACTCGCAGCGCCTCGTCGCGGATCTTGTTGCGCCAGCTCTGCGCCATGCCGAGGAAGAAGCGCTGCTCGGGCGTGAAGCCGTCGATACGCTGTCGCGGACCCTTGCGCGACAGCATCCGCTGGAACGCCGCCCAGGCGACGCGGATCCCGCCGATGTCGCCGATGTTCTCGCCGAGCGTGAGCCGGCCGTTGATCCGCTGGCCGGGGAGCGGCTCGTACCCCTCGTACTGTGAGACCACGAGGTCCTGCCGCGACGCGTAGGCCGCGCGATCCTCGGGCGTCCACCACTCCTTGAGGTCGCCCCTCGCGTCGTACTTGCTCCCCTGGTCGTCGAAACCGTGGCTCATCTCGTGTCCGATGACCATCCCGATCGCGCCGTAGTTGACGGCGTCGTCGGCCTCGGGGTCGAAGAACGGCGGCTGGAGGATGCCGGCGGGGAAGACGATCTCGTTCATGAGCGGGCTGTAGTACGCGTTCACCGTCTGTGGGCTCATGAGCCACTCGGTCCGGTCCACGGGCTGGCCGAGCTTCGCGAGGTCGCGCGCGAGGTGCCACTCTCGCGCGCGGAAGACGTTGCGGAGGTGCTCGCCGCGCACGACCTCGAGCGCCGAGTGGTCGCGCCACGTGTCGGGGTACGCCATCTTCACCCCGAACGCGTCGAGCTTCGTCCGCGCGAGCGCCTTCGTCTCCTCTCCCATCCACTCGAGCGTCCCGATGCGGTCGCGGAGCACGCTCCGGAGGTCGTCGACGAGCTCGAGGACGCGCCGCTTCGCCTCCGGCGAGAAGGCGCGGCGCACGTACAGCTGCCCGAGCTCCTGGCCGATGTGAGCGTCCATCGACTCGAGGATCCGCTTCCAGCGCGGCCGCTGCTCGCGGACACCCATGAGCTCGCGCTGGTAGAAGTCGAAGAGCTCGTCGACGAAGCGCTTCGGCAGCGCGGACGCGGCGGAGAGGACGAGGTGCCAGCGCAGGTACGTTCGGAGCTGCTCGAGCGGCGTGTCGCCGAGCGCCGCGGCGAGCTCGCTGGCAAAGGCGGGCTGGCGCACGTTGAGGTCGCCGGGCTCCGGCGCGCCGAGCGCCACGAAGTAGGCGCGCCAGTCGAAGCCGACGGCGCGCGCGTCGAGCTCCGCCAGGGTCAGCTTGTTGTACGTCCGATACGGGTCGCGCTGGTCCACCCGCGTCATCGATGCGCGCGCGAGGCGCGTCTCGATCCCCAGGACGGTCGCGGCTCCGTAGCGCGCGTCGTCCGCGTCGTCGCCGAGGAGCTCGAGCATCCGCGCGACGTGCGCGACGTAGCGGACGCGGATCTCGCGGGAGCGCGCGTCGTCCTTCACGTAGTAGTCGCGGTCGGGAAGGCCGAGGCCGCCCTGCTGGAGCCAGACCACGTTGCGCGAGCTGTCGCCCGGGTCCTGGCGGACGGAGACGACCATGCCCGCCTGTCCCGCGCCCTCGCGGTGCAGCCGCGCGAGCGTCCCGGCCAGGCGGGCGCGCTCCGTCAGGGCGCCGATGAGCTCGAGCTCACGGTCGAGCGGTCCGATGTCGGCCGCCTCGATGGCCGCCTCGTCCATCCCGCTCGCCCAGTAGTCCCCGACCTTCTGCTCCACCGACCCCTTCGGCGCGGCCGCGGCGGCGGCCTCGTCGGCGGCGACGCGGAGGATGGCGAGGTTGCGCTCGCGCACCTCGATGAAGCCGCCCCAGGTCGCCTCCTCGGGAGGGATCTCCGTCCGGTCGAGCCACGTGCCGTTCGCGTAGCGGAAGAAGTCGTCGCATGGCGAGACCGCGGTGTCCATCTGCGAGACGTCGATGCCGGCCATGTGTCCACCTGCCTCTAGCCTGTGCCCTGATGCCGCTCGTGCCGCGCTCGATCGGCGGCCGCGTGACGGCGGCTGCCGTCGTCGCGCTGGCCATCGAGGTCCTCGCGTCGGCCGGGCTCGCCGCGGTCATTGTGACCGGACGCTCGGAGGGAGGTGTCGTGCCGCTCGCCGCCGCGCGCGCGGCCCTCGTCACGGCCGTCGTGCTGGGCGGCGTGATCGCGGCGATCGCCGGCATCGCTCTCGCGTCGCTCGCCGCGCGGTCGATCGGTATCCCGCTGCGGCGTCTCACCGACCGTGCGCGCGCCGGGAGCGTCACCGTGACGGGCTGGTCGCCGGGAGGCGGGCCCCGGGAGCTCTCCGACCTCGCGACCGCGATGCGCGGCTTCGCGGCCGCGGCGGCCGAACGGCAGACCGCCGCCGAGAGCGAGCGCGATCGCTTCGCGACGCTGCTGCACGAGATGGGCGACGCCGTGCTCATCGCAGCGCCGGACGACCGCATCGACCTCGCGAACCCCGCGGCGGAGCGCCTGCTCGGCTCGGCGGGGGTCACCGGGCGCTACCTCGCCGAGGTCGCGCGGGACCACGAGCTGCTCACCGCCGTCGAGGAGGCGCGCCGCTCCGGATCCGCGGGCGCACAGATCGACCGGTCGGAGCCGCGGCGGTCGGTGCGTGTCGTGGCGCGGCTCCTCCCCGGGGGCGACGTCCTCGTGACCGCGCAGGACCTCACCTCGATGCGCCGCCTGGAGACGGTCCGGAGCGACTTCGTCGCGAACGTGTCGCACGAGCTGCGCACACCCATCGCGTCGATCAAAGCGATGGTCGAGACGCTCGAGTCGGGCGGCCTCCGCGACGAGCGGGCCGCGCCGGACTTCCTCGCGCGCATCCACCGCGAGGTCGACGACCTCGCGCAGATCGTGACCGAGCTCCTGTCGCTCACCCGCATCGAGTCGGGGGCCGAGCCGCTCGACCTCGCCGCGACGGATCCGGCCGAGCTCCTGCGCTCTGCCGCGGACCGCATGCGCGCGCTCGCGAGGCGGGGCGGCGTCACGCTCTCGGTCGCGCCGCTGCCCGCCCTTCCGCGGGTGAGCGTCGACCGCGAGAAGATCGCGACCGTCTTCGCCGACCTCATCCACAACGCGGTGAAGTTCACGCCCCCGGGGGGCTCCATCGTCCTTGGCGCGTCGCGGGCGAACGGGCACGTGTCGTTCGCGGTGCGCGACACGGGCGGCGGGATCGCGCGCTCCGACCTCGAGCGGATCTTCGAGCGCTTCTACAAGGCCGATGCGTCGCGTAGCCGTGAGGGCACAGGACTCGGCCTCGCCATCGCGAAGCACATCGTCCTCGCGCACGGCGGGCAGATCCACGCCGAGAGCGAGGGGCCCGGTCGCGGCTCGACGTTCCGCTTCACGGTGCCGATCGCTCCGGCGCCGTAGCCTCTTGGTGTGGCCCGCATCCTCATCGTCGACGACCACGCGGACCTCCGGCACACGCTGGGGTACGCGCTGCGCCAGGAGGGCTACGAGGTCGCGACGGCGGAGGACGGCGAGCAGGCGCTCGAGGCGATGCCCCGCGTCGACCCCGACCTCGTGGTCCTCGACGTCATGCTCCCCACGATCGACGGCTTCGATGTCGCCCGGCGCATCCGCCGCGACAGCGACGTCCCGATCCTCATGCTCACCGCGCGCGACACGGAGCTCGACAAGGTCGTCGGTCTCGAGATCGGGGCAGACGACTACATCGCGAAGCCCTTCTCCGTGCGCGAGCTCATCGCGCGCGTGCGCGCTCTGCTGCGCCGCGCGGCGCGCCGAGAGGCACCCGCGGCGACGCACGAAGGCGTGTTCACGCTCGCCGACCTCGCCGTCGACACCGTCCGGCACCGCGTGCGGCTCGGCGACCGCGAGCTCGACCTCAAGCCCAAGGAGTTCGACCTCCTCGCCTTCTTCGTCGCGCACCCCGGCCAGGCGTTCAGCCGCTCGCAGCTCCTCGAGAGGGTGTGGGGCTTCGACTTCGGCGGCGACGAACGCACGGTGGATACGCACGTGAAGGGCCTGCGCGCCCGGCTCGGCGACACGGCCGCACGGCCGCACTGGATCGAGACGGTGCGCGGCGTCGGCTACCGCTTCCGGGAGGGCACCGCCGCCGAGGTCTGACCTATCCCCCGCCGCGGTAGCTGCTGCGGAACTCGCTCAGGACGCCGCGGACCTCGAAGACCGTACGCTCGCAGATGTTCTGGATGCGGTCGCCCATCCGCTCGAAGTTGTGCGCGACCCAGATGAGCCAGGTCGCCCGGTCGATCGTGCGCGGGTCGTTGAGCATGAAGGTGAGCAGCTCGCGGTAGATCTGCTCGTAGAGCGCGTCCACCTCGTCGTCGCGCTTGGCCACCGCCACGGCCCTCGCCGCGTCGCGAGCGATGAACGCGTCGACCGCGTCGCGCAGCATGTCCCGCACGACGTCGCGCATGCGCGGGAGGTCGATGAGCGGCTTGAGCAGACCCTTGCCTTCGTGGAGCTGCACGATCTTGCCGATCCCGGCGCAGTAGTCGCCCATCCGCTCGAGCTCCACCGCGATGTAGAGGACGGAGATGATGAAGCGGAGGTCCCCCGCGATCGGCTGCTGCGTCGCGATGAGGTGGATGCCGCGCTCCTCGATCCCGTAGCGGAGGTCGTTCACCTTCGCGTCCTCCTCGATCACCTGCCGCGCGAGGGCCTGATCGAGGTGCTCGAGCGCGGCCATGGAACGCTCGATCGCGACGTCGACGAGGCTCGCGAGGGAACGGACGTCGCGCTGGAGGTGCGTGAGGCCGTCGTCGAGCGCGGCGCGGGAATGGAGCGTGTGCATCAGCCGAACCGCCCGGTGATGTACGCCTCGGTGCGCGGGTCGGCGGGCTTGGTGAAGAGCTGCTCCGTCGCGTCGAACTCGACGAGCCGGCCGATCCCGTCGTCGCCGGCGAGCACGAACGCGGTCCACTCCGAGACGCGGGAGGCCTGCTGCATGTTGTGCGTGACGATGACGATGGTCACGTCGCCCGCGAGCTCGCGCATGAGCTCCTCGATGCGGTAGGTGGAGATCGGGTCGAGCGCGGAGCACGGCTCGTCCATGAGCAGGACGGCGGGATCGGTCGCGAGCGCGCGCGCGATGCAGAGGCGCTGCTGCTGGCCGCCCGAGAGGTCCGCGCCCGGCCGCCCGAGCTTGTCCTTGACCTCGTCCCACAGGGCGGCCCGCCGGAGGTTCCGCTCCACCAGGTCGTCGAGTGCGCCGCGCGGGATGCGCGACCCGCGCAGCCGCGGCCCCGCCGCCACGTTCTCGTAGACCGACATCGTCGGGAAGGGGTTCGGCTTCTGGAAGACCATCCCGACCATGCTCCGGACGGCGACCGGATCGGTGCCGGGGGCGTAGATGTCGACGTCGCCGACGTGTACCCGGCCCTCGACGCGCGCGCCCGGCGTCACCTCGTGCAGCCGGTCCACGCAGCGGATGAGCGTCGACTTGCCGCAGCCCGACGGCCCGATGACCGCGGTCACCGTCCGCGGAGCGATGGCCAGGGAGATGCCCTCGATTGCCTTGCGCGCGCCGTACCACGCGCCGAGCGAGTCGATCCGGACGGCGGACGCCGCCGGCGCGGCGACCGCGGCGCCTCGCGCCGGCGCCGCGGCTTCGAGGAGAGCCTCGGGCGGACGCGCTCCGGTCCTGTCCATGGTGCTCGTCATTCAGCGTACCGTCCGGAAACCCGTCCGGGTGACGGCGCGGATGGCGACGTTGAGGCCGAGGACCAGGAGCATGAGGATGAGCGCGGCGGCCCAGGCCTGCTCGTGCCAGTCCGTGTAGGGCGAGATGGCGTACTGGAAGATCTGCAGCGGCACCGCGGCGATCGGCTTGAGCAGCCCCTGCTGCCAGAACGCGCTGCCGAACGCGGTGAACAGCAGCGGAGCGGTCTCGCCGGAGATGCGCGCGATGCCGAGCATCGCGCCGGTGACGATCCCCGCGAGCCCCGTCGGGATCACCACGCGGAGGATCGTCGTCCACTCGTGGACGCCGAGCGCGAGCGACGCCTCGCGGATCGTGAGGGGGACACGCTTCAGCGCTTCCTCGGTGGTGCGCGCGACGGTCGGGATCATGATGATGCTGAGGGCGAAGCCGCCCGACAGCGCGGAGAAGCTGCGCAGCGGCACGACGAGGATCGTGTACGCGACGATCCCGACGACGATCGACGGGACGCCCGTCAGCACGTCGGTGAAGAAGCGAAGCACGTCGCCGAAGCGACCGCCGCCGAACTCCGAGAGGTAGACGCCGGAGAGGATCCCGACCGGTAGCGCGATGGCCGACGCGACGGCGATGAGGATCGCGCTGCCGACGAAGGCGTTGCCCATCCCTCCGCCCGGCTCACCCACCGGAGCCGGGAGCTGCGTCACGAGCGCGATGCTCAGGCCATGCGCGCCCTGCACGGCGATGTAGCCGACGACGAGGAGCAGCGGCGTGACGGCGGCGACGGTCGCCGCGACGAAGAGAACGCTCATGGCGCGGTCGACGACGCGCCGGCGGCCGAGCGCGAGAGCGGGACGCACGGCGAGCGCCGGCGAGGCCACCCGCTACCTCTCGCCGCGCCCCGAGACGCGAGCCGTGCGCCGCACGAGCAGTCGCGCCGCGACGTTCATGAGGATCGTGATCCCGAAGAGGACGAGGCCGATCTCGATGAGCGCCGAGACGTACAGGTCGTACGTCGCGTCGGTGAACTCGTTGGCGAGGACGCTCGCCATGGTGTACGAGGGCTCGAGGAGCGACGGCGAGATGACCGGGCGATTCCCGATGACCATCGTGACCGCCATCGTCTCGCCGAGCGCGCGCCCGAGGCCGAGCACCACCGCGCCGAGGATCCCGGACGTGGCGTACGGAAGGACCGCGCGGCGCGTGGTCTCCCACGGCGTCGCCCCGAGCGCGAGCATCGCCTCACGCTGCGCGACCGGGACCGTCGCCATGACGTCGCGCGAGATCGCGACGATCGTCGGGACGATCATGATCGCCAGGATCAGCCCGGCCGCGAGCAGGCCGACGCCGTAGGGAGCGCCCTCGAAGAGCGGCACGCCCGGGAAGACGGCCTGGAGCGCCGGCTCGACCGTGCGCTGGAGGAAGGGGACCATGACGAAGATCCCCCACAGGCCGAGGAGGACCGAGGGGATGGCGGCGAGCAGCTCGACGAGCACGGAGATCGCGTTGCTCACGTGGTGCGGCGCCATCTCCACGAGGAAGATCGCGACGCCGAGGCCGATCGGCGTGGCGATGAGGAGAGCGAGCAGGCTCGAGACGACGGTCCCGTAGATGAAGGGGAGGGCCCCGAAGATCCGGTCGTTGGGGCTCCAGAGCGTGCCGCTGAGGAAGCCCAGGCCGAAGCGCTGGATCGCATGGACCGAGCCCTGCACCATCACCGCGACCATCGCCGCGATGAGCGCGAGGACGAGCGCGCCGAAGGCGAGCGCGACCGCGCGGAAGGCCGCATCCGGCACGCTCGCGCCCCCGAGGAGGCCGCGCGTCGGCGGCCTCCTCGGCCGGCTCTCCGGAGCGGTCGTCGCCACCGACGCTTACTGCCCGACGGTGATCGTCGAGATCGCCTTCAGGTCGAGGTCCTGGACGGCCTTCGGCAGCGGGGCGTAGTAGAGGGGCTCCGCGGACTGCTGCCCCGTGGTGACGACGTACTTCAGCAGGTCGATCAGCTCCTGGCCCTTGACCTTGTCCTTCTGATGCTTGAACACGATGATCCAGCTGAAGCCCGCGATCGGGTAGCTGGTGTCGCCCGGAGCGTTGACGAACACGGCCTTGAGGTCGGCGGGCATGTTCGCCGCCGCGCCGGCGCCGGCGTCCGACGCGCCCTTCACGCTCGGCTCGACGAGCTTCCCGGCGGCGTTCTTCATGGTCACCGACTTGATGTTGTTCTGCTTCGCGTAGGCCAGCTCGAAGTAGCCGATGCTGCCAGGCGTGTTCGTGACCTGGCCGGAGACGCCCTCGCTGCCCTTGGCGCCGATGCCGACAGGCCAGTTGACGGTGCCGGAGGCGCCGACCTTCGACTTCCACTCGGGACTGACGGCCGACAGGTACGAGGTGAAGATGAAGGTCGTACCGCTGCCGTCGGAGCGGTGCACGACGGCGATCGGTGTGCTCGGCATGGTCACGCCGGGGTTGAGTGCCGCGACGCGCGGGTCGTTCCACTTCGTGATCGTGCCTAGGTAGATGCCCGCGAGCGTCGGCCCGTCGAGCGTGAGGCCGTCGATCGGCAGGTCGTACCCGACGGAGACCGCGCCCATCGTGATGGGCACGTGGACGACGGGTCCGCCGGCGGCCTCGGCCGCCTTCGTCTGCTCGTCGTTGAGCGGGAAGTCGCTCGCGCCGAAGTCGACGGTCCTCTTCGTGAGCTGCGTGACGCCGCTGCCGCTCCCGACGGACTGATAGTTCACCTGGACCCCGGTCTTCGTCTGATAGTCCTTGAAGACCTTGCTGAAGAGCGGGAAGTCGAAGGTCGAGCCCGCGCCCGTGAGCTGGACCGTGCCGCCCGGCGCGGCGGAGCCGGAGGCGCTCGCGGCGGACGGCGGGACCGCCGATCCGCCGCACGCCGACGCGAGGAGCGCTACGGAGACGGCGCCCGCCGTCAGCAGTGATGTGCGTGACATATCCACCTACCCCTTGTCGTGTTCGACCCCACCCTCGGGGATGGTCGTGGACGGCGCGTGTGGGCGTGTGATCGGATCGTGATCGCGCGATGTCGCTTCGATGTGCCTCTCGGGGAGCGGTCACTATGGGCGCGTGCAGCCGTGGGAAGCGATCGCGCTCGGCGCGCTCCAGGGCGTCACCGAGCTCTTCCCCATCTCGAGCCTCGGCCACAGCGTCGTGCTCCCCGCGGTCCTCGGCTGGCAGCTCGACCAGCACGACCCGCGCTTCCTCGCGTTCCTCATCGCGACGCACCTCGCGACGGCCATCGTGCTGTTCGGCTTCTACGCGCGCCTCTGGATCGGGATCGTCGCCGGCATGCTCCGCTCGCTCCGCGACCGGGAGATCGGGCCGCACGACGCCGAGGCGAAGCTCGGGTGGCTCATCGTCGTCGCGACGGTGCCGGCGGGCCTCATCGGGCTGCTCTTCCAGCAGCGCATCCAGGAGCTCCTCGCGACCCCGCGCATCGCGGCCGCGCTCCTCGCGGTCAACGGCCTCGGGCTCCTCGGCATCGAGGTCCTTCGGCGTCGCGCGATGGCGCCCGACCCCGCGTGGCCCGTCCGGTTCGGCTGGACACGCGCGGTCGGCGTGGGCGTCGCGCAGTCGTTCGCGTTCCTCCCGGGCATCTCACGCACCGGCGCGACGATGGGCGGCGCGCTCCTCGCGGGCCTCTCGCACATCGACGCCGCGCGCTTCGCGTTCCTCATGGCAACGCCGATCATCGCCGCGGCGGCGGTCCTCAAGCTCCCGGAGGTCGCGGTCGCCGGCGACCCCGCGACGCTCACGGCGATGGGTCTCGGCATGGCCGCGGCGGGCGGCGCCGCCTACCTCTCCGTCCGCTTCCTCGACCGCTACTTCCGGACGGACACGCTCATCCCCTTCGGGGCGTACTGCGTCGCGGCCGGCGGCGTGTCGCTGCTAGTGCTGCTGACGCGCTGAACGCGGCCCGGTCGAGAACCACGCGAGGACGAGGCAGCCGAGGCCGAGAAGCACGGCCGCGACCGCGTGCTTGAGGTGAGCGCGCGTGATGGCCGTGTCGTATCCGGGGAAGAAGACGGGCAGGTAGCGGGCCTCCGTCGTCGCGTACACGACGGCGACGACGAGGAGCGCGATCCCGAGGAGGACGAAAAGCACGCTGACCGGCCGCATCGCCGCCACTGTACCGGCCGCCTCCGCCTGGCGTCGCGGCCTAGGATCCGCGCGTGAGCCTGCCGGGGTGGGTCGTCGCCCTCGTCATCGTCGTTCTCCTCTACCTCGCGGCACTTGCGGTCCTTTTTGTGACCGGCCGGCGCTCGCACGCGCGCGAGATCGCCCTGCTCCTCCCGAATATCGCGCGCCTCTTCCACGGCCTCTTGCGGGATCCCGACGTGCCCTGGCACGCCAAGGCCGTCGTCGCCGCGGGCCTTGGGTACATCGTCTTCCCGCTCGACCTCATCCCCGAGGTGATCCCGGTGATCGGGCCGCTCGACGACGCGATCGTCGCGTCGCTCGTCCTCGGATACGTCGCGCGCGCGAGCGGACGAGCTCCCATCGAACGTCACTGGCACGGCGATCCGCGGATCCTGGCCCGGCTGTTCTCCTTCGTCGCGCGCGGCGGGTCGCCTCCGCCGGGGAGCCCGCCTACCGACCCGCGAGGTAGCTGAAGAAGAGCGCCTCCGCGGCACAGCTCCGCTCGAGGTCCCCGAGCGACACGCTCTCGTTCTCCGAGTGCGCGTTCGACGTCGGGTCGCCCGCTCCGGTCAGGAGGATCGCGGCGCCCGGGAAGGCCTTCGCGAGGTCGAACACGAAGGGGATCGACCCTCCCTGGCCCATGAGCACGGCGTCGGCCCCCCACGCCTCGCGCATCGCGCGCTTCATCGCGTCGTACGCCGGTCCCGACGCATCGACGGCGTACGGCTGTCCGCTGTTGCGCGGAGTCACGGTCGCCTCGGCGCCCCACGGCACGCTCGCCTTCAGATGCTCGACGAGCGCCGTCGTCGCCGCGGCCGCGTCCTGCCCCGGCGGGATGCGGAGGCTCACACGCGCCCGCGCCGAGGGCACGAGCTGGTTCGTCGATCCCTCGATGCGCGGCGAGTCGATCCCGAGGACGCTCGCCGCCGGCTTCATCCACATCCGGTCGGTGAGGCCACCGTCGCCGGTGAGCTTCACGCCGGGGCGCATGCCCACCTGTTCGCGCAGCTCCGTCTCGCTCAGGTCGAGCGGCTTCGCCGTCCCGCGGGCGAGCCCGGGCACCGCGACGTTCCCGCGGTCGTCGTGCAGCTTCGCGAGCGTCTTCGCGAGGACGGTGAGCGCGTCGGGCACCGGGCCGCCGAACTCGCCGCTGTGCACGGCGTGCTCGAGCGTGCGCACCTCGACGTCGCAGGAGACGACGCCTCGCAGCGAGACCGTGAGGCCGGGCTGTCCCGCGCGCCACATCCCCGAGTCCGCGAGGATCACGGCGTCGCAGCGGAGCTGGTCGCGGTATCGATCGAGATACGTCCCGATGTTCTCGGACCCCCACTCCTCCTCACCCTCGATGAAGAGCGTGATGCCCACGGGCGGCTTGCCGCCGTAGGCACGGAGCGCCGCGGCGTGGATGACGATCCCGCACTTGTCGTCGGACGTACCGCGGCCGTAGAGACGACCGCCCTTCTCGACCGCCTCGAACGGATCGGTCCTCCAGAGCTCGCGCGGACCCGTCGGCTGCACGTCGTGGTGCGCGTAGAGGAGGACGGTCGGCGCGCCCGCCGGCGCGGGGATCGTGCCCATGACGGCGGGGGGTGCGCCGTCGACCGTCTCGACCCGAGCGTCCAGCCCCGCCTCGCGGAAGATCCGCGCGGTCTCGGCCGCGGAGCGGCGCACCTGCTCGGGATCGTGTCCCGGATGGCTCACGGAGGGGATGCGGACGAGCTGCCCGAGCTCGCCGCGGACCCGCTTCATGTCGACGTTCGGCGCCACGACGCGGACCATAGCCAACTCGCGGGAACGCCGCCTCCCGGGCCCTCCCGCGGGCGATCAGCCCTTCTCCGAGCGGCTGCTGGTGCGCTTGCTCTGCGTCTCGCCCTTCTTCCGCCGCGTCTTGTTCGTCGTCGCGGCGGCGATGCGCTCCGCCGTCCTGCTGCTGCGTCCGCGCGCGAGCTCGCTCTTCTTGATGTGCTCGTACTGGCGCTCCCTCTTCGGGCTCTTCACTCCACGAGGTGGCATCCGAGCACCTCCTCTTTCTGCGTTCGTGCGCCTGCACCCCGCGAGTCCCGTGCCAGGGGGTTCGGACCGAACGGTCGCTAAGAGGCCGAACGACCCGAGGATCACCGTCGCTCCGCCGCAGCGAGACCGACCTCCGGCACCGCATCGTCGCCACGTGGCCGTCGTCGAGGTCGCTCCGGAAGCCGCGCCGGCGGAGCCGCGCGGCCTCACCTCGGCCGAGGCCAGCGACCGCCTCCGCCGCTTCGGCCCGAACGTCTACGGCGTCGAGCGCCACCTCCCCGCTCCCCTCGTGTGGCTCGGGCACATCGCGCTCGACCCCATGGTCCTGCTCCTGGTCTCGGCCGCGGCGATCTACCTCTGGATCGGCGACACGACGGACGCCATCGCCGCCCTCATCGCGGTCGCGCCCATCGCCCTCCTCGACATCCTCCTCGAGCTTCGCACCGAACGAGCGCTCGAGCAGCTGCGCCGCCTCAGCGCGCCGACGGCGCGCGCGGTCCGCGACGGCGAGCTGCACGAGATCGGTGCCGACAAGGTCGTGCCCGGAGACGTCCTCGAGATCCGCGAGGGCGACGTCGTCCCGGCGGACGGTCACCTCGCGACCGGATCGCCGCTCCACGTCGACGAGTCGCCGCTCACAGGCGAGTCCGAGGCGATCGCGAAGTCGCGCGGCGGCGACGCCGAGGTCTTCGCCGGCACGCGGGTCCTCTCCGGCCGTGGACGGATGCTCGTATCCGCGACGGGCATGGCGAGCCGGTACGGCGCGATCGCGGAGCTCCTCGCGAAGGTGCGTCCGCCGACGACGCCGCTCCAGGTCGTCATCCGCCGGCTCTTTCTCATCCTCACCGGCGTCGCCGCGGTCGTCTGCATCGCCGTAGTCGGGCTCGAGCTGGCGCGCGGGACACCGCTCACCGAGGCGCTCATCGCGGGCATCGGCCTCGCGATGGCCGCGATCCCCGAAGAGATCCCCGTCGTCACGACCCTCTACCTGGGACTCGGCGCGTGGCGGCTGGCGCGCGACCACGCGCTCATCCGCCGCCTCTCCGGCGTCGAGACCCTCGGGATGACGACGGTCGTGTGCACGGACAAGACGGGGACGCTCACCGAGGGCCGCATCCGGCTCGTGGACGTGCTGCCCGCGGAGGGGACGAGCGAGAAGGACGTCCTCGAAGCGGCGGTGCTCGCGAGCGAGGTCGAGCCGTTCGACCCGCTGGAGCGCGCGATCGTCGCGAGCGCGGCGGAGCGCGGGATCGACCTGGGCCGGTCGCGCGGAGTGCTCGTCCGCGAGCATCCCTTCGACCCCTCGGGCAAGTACGTGTCGCACGTGTGGCGCGTCGGCTCGTCGCTCGTCACGTTCGCGAAGGGCTCGCCCGAAACGATCGCGCACCTCGGCCTCCCCGCGGGCTCCGAGCGCGACGGCGTGCTGGCTCGGACGGAAGAGCTCGCGCGTCAGGGGCGGCGCCTCATCGCCGTCGCGTCAGGACCCGCCGACCCCGAAGATGGCACGCGCACGGCGGACGAGCGCGACCTGCGGTACGCGGGGCTGCTCGCGTTCGCCGACCCCGTTCGCGAGGGCGCGCGCGAGGCGATCGCCGAGTGCCGCCGGGCGCACGTGCGCGTCGTCATCGTCACCGGCGACCATCCCGCGACCGCGGCCGCCGTCGCGCGGTCGTTCGGCCTCATCGGACCGGACGCCGCCGTCGCGACGGGAGCCCAGCTCGACGGGGCCGACGACGCCCAGATCGCGGAGATGCTCCGCACGACGAGCGTGTTCGCGCGCACCCGCCCCGAGCAGAAGCTGCGTATCGTCCGCGCGCTCCGCGAGGCGGGACAGGTCGTCGCGGTGACGGGCGACGGCATCAACGACGGGCCCGCGCTGCGCGAGGCGCACATCGGCGTCGCCATGGGGCAGAGCGGCACGGCGGTCGCGCGAGAGGCGGCGACGCTGGTGCTCCTCGACGACGACTTCACGACCATCGTCCGCAGCATCGCCGACGGCCGCCGCATCTTCGACAACCTCGGACGGGCGGTCTCGTATCTCATCGCCTTCCACATCCCGCTCGTCCTCGTCGCCCTGATCGTCCCGCTCGTCGGCGCCCCGCTGCTGCTCTTTCCGCTCCACCTGGTGTGGCTCGAGGTGATCGTGCATCCGACCTCGTCGCTCATCTTCGAGGCCGATCCACCGGCGCCCGACCTCATGCGGCGTCCGCCGCGCTCCGCGGCGTCGCTCCTGCCGGGCAAGCGCGAGACGTCGCTCGCCGTGCTACGCGGTCTCATGCTGACCGCCGGGGTCCTCGCGCTTTTCCTATCGTCGCTGCGGGTGGACGAAGAGCTCGCGCGCGGGCTCGCCGTCACCGCGCTCATCCTCGGCCAGACGCTCCTGGTCATCACCGCGCGCGCCGGGATGCGCGCGCTGTGGCACGGCCCGCGCGGGAACCGCGTCATGCCGTTCGTCCTCGGAGCGAGCGTGCTCAGCGTCGCCATCGTCCCGCTCGTCCCGCAGCTGTCCCACGTCTTCCACATGCGCCCCCTCGACCCGGCCGGGTGGCTCGTCGCCGTGGCCGTGGCGGTCGTCGCCGTTCTCGCGCCGGAGGTCCTCAAGATCTCGTTCGTTCGGTCCTCCCGCACGTAGCCGCGCGGCCGTAGGGTCGCCCTCCCGAGTTCGAGCGGGAGGTGCGTCATGAGCGACGAGACCGTCAACACCGCCGACGTCGAGACGCCGGACGAGATCGGCGTCGACCCCGTGTGCGGCATGCCGGTCGACCTCGAGGTCGCGCGCGAGAACGACCTCGTCAGCGAGTTCGCGGACCGCCAGTACGCATTCTGCGGCGCGGCCTGCCGCGATCGGTTCCTGGGGCAGCCGATCGCGTACGCGATCGCGGGGCGCGACGCGCCCTGATCGATCGAGCCTGCGGATAGAGCTGGTCGCGACCATCGTCGCCGCCGCCGCGCTCCTCGCCTAGCGCGCGACGTAGCCTCCGTCGACGACGAGCGTCTCGCCCGTCACGAAGCACGCCCGATCGGAGGCCAGCCAGAGGACCGCGTTCGCGATCTCGTCCGGCGTCCCGAGACGCCCGACGGGCTCGAGCTCGACCATCCCCGCTTCGGCCTGCGGGTCACCCTTCGTGACGCGGTCGATCATCGGCGTCTTGATGATCCCCGGTGCGACCGCGTTGACGCGGACGCCCTTCTTCGAGACCTCGATCGCGGCCGTCTTCGTGAGACCGATGATGGCGTGCTTGCTCGCGACGTACGGCGCCGCCCACGTGAAGCCGACGATCCCGGCGATCGAGGCCATGTTCACGATCGCCCCCGAGCTCTGGCGGACCATCTGCGGGAGCTCGGCGCGCATGCAGAGGAAGACGCCCTTGGCGTTGACGTCGAGGACGCGGTCCCAGTCCGCCTCCGTCTGGTCGACCAGACGCGCCGACCGTCCCTCGATGCCGGCGTTGTTCACCGCGACATCGAGCCTGCCGTACAGCTCGACGACGCGCTGGATGAGCCGCTCCACGTCGCCGGGACGGCTGACGTCCGTCGGCACGAACTCCGCCTGCGCGCCGGCCCGCGCGACCTCGCGCGCGGTCTCGTGGCCCCCGGCCTCGTCGAGGTCCGCGAGCACGACCGCCTTCGCGCCGGCGTTCGCGAACGCCACGGCACAGGCACGGCCGATCCCGGACGCCGCTCCGGTCACGAGAACGATCTCACCGCTCATGGGACACCTCCGACGCCACGCTCACGCGGCGACCAAGGCCGGGACAGTGCCGAGCGGCCCAGGCCGAGCGGAGCGACCCTACCGGCGAAGGGGGGACCTGTGGGTAGAAATGGAACGTGGGCCTCGTCGGCTCCTGCGGCGGGTCCGACGGGCCCACGTTCCCGGAACAGAGGGGATGGACGTGAGTACAGCGGGAACCGTAGTCACCAGGCATTTCTGCCGGGAGAGGAAACTGGCCTCTCCTGGAGTTACGTTCGGCCCTACCTGGTATCGCCGCCTGACATGACGATCGGCACGATGTCCGTCACGCCCGCGCCGGGCGGCACGCGGAGAGTGCTGGTCGTCAGCCCCTCGGAAACGCGGCGCGTCGACTGGTCGAGCGTCGTCGAGGACGGGCGGACGACGGTCGCGACGTGCTCGGGCCCGACCGACCAGTGCGTCCTGCTGCGGGGCCTGGGGTCGTGCCCCCTCGTCGCCGACTGCGACGTCGTTCTGTACGACTTCGACGCAACGACCCCCTCCTTCCTGGCCCTGCTCCTGCGTGCGCACCGCGCGGCGGAGGTCGTGCTCGTCCGCGATCGTGTCGTTCGCGGACAGCACCGGCCCAGCGTCGTGCTCCGGCGCCGGCCGCGCGGCGACGCTTTCGATACCGCCCTGTAGCGGGCCCTCAGCGCGCGGCGAGCGGCCTGACCGCGACGGGAGAGGCGACGCGTACACGCGCGTCGACGATCGTCGCGCCTGACGCCGAGACGATCACGGGGTTGGCGTCGAGCTCGGCGATCTCCGGGTGCTCGTCGGCCATCGCGGCGATGCGCAGAACGACCTCCTCGAGCGCCGCCACGTCGGTCTTTACCGACCCGCGGTAGCCGTCGAGGAGCGGGAACGTCGCGAGCGAGCGGATCATCTCCGACGCGTCGAGGTCCGTGAGCGGCGTCAGGTGCACCTTCACGTCCTTGAGCAGCTCGACCGCCGTGCCGCCCGCGCCGCACGCGACGACAGGGCCGAAGAGCGGGTCGTGCGCGACGCCGACGAGCATCTCGACGCCGCTCGCCACCATCGGCTGAACGACGAATCCCGTGAGGCGGGAGCCCGCCGACGCGACGCGCTCGGCGATCTCGGCCGCCGCGGCGGCGACCTCGGCGGGCGCGACGCCGAGCCGCACGGCGCCGGCCTCCGTCTTGTGGATGACACCCGCGGCGACGGCCTTCAGCGCCACCGGCGCGCCGATCGCGGCGCCGACGCGCGCGGCCTCCTCCGCCGTGGCCACGACCTCCGTGCGCACGAGAGGCAGCCGCCAGGAGAGGAAGAGCGCGCGCACCTCGTCGGGCTCGAGCCAGCCGGAGCCACGCGCGAGCGCCCGCGCCAGGATGCTCGACGCCGCATCGCGCCGAGCCTCCGCGAACGGCGGGACGGCGCCCTGCGGCCGCGCGCGGCGCTCTGCGTACGCCGCGACGTGGGCGAGCGCGCGCGCGGCGTCCTCGGGGTAGGTGTACGCGGGGATGCGGACGCCGTCCTCGCGCATCTCCCGGGGGACACCCTTCGCCGAGAGGAAGACGCTGAGCACGGGGATGCGCCGCGGGAGCGTCCGGACCGCGTCGCGGATCGCCGCGGCGACCTCCTCCGGGCGGGTCACGAGCGGCGGGGTGAAGAGGACGATGAGCGAGTCGATGGCGCCGTCCGACGCGACGGCGTGGATCGCCCGGGCGTACTGCTCCGGCGTCGCCGACGCGATCATGTCCACCGGGCCGGACACGGCGGCGTCGGCGGGGAGGAAGCTCCGCAGCTCGGCCTGCGTCGCGGCCGAGAGCGCCGGAACGCGCAGGCCGCGGGCCTCACACGCGTCGGCGCAGAGGATCGCCGGTCCGCCCGCGTTCGTGAGGATCGCTACCCCGCGCCCCCCCGGCAGGGGCTGATCGACCAGCAGCTCCGCGACGTCGAAGAGCTCCGCGAGCGTGTCGGTGCGGATGACGCCGGCGTCGCGGAAGAGAGCGTCGACCGTCACGTCGCTCGTGGCGACGAGCGCGCCCGTGTGCGAGGAGGTCGCGCGCGATCCGGCGACGGATCGCCCGCTCTTCACCGCGACGATCGGCTTGGTCCGTGTGAGGCGGCGCGTGATCCGCGCGAACTTGCGCGGATTCCCGAACGACTCGAGGTAGAGAAGGATGATGTCGGTCCGCGGGTCCGACTCCCAGTACTGCAGCGCGTCGTTCCCCGAGATGTCCGCCTTGTTCCCGACCGAGATGAACGAGGACAGGCCGAGGTCGCGCTGGACCGCGTGGTCGATGATCGCGATGCCGAGCGCGCCGCTCTGGGTGAGGAAGCCGATCCGCCCGGCGGGCGGCGTGAGCGGAGCGAACGTCGCGTTCAGCCGCACCGCGGGAGCGGTATTCATGATCCCCATGCAGTTCGGCCCGATCACGCGCATGCCGGCGGCGCGGCAGATCTCGAGGACCTCTCGCTGACGCGCGACACCGGCCTCCCCGACCTCGGAGAAGCCCGCCGAGATGATGACGAGCGCCCGGACGTGCTTCTCCGCGCACTCCCGAGCGACCTGCGCGACCACGGCGGCCGGGACGACGACGACCGCGAGGTCGACCGGCCCCGGCACGTCGAGGACCGAGGGGTAGGCGCGGATGGAACCGACGGAGGACGCCTTCGGATTCACGGGGTAGACGGCGCCGCTGAAGCCGTACTCGACGAGGCCGTGGAGGATCGCGCCGCCGATCGTCCCCCGCTCGCGCGAAGCGCCGATGACCGCCACCGCGTTCGGCGCGAGGAAGCTCGCCAGCGCCGCGCGCGCGGCGAGCGCCTCGCGCTGCTCGTAGCGCGCGATCGCCGTCTCCGAGATGGACGTCGGGAACTCGAAGCGGATCCAGCCCGGCTCGGGGCGCGTGCGGACGGGGAGGCCGCTCTCGCGAAGGACCTCGATCATCCGGGCGTTCTCGGGAGCGACGAGGGCCTCGAACGGCCCGACCGCGTTGCGCTCGGCGATCTCGGAGAGCTGGCCGAGGAGGATCGTCGCGATCCCGTGGCCCTGTAGCTCGTCGGCGACGGCGAACGCGACCTCGGCGCTCCCGCCGGCGCGCCCGTAGTAGCCCGCGTGCGCGACGATCCGCGAGTCGAGGCCGGTGACGGCGACGAGGCCGACACGGCACGTTCCGTCGCAGTCCACGGCGCGGTCCGCCTCCGCCGCGAGGTCGGTGGCGCGCGAGAAGAAGCGCAGCTCGCGCGAGCGGCCCGAGAGCGAGCGGAGCATCGCGAGGATCGCGTCGCGGTCGCGCCTCTCGGCGGAGCGGATGCGTACGGTCGAGCCGTCCCGGAGGACGACGTCGGCGGGGTACGCGAGCGCGCTCATGCCGCTGGGCTGAGGGCCTCGGCGATGGCGTGCGCGGCGCGCTTGCCCGCGCCGGCCGCGAGGATGACGGTCGCCGTCCCGGTCACGGCGTCGCCGCCGGCGAAGACGAGCGGCTTCGACGTGAGCCCCGTCGCCTCGTTCGCCACGAGGCAGCCGTGGCGGTCGGTCTGCAGACCCTTCGTCGTGCGGACGAGCAGCGGGTTCGGGCTCGTCCCGATGGCGACGATGACGGTGTCGACGGGGATGACGTGCTCGGATCCGGGGATCGGGACCGGGCGCGCGCGCCCCGACGCGTCGGGCTCGCCGAGCCGCATCTTCTGGCAGCGCAGCCCGGTGACCCAGCCCGTCTCGTCGCCGACGACCTCGATGGGGCTCGTCAGCCAGTCGAAGACGACGCCCTCTTGTATCGCGTGCTCGTGCTCCTCCACGCGGGCCGTCATCTCCTTGTCGCTGCGGCGGTAGACGATCGTCGCCTCCTCGGCCCCCAGTCGGAGCGCGGTGCGCACGGCGTCCATCGCGGTGTTCCCCGCTCCGACGACGGCGACGCGCTTTCCGATCTTCACCGGGGTGTCGGCCTCGGGGAAGGTGTAGCCCTTCATGAGGTTCACGCGCGTGAGGAATTCGTTCGCCGACATCACGCCGTTCAGGTCCTCGCCGGGGATGCCGAGGAACTGCGGCAGGCCGGCACCCGTCCCCACGAATACGGCCGCGTAGCCCATCTCGAAGAGACGGTCGAGGGGCAGCGTCCGTCCGACGATGACGTCGCACACGATCTCGACGCCCATCGCCTGGAGCACGGCGATCTCGTGGTCGAGGATCGCCTTCGGGAGGCGGAACTCGGGGATGCCGTAGCGCAGCACCCCGCCGGGCGCGTGGAGGCCCTCGTACACCGTCACGCCGTAGCCCATCCGCGCGAGCTCGCCCGCGCACACGAGCCCGGCCGGCCCCGCGCCGATGACGGCGACCTTCTCGCTGTGCGTCCGCTCCGCCGTCGTGCTGATCCCGCGGGCGCGCTCCTGGTCGGCGACGAATCGCTCGAGGTGGCCGATCGCGACGGGCCGGAAGCGGCCGCCCATGACGCAGCGCTCCTCGCACTGCGTCTCCTGCGGGCACACGCGGCCGCAGATCGCGGGCAGCGGGTTCGCGGTGCGCAGGATCCGCGCCGCCGCCACCAGGTCGCCGGCCGCGACCTCGTGGATGAAGTCCGAGATGGGGATCCTCACCGGGCAGCCCTCGACGCAGACGGGGTCCTGGCAGCGCAGGCAGCGCTCGGCCTCGAACATCGCGCGCTCGAGCGCGTAGCCCTCGTTCACCTCGCCGAAGTCGTGCGCGCGCTCCTCGGGGAGCCGAACGGGCATCGGCGTCTTGTCCGCGCGCTTGACCGGCATCAGCGTCCTCCCGCCGCCGCGAGGCGCTCGGCCGCGAGCTTCTCCTCGGCGGCGTACGCCTTCCCCCGGCGCATGGCGACCGTGAAGTCCACCTGGTGCGCGTCGAAGCACGGACCGTCGACGCAGGCGAACTTCGACTCGCCGCCGACGATGACGCGGCAGCCGCCGCACATCCCCGTACCGTCGATCATGAGCGGATCCATCGAGACGAGCGTGTGGATCCTCTCCGGACGTGTCGCCTCCGCGACCGCGCGCATCATCACCTCGGGGCCGATCGCGATGACGTGGTCGGGCCGCCCGGGCCCCTGGCCGGCGATGAGCTCGGCGAGGCGGCCGGTGACGAGGCCGTGGTGGCCGGCGGACCCGTCGTCGGTGCACAGCTCGACGTTCGTCGAGACCGCGCGCAGCTCGTCGACGAGGATGAGCAGCTCCTTGGTGCGCGCACCGAGGAGGGACGTCGTGCGGTCGCCGCGCGCGGTCAGCTCGCGCATGAGACAGAGGAGCGCCGCCGCGCCGAAGCCGCCGCCGACGCCGACGACGTGCCCCCCGGCGGGGATCTCGACGGGGGTCCCGAGAGGCCCGACGACGTCGAGGATGTCGTCTCCCGCGCCGAGCCGGTTCACGAGGCGGGTCGTGACGCCGACCTCCTGGACCACGATCGCGATCGTCCTCGCGGCACGGTCGTAGTCCGCGATCGTGACCGGGATGCGCTCGCCGCCCTCGCGTACGCGCAGGATGACGAACTGTCCGGGCCGCGCGGCCTCGGCGACGAGCGGCGCGTCGACGACGAACAGCTTGGTGATGGGCGTCAGCTGCCGGGTCGAGAGGATCTTCGCCACCTACAGCTCCGGGTGATCGTGCATCGCACGGAGCCGCTTCCAGCGGCGGTCGGTCTCCTGCTGGACGAGCTTCACGATCTCGGCGTTCTTCGGCTGGAGCAGGTGGCGCGTCTTCCCCATGAGCCCGAGCCAGTCGCCGACGGGACGGCGGCGGCCGACGGCGTCGGGGTCGTACGTGATCGTCGTGTGGCCGTGCTCGACCTCGTACAGCGGGAAGAAGCACGAGTCGACGGCGGCCTGCAGGACGGGCTGCGCCTGGTCGTCGTCGGTGCGCCAGTTGAGCGGACAGTACGAGAGGATCTTGCCGTAGACCATCCCCTCCGTGCGCGCGTAGCGCTGCGCCTTCGCGACCTTGCGCATGAGGTCCTCGGGGTAACCCTCGCTCGCGGTGAAGACGTACGGCAGGTGGCACGCGGCGAAGATCTGTGCCGTGTCCTTGTGGTGGTACTTCTTGCCGGCGAGCTCGCTCCCGACCTCGCTCGTCGCGGTGCGGTGCCCGAGCGGCGTGGAGTACGACAGCTGTGCGCCGGTGTTCATGTACCCCTGGTTGTCGTACTCGAGGAGCATCATCTTGTGGTCGCGGTGCGCGGCGCCGAGCGCCGGCCCGATGCCGATGTCCATCCCGCCGTCGCCGCTGATCATCACGAACGTGGGCTCGTTGGCCGGCGGCAGCTGCCCCCGTCGGACGCGCTCGTGGTACATCTCGACTAGGCCCGAGAGCGTCGCCGCGCCGTTCTGGAACAGGTTGTGGACGTAGTTGATGCGGTGCGCGGTCGTCGGGTAGCCCGTCGACACGACCATCGCGCAGCCCGTCGCGAAGAGCGCGACGACGTCGCCCTCGAGGACGCGGAAGACCTGGTGCAGCGTCGGGAAGATCCCGCACCCCGGGCAGGCGCCGTGTCCGGGCGCGATACGGCTGGGGACCTCCGTCATCTTCCACAGAGGCGCGAGCTCGACGGACAGCTTCCCGTTCCCGTTCGAGCGGACCGTCGCCATCCCCGTCGGGATGTCGCGGCCGGTGATCGGCGGCAGCCCCGGACGCGGCGCGCGCTCGGGCGCGCCCGCCGTCGCGCCGTGGTAGGCGAACGGCGTCGCGACGACCCGCGAGCGCGCGGCCTTGATGGCGTCGCGGAAGAACGCCTCGGCATCCGTGTCGTAGAAGTCCTTCCCGCCGAGGCCGTAGACGCGCGAGGCCACGAGGGTGCGGTTGACCGGATCGGCCTGGATCGCGGCACGGATCTCGAGAGAGAGGTTGCCGCCGTCCGCGCCGTAGGAGTCGGCGCGGTCGCCGATCGTCACGGCGCGGACGCCGCGCAGGGCGGAGCGGAACTCCTCGGCCGGGAAGGGCCGCAGGACGTTCGGCGAGAGCACCCCGACGCGCTCGCCGGCGTCGCGCAGCCGGTCGGCCGTTCCCTTTGCCGTCTCGGCAGCGGAGTTGAGGAGGACGACGGCCGCCTCGGCGTCGCCCACGCGGTACTCGTCGAGGACCGGGTACGAGCGGCCGGTGAGCGCCGCGAGCTGCGCGAGGACGTCGGGGATGACGCGCCGCGCGGCGGACATCGCCTCCGAGAGCTGCACCTTGTTGTTGATGAGATCGGGATCGTTCATGTACGGCCCGTACGTCGCGGGATGCTCGAGGTCGAGCGGCGTCGGGTACGCGGGCCGCTGCCCCAGGAAGGCGCGTACGGCCGCGGGGTCGTCGAAGACGCTGATGCGCCGCTTCTGGTGGCTCGTGAAGAAGCCGTCGTACACGACCATGACGGGGAGGCGGACGTCGGGGTGCTCGCCTATGCGGACCGCCGCGAAGTTGAGGTCGTACACCGCCTGAGGGTCGCGGGCGCACAGGATGATCCAGCCGGTGTTGAGCGCGTAGTACACGTCGGAGTGGTCGCCGCGGATGTCGAGGGGTCCGGAGACCGTCCGCGCCGCGATGTCGAGCACCATCGGCACGCGCGTGCCGGACTGCACGGGCAGCTGCTCGAGCGAATAGAGGAGCCCCTGCGAGCTCGTTGCGTTCAGGACACGGCCGCCGCCGAGCGCCGCGCCGTACGAGATGCCGGCGGCGCCGTGCTCGCCGTCGCCGGCGATCATGACGATCTGGTGCTCGCCTTCGGCCTGCATCCGCGAGAGCTCCTCGGCGACCTCCGTCGAGGGCGTGATCGGGAAGTACCCCATGACCTCGAAGGCGATGTCGCGCGCGGCGAGGGCGGCCGCCTCGTTCCCGCTGCGGAAGTCCATCTTCTGCCGCGCCCGCGGGGTCACCGCCGTCGATCGTCCGGGCAGCGTCATCGTCACGGGATCACCCCGGGAAAGAGCGGGACGCGCAGGGAGTCGGCGAGGCCCGGCGTCTCCGCCTGCTTCGAAAGCGCGCCGCTCGGACACGATTCGACGCAGCGCAGACAGCCCTTGCAGTACCGGTAGTCGATGCCCATGAGCTCGCGCTCGTAAGGGGAGCCTTGCTCACCATCGCCCCAGACGAAGCAGAGGTCGGGGCACACGAGGTCGCACACCCCGCAGTGCACACACTTGTCGCGGTCGAGCACGGCGATGTGTCCCGTGCGCGACGACGAGAGGTCGTTCCAGGCCGTGTTCCCGGGCAGCGGGATGACGCCGCCGAGGGGCTGCGTGGTGTAGCCCCACGCGGGCTGGGGGCGCGACGGAGGGACGTCACCCTGGGCGCGGCCGACCCCGGCGTACTCCTCGAACTCCTCGCGGCCGCGACGGAACGCGCGCTCGTTGGCGGCGACGGCCTCGGGATGGCGCGCACTGAACGTCGCGTTCAGCTCCTCGAGGACCAGGTCGGTGTCGAGCAGCGGGATCGCCGCACAGAGCGTGCCGAGCAGGACGGCGTTGGGGCGCGAACGCTCCGCGGCGGCGATGCCTTGAGCGTCGACGCGGATGGCTCGCGCGTGTCGCGGCAGAGCGGTCAGCTGCGGCGGAACGGGCCCCGGCGGCGCGTCGTAGATGAAGACGCCGTCGCTCCGGAGCCCCGCGTACGTCGTGGGGTCGCGGAGGAGCGCGGCGTGGAAGACGACGATCGCGTTCGGCGTCTCGACCGGGGCGTTCGTCCGGATCGGCCGGTCGGACGGCCCCAGGCGGATGAACGAGCGGATCCGCGTCCCCTTCTTCTCGGAGCCGTAGCTCGAGAAATGCGCCCCGTTCATCCCCATCCGCAGCACGGCGGCCGTCGCGAGCACTTGCCCCGCGGCGTGCGCCCCCAACCCACCGATGGATTCGTACCGGATCTCGAGCATGCCGTCGTTGACATGATCGATGGTCCGGCCACGCTGCATGTCAGGACCGTACGTGTCCGGTCGCCTGGGTCAGTAGGGCCGAAGGGCCGGTCCCTCTAGGGACGCGGGACCCTGTGGGGCCCATCGCTTGTGCAGGATGCTGCGGACGTGCTCCGGGACGATGCCCTCGAGTATCACGCCCAGGGACGCCCCGGAAAGATCGCGATAGCGATCACCAAGCCGGGCACGACGCAGCGCGATCTCTCGCTCGCGTACACACCGGGCGTCGCGGAGCCCGTGCGTGAGATCGCCAAGGACGCCGACGCAGCATACCGCTACACGGCCAAGGGCAACCTCGTCGCGGTCGTCACGAACGGGACCGCCGTCCTAGGCCTCGGGAACGTCGGCGCGCTCGCCGCGAAGCCCGTCATGGAAGGGAAGGCGCTCCTCTTCAAGCGGTTCGCGGACGTCGACGTCTTCGACATCGAGATCGCCTCGACCGATCCCGACGAGATCGTCACCGTCGTGAAGGCGCTCGAGCCGACGTTCGGCGGCATCAACCTCGAGGACATCAAGGCTCCCCAATGCTTCGAGGTCGAACGGCGCCTCGCTCAGATGATGTCCATCCCCGTCTTCCACGACGACCAGCACGGCACCGCGATCATCGTCGCGGCGGGCCTCCTCAACGCGCTCGAGATCGCGGAGAAACAGGTCGCGCGAGTGCGCCTCGTCGTGTCCGGCGCCGGCGCCGCGGCGATCGCGACGGTGCAGCTCCTCGAGACGCTCGGGCTGCCGCGCGAGCGGGTGACGCTCGTCGACAGCCGGGGTGTCGTGCACGCTGGCCGCTCCGACCTCGATGAGTACAAGCGGCGCTACGCGTACCAGACGACCGCGCGCACGCTCGCCGATGCCGTCCGCGAAGCGGACGTCTTCATCGGCCTCTCGGCCCCGAACGTCCTCTCGCCCGACATGGTCCGCTCCATGGCGCATCACCCCATCGTCTTCGCCCTCGCCAACCCCGATCCCGAGATCATGTACGCGGCGGCGAAGGACGCGCGGCCGGACGTCATCATGGCGACCGGACGCTCGGACGACCCGAACCAGGTGAACAACGTGCTGGCGTTCCCCTACGTCTTCCGCGGCGCCCTCGACGTCCGCGCGACGGCGATCAACGAGCAGATGCAGGTCGCCGCCGCTCGCGCCCTCGCGGCCCTCGCGAAGGAGGAGGTCCCGGAGCCCGTCCTCCGGAAGTACGGCATCGACGCCGTCAGCTTCGGGCCCGACTACTTCATCCCCAAGGCGCTCGACCCCCGCGTCGGGCTGTGGGTCGCGCCGGCCGTCGCGCAGGCGGCGATGGAGACGCACGTCGCGCGGCGCTCGATCGGCCTGGAGGCCTACCGCGAGGAGCTCCAGTCGCGCCTCGTGCGCGGGCACGAGGTCATGAGCATCGTCATCCGCAAGGCGCAGACCTCCCCCAAGCGCGTCGTCCTCACCGAGGGCGAGGAGCCGAAGATCATCCGGGCCGCCGCGCAGCTGCGCGAGGAGGGGATCGCCGAGCCCATCCTCCTCGGAAGCGCGAAGCGCATCGCCGACCGCATGGCCGAGATGCGGCTCGGGTCGCCGATGCAGGTCATCGATCCAGCCTCCTCCGACCTCCAGGAGCGCTTCGCGCGGGAGCTCGCCGCGCTGCGGCAGCGCAAGGGCGTGACGCACCGCGAAGCGCGCGACCTCGTCCGCCGGCCGAACGAGTTCGGCGCGATGCTCGTCCGCGACGGCCTGGCCGACGCGTTCGTCGCCGGGCTCACGTACCACTACGCCGACGTCATCCGCCCGGCGCTGCAGATCATCGGCCCCGCGCTGAACGTGACGCGCGTCGCGGGCCTCTACCTGATCATCGTCGAGAACAAGCTCTACCTCTTCACCGATCCGACGGTGAACATCGACCCCACCGCCGAGCAGCTCGCCGAGATCGCGCTCATGGCCGCCGACCGTGCACGGGGGTTCGACCTGGTCCCCCGCGTCGCGATGATCTCGTTCTCGAGCTTCGGATCGACGCGCGACCCGCGGTCGGCGAAGGTCGCCGCCGCGACCGAGCTGGTCAAAGCCCGCCGTCCCGACCTCAACGTGGACGGCGAGATGTCCGTCGATCTCGCGCTCGATCCCGACCTCCGGCGCTGGGACCACCCCTTCAGCACGCTCGTCGGCGAGGCGAACGTCCTCGTGTTCCCAGACCTCGACGCCGCGAACGCCGCGTACAAGCTCATGGGGCGCCTGAGCGGCGCCACCGTCATCGGGCCGATCCTCATGGGGATGGCGCGCCCGGTCCATGTGCTCAGCCGCGGGACGGAGGTCCAGGACATCGTGAACATCGCGGCCATCGCGGTCGTCGACGCCCAGCACGCCGCACGCAGAGGGACGAAGAAGGCGGAGCGCCCTAGGGAGGTAGCACACCATGAGCATCGCTGAGCCGGTGAAGAAGGAGACCGCGGCGGCCACGGGATCCTTGACGGTAAAGGACAACAGGGACGGGAAGTCGTACGAGCTTCCCATCGCGCGCGGCGCCATCACGGCGGCCGACCTCCACAAGATCCCCGGCGAGGACATCGGACTGCTGAACTACGACCCCGGGTTCATGGCCACGGCGGCGGTGAAGAGCGCGATCACGTACATCGACGGTGACAAGGGGATCCTGCGCTACCGCGGATACCCGATCGAGGAGCTCGCCGAGAAGTGCAGCTTCCTCGAGGTCGCGTACCTCCTGCTCAACGGCGAGCTTCCGTCGGATCAGCAGCTCGCGACGTGGGCGGACGAGGTCACGCACCACACCTTCGTGCACGAGAACATCAAGGAGTTCATGCACGGGTTCCGCCACGACGCGCACCCGATGGGCATGCTCATGAGCACGGTCGCGGCGCTGTCGACCTTCTATCCCGAGGCGAAGCGGATCGCGGACGAGAAGCCGCGGCGGACGCAGATCGTACGCCTCATCGCGAAGATGCCGACGATCGCGGCCTTCGCGTACCGCCACTCGCGCGGCCTGCCCTACGTCTACCCCGACAACGACCTCGCGTACACCGCGAACTTCCTCAACATGCTGTGGAAGACGACGGAGCTCAAGTACGAGCCCGACCCGATCCTCGCGCACGCGCTCGACGTCCTCTTCATCCTCCACGCCGACCACGAGCAGAACTGCTCGACGAGCACTGTGCGCGTCGTCGGCAGCTCACGCTCCGATCCGTATTCCGCCGTCGCCGCGGGCGTCGGCGCCCTCTACGGCCCACTGCACGGCGGCGCGAACGAGCAGGTCCTGCGGATGCTCGAGGACATCGGCTCGGTCGATCGCATCCCCGAGTACGTCGCTCGGGTCAAGAAGGGCGAGTTCCGGCTCATGGGCTTCGGGCACCGCGTGTACAAGAACTACGACCCGCGCGCCCGGATCATCAAGAAGGTGGCCGACCAGGTCTTCACCGTGACGGGGCGCAACCCGCTGCTCGACATCGCCATCGAGCTCGAGAAGATCGCCCTCAACGACGATTACTTCGTCAGCCACAAGCTGTACCCGAACGTCGACTTCTACTCCGGGATCATCTACCAGGCCATGGGCTTCCCCGTCGAGATGTTCACGGTCCTCTTCGCCATCGGGCGCACACCCGGCTGGCTGGCTCAGTGGGAGGAGGGGCTCCTCGACGCGGACCAGAAGATCGCGCGGCCGCGGCAGATCTACACCGGGAAGGGCGAGCGGCACATCGCCGAGTAGGCGCGCCCGGCCCGCCGCAGCGGCGTCGTCGCAAAAGGCGTCGCGCGAAGGAGCGGGGTCTCAAGACCCCGCTCCTTTCTCTTGTCCGAAAAGGGCGGGATCATGTTCCCTCTGCTTCGCCTCCGGACGACCCTCGACCCCACCCCTTGGAGGGGCACAATGGCACGGTCCGATAGGACCACAGACCCTTTCCGGACGGCCCCGCCTGCTCAGGATGTCCATATGGCGGACCTGGGCCTCCGCATTGCGGTCGAAGACGGCATTGCCCGGCTCACGCTCGACCGTCCTCCCGTCAACGTCCTCGACATGGCGCTCCTGCACGACCTCGCCGACGCCATCGACGATCTCGGCGCGCAGCGGGACCTGCGTCTCATCGTCCTCTCGGGCAAAGGCAAGTCGTTCTCGGGCGGCGTGAGCGTCGCCGAGCACCTCGGCAAGGACCTCCAGCCGATGCTCGAAGCCTTCAGTCGCGCCTCGGCGCGCCTCCTCGCGAGCGAGGTCCCGACCCTCGCGGTCGCGCATGGCGCCGTCCTCGGCGGGGCCTGCGAGCTGGTCGCCCTCTGCGACCTCGGCCTCGTCGCCGACGACGCCGTCGTCGGAGTGCCCGAGATCCGCCTCGGCGTCGTGCCGCCGGTGGCGGCCGCGTACTTCCCTCGCCTCATCGGTCAGCAGCGCGCTGCCGCACTCATCCTCACCGGCGACACCATCAGCGGCGCCGAGGCCGCGCGCATCGGCCTCTTCGGGCGCAGCGTCCCCCGCGAGCAGCTCGAGGCCGAGGCCGAGAAGATCGTCGAGCGCTTCCGCGGCCTGTCCGCATCGGCGCTGCGCCTCGCGCGGCGGACGCTTCGCGGCGCGAACCGTATGCCCCTCCACCAGGCCATCGTCGAGGCGACGGACCTGCAGGTGCGCTCGATCCCGGAGATGGCGGACGCGCAGGAAGGCCTCCGCGCGTTCCTGGAGAAGAGACAGCCGGTCTGGTCGCATCGCTGAGCCTGCTCAGGCTCGCGGCTGCGCCGCGTGCATCGTCTGCCGCTCGCTCGCCCGGTGGAGCCGGATCTCCCTCGCCTCTCTGTTAGACATCGGATCGTCATGAGGATCGCGCTCCCCACCGCGGCCCAGCGGCGCGACGTCCCGGTCCTCGCGCTCTTCCTCGTGACGAGCGTCGTCATCGCCTTCGTCGCCGGCTTCGGGCTCGGCTGGTGGCTCATCCTCGCTCAGGCGTTCGGCGTCCCCATGCCGGCGGGCGGCTGGGGCGTCGTCGTGCAGGTGCACGGGCACCTCCAGCTGATGGGCTTCGCCGGCCTCCTCGTCATGGGCATCGGCTACCGCCTCATGCCGCGCTTCCGCGGCGCGCCCGAGCCGGCGCGCCGGGTCGTCGTCGCGACGTACCTCCTCGTCGTGGCCGGCGTCGCGCTTCGCGTCGCGCAGCTCGCCGAGCCATCCGCCGCGCGGTCCGCCCTCCTCTTCCTTTCCGGCGCGCTCGAGGTCGCCGGCGCGACCGTCTACGCGACGACGACGATCCGCACGCTCGCCGCGGGGGACAACGCCCACCGCGCCGACGAGCTCCTCATGGCCGGCGGAGCGGCATGGCTTCCCATCGCCGCGGCGTGGAGCCTCGTCTCGCTCGACCCGCTCCTCCACGGCGGCGCGCTCGCGGCGGCCGACGCCGACGCCGCGGCCGTCGCGGCGTTCCTCGTCGGCGTGGTCGGCGGCCACATCCTCGGTGTCTCCGTGCGGCTCAACTCCGGCTTCATCGCCGCCAAGCTCGTCCCCGACGGCGTCCTCCTCGCGGCGACGGCCCTGTGGATGGTCGGGACCTTTCTCGTCGTCATCCGGGCCGGCGCCGGCGCGCCCCTGCTCCTCGTCGCCGCGGTCCTCCTCTTCGCGACCGTCGGCGTCGTCGGACGCAGCCGCGCCGCACGGCCGCTCCCCGAGCACGCCCGGGTGACGCTGCTCGCGTGGCGCGCCGCGTACGTCTGGCTCGTCATCGGGCTCGCGCTGCTCGTCGTCGACGCGCTCACGCCCGGCGGGGCCGATCGGTTCCTCGTCGCCGGGCGGCACGCGCTCGCCATCGGCTTCCTCGGCTCGATGGCCTACGGCGTCGGCGCGCGCCTCCTCCCGACGCTCAGCGGCGGACCCGCCTTGCCCGCTTCCGCGGTGCGCGGGGCGGTGATCCTCACGAACATCGCGGCCGCGCTCCGCGCCCTGGTCGAGCTCGCCGGCCCCTCGTCGACGCCCGCCGCGATCGCGCTCGCGCTCAGCGGCCCCGTCGGCCTCGCCGGGATCATCGTCTTTGCCGGCGCCGCGGTCCGGACAGTGTGCCCCGCCTTCCGCGCGCTCGCGTAGCTTCGCGCGCCGGCGTCGAACGACCGCAGCCTCACGCGAGGACCGGCACGAAGTAGGCGTCGCCGGCGCAGTCACGGCAGTAGGAACGACCGCTGGCGACGACCTCGCGCTCGTTGATCACCTCTTCGCCGCACCCGGCGCACGCGACCCGTCTTCCCGGGCGGCTGCGGATCGCGTCCAGGTCGATCGTGAGCCTCACGGGCTCCGAGCGGAGCAGCTCCGACACCAGCATGACCTGGTAACCCTCGAGCTGCGCATGCCAGCGGTCGTGCGCCGCGGGAACGAGCTCGCGTGCGCGCGAGCGGGCGCCGGCGTCGGGCCACACCCGGACGGCCGCGCCGGTGGCCGTGTCGACGAACGTGGCCGCGATCTTCCCGCGATCGACGAGGCGCAATGTGCGATGGCCCAGGGCGCAGCCCGTCGCGACCGAGACCGCGTCGGCGAGGCAGCCGTCGGTCTCCACGAGCGCGAAGAGGCGCTTGTCCGTTCGGGGCAGCTCGAGCCCGAGGAGCTCGCCGGCGTGGAGCCCCATGCGCACCCCGAGCACCTGACGGGGGCACAGATGGCGATGGGACCCCGTCAGCTGGGACAGGCATGCCGACGTGCGTGGCGATCCCAGGAGCGACGCCGGCAGGATCGCGGCGGCCCGCGCTGCCCTCAGAACGCCGGATCGCGCGGGCGCGTCTAGGGAGATCCCCTCGGGCGCCGGTGCGATGCGGGAGGCGCTACGCACCACGGGGGGACCGCGGCTGCACCACACGAGCGCGGTCCACCCGGCCGAGCCGTGCCTCTATCTCGGCCCGCAACGCACCGGGGTCGTGTTCCCCGCGCGCCGCACGGAGCCCCTGCTCCTGGAGCCATCGCGCGTCATCCGCGGGCACCGAGCCCACCACTGGCGGGACGAGGAGGTAGCTCCCGGCGCCCGGCAGGCCGCGCGTGTCGGGATCGCCGACGCGCACGAGCCGCACCCTGGTGCCGTTGAACGCGCTGTCTCCCGCGATGGGGTCCGTGAGCGCCACGTCCTTGAGGTGACGGTCCACGCTCATCGCGGGATTGGGGGCGAGGCCTTTGCCACGGACCGGCTCGCCGGGGACCACCTGACCGTCGATGGTCACGTCTCGCGCGCCGTAGGCCCAGTGGCCGTAATGGAAGGAGATCGCGACGCTGCCGGGACGCACACCTTGGACCGTCTTCACCCTGCCCTGGACGACCACCGGCGCCCCCGAGCCGAGGTCGATGGAGCCGCCGAACCCAGGGCTCTCGAGGCGCACCGGAGTGCCGTCGGCGAATCCCAGGCGCCGCGCGTCCACGACGTTCAGGTACACGAAGTTCTCCGGCATCAAGGACATCTGCGCGGCGTAGTTGCCCACCGTCCGCGACTGGGTACCCCAGATCTCCTTGTACGTGAAGAGGTCGAGGTCGTACTCGGTCGGGAAGGTGACCGGCTGGCCGTCCGAAGACCGCAGCGTCTGGTACACGGGCACCCCGCTGAACCGCTCCCCGGTCATCGAGTCCGTGGTCGTGGCGACCGGCTCGGCGTAGAGGTCGAGGAGCTTGCCCCACGAATGAGCCGCGAAGCCGCCCGTGTAGGCCTTGGTCGTGTCCTCGAAACGCCCCCCACGCGTGAGCACGGTGACGACCCGCGGCCAGCTCTCGCCGGCGGACGCCTGCCAGCGTGACTCGTCGAAGACCGAAGCCGGCAGGTGCGCGCGCGCCGCCCGGAACACGGTCATGTCCGCGTCGCTCGCGGGAGGGACCTCGTCGCCGGGACCGTCGCCAGCGGCAAGGTTCGCGACCATCTTCAGGTAGTAGTCCTCAGGACGGTCGAGGGGCCGGCCGGGCCCCAGCGCGTCCTTGCCGAAGCCAGAGGCCCCGAGGGCCTTGGCGAGCGCGATGAGCACGGTGTCCATCCCGAGCGGCATCTCGGCGCCGTCGACCCTGACCGTCGCGGTGAGAGGGGCGGCCGCGGGCTGGCGGAACTTGGTGATCTTCGTGAGGACGACCGGGCTCGTCCCGATCGCGTTCGACCAGCGCTCGAGGTACGCGAAGTCGGGGAAGAGGTAGTCCGCGTACATGCTCGTTTCGCCGATGACGATGTCGGTCGAGATGACGAGCGGCAGGCGGTCGACGTCGCGCAGCATGGCGATCTGGAGATGGCCGGCCGGAGCCGCGAGGGCCGGCGTCCCGTAGTGGAGCCAGAGCATCTTGATGGGGTAGGGGTAGCCGGCGTACGCGGCGGGGATGACCTCCTGGTAGACGTCGCCGGTGAGCGGGTACCAGGGGCGCTTCGCCGGATAGCCCGAGAAGAGCGTGCTCGACTCGTAGCTGCCGCTGGCCTCGCGGTTGAGCTTGACCCCGAACTTCGTGAGCGCTCCGGGATGCAGGGCGTCGAGCGGGAAGGGCTGGCCCTTCTGCCCGCCTTGGCCGTCCCAGGATCCACCTCCGGGCACGAGGCCACCCACGTGGTCGACGTTCCCGATGAGGTAGTTGAGCGTGATGATCGCCTGCGCCGAGTAGTACCCGTACGTGAGCTTGATGGGCCCCCGGTAGAAGTCGATGGCCGCCTTCTTGCCGTGGGCGGTGAGCTCGGTCGCGAGGTCGACGATCGTCTTCTCCTCCAGGCCGCTCTCCTTCGCATAGAAGGCCAGGTCGTGCTGCTGCGCGCTCTCGCGCAGGAGGCGGAAGCTCGTCTTGGCCGCCACCCCCGCGACGGTCGCGGAGGCGTCGAGGTCGCCCACGACGGCGTGCGTCTTGTCGCCGGGGTCGACCGCGGTGGGGGCGCCGCCGACGAGGGCGACGAACTGCTGCGGGGAGCCCACGCCCGCGGCGTCGGCGCGCAGGAAGCGGCCGGTCGCTGGATCGACGAGCCACGTCGCGTTCGTCCACGACCTCTCGCCTCCGGCGGTCGCGGCCGCGGCGTTCGCGTTCCTCAGGAAGGCCCCGTCGTACCGCCCCTCGTCGATGATCCGGCGGATCATCCCCATGGCCAGCGCGAGGTCGCCGCCCGGGCGCACGGGGATCCACCAGCCCTTCGCGGCGCTCTTCGACAGGCGCGGGTCGATGACCGCGACCTTGAGCTTGGCGTCCACGAGCGCCTGCGCGACGCGGATGGACATCGGGTTCGGCCCGAAGTTCGCTTCGGAGAAGCCGGTGCCCCAGAAGATGACGAACTCCGATCGGGTGTAGTCGGGCTTCATGTGGTTCGTGCCCTGCTTCCACCCGTCCTTCCCGGCCCACTGCGCTGTCGCGTAGAGGAAGGCGATGTGATGCGCCTGCTCGCAGATGGTGGTGTGGCCGTACCAGTTGACCGATCCCAGCGAGCCGAAGGTGAAGCGCTGCGTGATCTTCTCGCGGTCCGGCGCGATCCGGCCGCCGAGCATGACGAACTGGTTGTTCTTGGGGCCGAGGTCGGGGTGGTCGGGATCGATGAGGACGTCCAGGTGGTCGCGGTGCTTGGCCTGGAAGGCCGCGACGCTGAGGGTCTTCGATCGGACGGCGCCCACGTCCGCGGCCATCTGCTTGGCCAGGGCCGGATCGCGCAGCGCCATGATGTCTCTGAGGCCGGTGACGTTCCGCGCCTCCCCGAGGTCCGCGAAGAGCGGGCCGCCGTCCACGATCTCGCGGATGGCCTGGTCGAAGGGGATGCTCCGCCACTTGCCCGAGCCGCGCGGGCCGGCGCGCTTCAGGACCGTGCGCAGCCGGTAGGGGTCGTAGAGGGTCTGCACCCCGTCCTGCCCTTTGGGGCAGACCGACCCGTCCACGCGCGCGGCGCCGGCCAAGGGCTGCGCGTAGGGGAGGGACGGCAGGAGGTTCATCGGGCTATAGGGGTTGCCGTCGATCTTCGCCACGATGCCGTCCTGCAGCTTCACCTTGAGCGTGCACTGGGTGTTGCACTGGAGGCAGGTCGTATGGATGACGGCGTTCGGATCGTCCAGCGGATAGAACGAGCCTTGCGGGCCGGGCTGCGTGGACCGCGTCGTCAGGTAGCCGCAGTCCCCGAGGAGGACACCGCCCGCCGTGAGTGCACCCGCCTGCAGCACCTGTCGCCGGGAGATACGGGGGCCCTTCGTTCCGCTGCTCATCCTGCCCGCTCCTTGGACCGGTCTTCTCTCACGTCCGTCATGAGCGGCAGGAAGCGCTGCCCGAGGTAGAACAGAGCGGCCCCGATGGCCACGACCCCCAGAGTGACCTGCCACTCGAAGACGCTGGGGCTGTAGAGGTAGCTGAGGCGGCCTCCGATGGGATCGAGGTACGCGCGCTCGAGCCCTCTGAGCTCCGGGGTGACGAGTCCCGGGATCACGAGATCCAGCCGCACGGCGAAGAACGTCACCGCGACGAGCGCCGCGCCGATGCCCCTCACGAAGGGGTCGCGCCGGGTGAGGAGGACGAGAGGCACGGCGACGCCGAAGAGGCCATACACGACCCAGAACACGTACCAGTACGGACCGAACAGGACGTAGACGATGAGCGATGACTGCGGACCGACCTGGTACCAGGCCGGGATCGAGTACTCGGCGAACTCCAGCAGAAGCTCGAGGAGGACAAGGCCGGCCACGACGCGCGCGAGGTCGGCGACGAGCTGACGCCAGGCGGCGTCCCGGCGCGGCCACAGGAAGACGACGATGGCCATGAGCAGGCCGCTGCCCGAGAGGAGAGCGCCGCTCAGGAAGAGGATCGGGAAGACGGCGGTATTCCAGTACTCGCGAGCGACCACGGTCGCGAAGAGAGCGCCGACGCCGCCGTGGAAGGCGACCGCGAGCGGGACGCCGATGGATCCGAGGACGAGGAGGATGCGGTCATCGCGCAGGAGCTGGCTGGAGCTCCGTTCGGACGAGCGGCGGTGGAGGGCGACGCCGAGCTCCGCGACGAGGAGTACGAAGTAGGCCGTGTACAGCCAGACCATCCAGGCCATCATCGAGTGCCACTGGGGCCGCACGTACACCTCCCAGAAGCGCTCCATGTGGCCGAGGTCGAAGAGGATGGAGAGCAGGGCCATCGCGAGGGTCACCACCGCGACGAAGAGGGCGAGCGGTCCGACCCGCTCGAACTGGCGGAGCCTGAAGACGTACACCAGGCTCGAGAGCAGGAACGCACCGGCGGACAGGCCGATGAAGAAGATGTATGCACTGACCCACAGCCCCCAGGGGATGTAGCTGGAGTAGGCCGCAAGACGCTCACCGAGCAGCAGCCGTTGCGCGATCGCGTAGCCGCCGGCGATCGCCGCGAGCAGCCATATCGCGAAGAGGCCATACCGCAGTCCAGATAGGACCGCCGCTGTCGCCGGCTGGCGGACCTGCGCGTTCGCCGTCACGGTCGGTCCCTCCTCACAGCAGGTAGAACACCTTCGGCTCGGTGCCCAGCTCTTCCTTGAGGCGCGTCGCGTTCGCGCTCGCGGCGAGCTCGGAGACCAGCGAGGTCGGATCGTTGAGGTCACCGAAGAAGGTCGCGCGTCCGATACACGTCGTGGCGCACATCGGCAACATGCCCTTCTCCAGACGGTGGGCACAGAAGGTGCATTTGCGCGCGTTCCCGACCGGGCTCTGGGGGATGACGCCCTCAGCGCGCGTCCACTTCTCGCCGTACTCGAAGCCCGCAAGGTGCTCGTATCCGGTGGCGCCGTCCAGCGCCAGGGCGGCGGGCCGACCGGAGGCCGCGTTGTCGGTCCAGTCGGCGCCGAAGTCGAACGTGCGCGCCTGGTACGGGCAGGCGGTGAGGCAGTAACGGCAGCCGATGCACGCGTTGTAGTCGATCGCGACGATGCCGTCGGGGCGCTTGAACGTCGCGCCCACCGGGCAGACCGCGACGCAGGGCGGGTTCTCGCACTGCATGCACGGCCTCGGGATGAAGCGCCGCGTCACGTTGGGGTACGTGCCGACCTCGGTGTCGGTCATGGGCCGATACACCACCCCCGGGGGGAGCTTGTTCTCGAGGGAGCACCCGACGGTGCAGGCGGCGCACCCGACGCACTTGCGCGTGTCGATGACCATCCCCCACTTGCGCTCGTCCATGGGCTTGACCAGGGCACGCGCGAGCTCCCGCTGCATGCGGATGAGCACGTCCTCGCCCGCCTGTGGGCTGATGTCCAGTGTCGGGACCGGCCCGGTCGGCCCGCCCGCCACTGCTGCCGGCGGTGCCGCGCTGGCGACGTTCTTGAGACCCGCCAGCGGCAGGGCCGCTCCCGCGACCAGCGCCGCTACTGTCCGGAGGAGGAAGTCCCGGCGTGCAGTGGGCGAATCGTTCGCGGCGAGCGGACGGGGGTCCGGCATTTCTTCCGCGTCGGGCCCTTCCGTCGGCACGTCGCCATTTGAGTGGAGCCGTGGATCACCCCATAGGGCCGAACGGGGGAGGTACGCGACATCGGTCGGGATCGATCGAGGGGACGAATGAGGGTACGATCCCGCGAGCGGCGCCGGAAGGCGGGACTGACCGCGCTGGATGGCTGCCAGGAAGGGCCGACCCGCGCGTCGAACAGGCTGAAATGCACGACCCGCCCGCTACGGCCCGGCCCGGCCCGGCCTCTTAGCGACCTCATTCGCCTAGCCCCACACCCGCCGCGCGACCTCGACCACGCGCTCGAGCTTGCGCCACTGCGCGTCCTCGTCGAGGAGGTTGCCCGTGACGTCGGAGGCGAACCCGCACTGCGGTGAGAGCGCGAGGCGCTCGACGGGGACGTAGCGGGACGCTTCGTCGATCCGCCCCAGGAGGCTGTCGACGCCCTCGAGCTCGGGTGACTTCGTCGTCACCAGGCCGAGAACGACGATCTTGTCCTTCGGGACGAAGCGCAGCGGCGCGAACGTCCCCGCGCGCTCGGTGTCGTACTCGAGCAGGAGCCGCCGGTGCGCGAGCCCGGCGAAGAGCCGCTCGGCGATCGCGTCGTACGGCCCCTCGCGGTGCCACATGCTCCGCTCGTTGCCGCGGCAGACGTGGATCCCGAAGGTGACGCCCTCGATGCCCGCGATCACGGCGTTGTCGGCCGCGATCGACCGTGCCAGCGCGCGCTCCGGATCGATCCCGCGCGCGCGCATGTCCGCCAGCGACCCCTCATCGACGTACGCCGTGTACGAGGGCGCGTCGATCTGCACGTACGGGCAGCCCGCCGCGGCGAGCTCGCTCACGATCCGCCGCTCGACGGCGACGACGTCGTCGACGAACGCGTCGACGGTCGGATACACGTCGCTCGATGCCGCCGCATCGAACACCTGCGAGATCCGGTCGGGACCGATGAGCGTCACCTTCACCGGTCGCGCCGTCAGCGCCGATGTGAAGCGCCACTCCTCGAGCGGCAGGTTGCGCCGCAGCGAGATGCGCTCGCTCGCGCGATGCCGCGTGATGAGCGGAGCGTGCCCCGGGGTCTTCGCCCCGCGATCCGCCGGCTTCAGCTTCCAGCGGTCGAGCCATGCGTCGAACCCGAAGATCGCCCGCGCCATGGAGTCCTGGAAGTTGAAGCGCCGCATCTCGCCGTCGGTGACGACGGGCATCCCGACGCGCTCCTGAGCCGCGACGGCCTCGCGGATCGCGTCGTCCCCGACCGCCGCGAGCGCGGCCTCGTCGACCTCGCCGCGCTGGTACCCGCCGATCGCGTCCTTCAGCCGCGCGGGACGGAGAAGGCTACCGACCTGGTCGGTTCGCAGCCAATCGAAAGGGGCCATCCCGACGCAACGTAGCGCATCGGGCGGCCTACTTGTCTTGATTCCTTACGCCTTGTCGCGCATCTCAGCGGCTAAGTCTGGGCGAGATGCTCCAGACTGCTGCCATTCCTGATTCGCGCTGCGGCTCGCCGCAAGAGGGCGGCGTCGCCATTCCGCTCTTTGAAGACGAGTGCGACGGTTCGGCGAAGGCGGTCGCACCTGTCCCAATCCCGCAAGAGCTTGGGCCTTACGAGATATCTCTCAAGAATCCACCAGAGATGTTCTGGGTACACCCGATCAGCTAGTTCCTCATGCAGCGGCACGAAACAGTCAATCAATAGCGGCAAGGTAGACGCGTCCTCGTGCCTAAGCGCGTTGAGGAACCCGCACGTCACACGAAGTCGTCGCGAGTAGTCGGAGCATCCATCGCCTCGTGCAAGCATCGCCGACATTTCCTTCGGGTCTAGGAGGCGCGCCCACGTTTCGATGTTTATCGCGCCAGATCCAATCAGATTCCCCAATTCGACCGGTTTATGCGCAATGCGGTCGGCCGCTGCGGCCAACTCGCTGCTGTGACCTCGAATCTCGTCAAGCCAACCCTGCGAGAGGCTACCGTTCTTAGCACTCCGCAATGCTGCTTCGATAGCGTCCACACCCCAACTAGCGACGAAAGCGTGTACAGCTAGGTCCGCGTTCGATCGGACGACCGCCGATATGACTTCCTCGCGACTCACGACGGTCTCGTTCGCATCGATTACGGACTCGGCAATCTCCAATTCGCGGTCAGCGAACTGCGTCCACAATTCGACGCGACTTGCCAACTGAGGCATTGCCTCCGACCACGTCGCCACGCCGATGCTGGACGACGGCAGGCGCGTGAGTATTGGGTCCGCGGCGATTCGAGCAGAGGCGTGGGCGAAGTCAGCAGCCCACGGCCAACTATCGCGGATCGCCATTTCAAGCGTCTTGAAAGCCTTATCGGGCGATTGCGCCCACCACCGCGCCATGCGACCTATGAAGTCGATGTCATCAACCGGCACCAACGGTGCTGAGTGCAGCAGCACTGGCAAGACTCGATCATCACTCAAGTCAACTAGATCTGGATCACGAATGGCATCGCCACCTAAGAATCCGCGCACGACTGAGGTCGTCTCACGGCTCTGCAATAGGGTTGCGAGGCCTACGACTAACGCGTGATACGCGCTCTCAGTGGTGGCTGGTCTTGGCTCGACGGCACAAACGGCAGTAACCAACTCCATCACACTGCGACGGACGGGGGGGAGGCTCGGCCCATATCTCCACAGCAGTCGACTGAGGCGCTTGTCTCCCGACCGGAGGTCATTGGCTAGCCACTGCACCCATAACGATTCTTCGCGGTCGGAGGTCGCGCTTGCGTCTGTCGTTGAGCGAAGTCGAAAGTCGACCTGAAGATCGAATCGAGTCATCGATGATGGCTGACGCGAGCCGACGACGAATGCGAAGTTCCAACGCATCGCCGGCCAGAGTTGAGCCCAGATTCGCCAGAGTGCGTAATCCCACTGCTCACCGAGTGACCCTGAGACATCAACTGTCTCTTCGGTTCCGTAGAGCTGTGCAAGGACCTTTCGCAACCGTCGTTCAGGAAGAGGAATCGGCGGTTCACCTTCATCGAGACGAACATGGGCGAGAGTCGGGAGACGGGCGGAGGATGGTTGTCCGTGAGGTCTGGCGAGTAGCGACAGAATCGTGCTCGGCAGGTAAGCACTCTCAATCATTTCGGGCGGAAGAAAGAGGACGTGAGACCACACGGCGCCAGGCCGCGCCTCTTCTGGTGCCGG
Organism: Chloroflexota bacterium; assembly: GCA_021787445.1. Classification (GTDB taxonomy): domain Bacteria; phylum Chloroflexota; class Limnocylindria; order P2-11E; family P2-11E; genus JACPOT01. The sequence continues at coordinate 4,790 of JAJYLV010000009.1, read as the reverse complement.
CCACGTCCTCGAAATGGCGAAGAAGTGCCTTTCTAGCGCCACTCCGCTGAGATGAATAGGGCTCGCCTTGTCGAGTATGGGGTCCGTCAGGCTTAACAGCTTCAACTCGTAAGTCTTCGGGATATCGAAGGAAGCAGCGAGTAGGCGGTGTCCGTCGCGGTAGCCGTAGATGGCTTGTTCAATGGGCACGGTGACTACCGCGCGACGAGCCAGCGAACGGGCGCGCCTAGATCGTGCGGCGATAGCGCCACGTCCGCCGACGAGGTTGACGCTGCACCTTCAACGATGAAAGGGCGCTCGTCAGGGCTCATCGCGAGCAGCCTCGCTTCGTCCTGAGGCAATGGCCCGCCCTGCGCGCTTATCCCGAAGGCCTTGTTGGGCCAGACGAGCGAATTGGCGACCAGGTACTGCGTAAGCAACGGCAGGTGATCACTCATCCAAAGACTAGGATCTGCATAGATGGACGCAGCACGGTCCCACGCGGAGACCATGATGGCAAGACGCGTCTCCCTATGTGAACGCAGGTCACAGATGCATTGCAGCAAGTCCACCAACTGTGTCTGCGTCGGAATCAGTTCTGGCGACCATGGAGTAGTCGGCGTATCGGCGGGAGCCTCGGATTCGAATATCCACGCGGGCTCCTGCACCTTCTCGCAGTTTACGAACAGCAAGAGCCCCTCCGTCTCCAGCAGCGGTCCGGCGACGCGGCTGTCCCACGCGCGTTCCTTCAGAAGATGCACGAAGACCTCACCGGAGAGGTCGGGAATGGCAAGCCGCTCCGAAGTTCCTAGCCGAGCGTCACGGAGTCTCAGAACGCAGGATTCCACTCGCGAGAACTCCGTATGACCCAGTTCCGTGCATTCAGCCCACGCAAGGCCAATCTTATTCAAGTACCCGACGTCGCCTTCGATGTACTCAGTGCGATAGGAAACATTCGCATGTGGACTAATCCCTAAGGACCAGAGCGCAGCAAGAAACGTGGTCTTGCCGGCAGCTGGCATTCCAGTCATTACAAGCCGATGCTCGTTCATGTTCGCGTGTGCGCCTTGAATCGATCGAAGAATCTGTCGGCAGTCGCTTGCCATTGCTCATCCATCGCAGCCTGCTCGGAGTCCAACTTCATCCACGAAGACAGCAATGCTGCGCATCCGTAGGCCCAAGGCGCTGCACTCCCGCCGGGCCGCGCAGCTGTCACGAAGAGGTCAGGTTGGCTGGCAGGGCGAGGAAGCAGCCCGTCCGCGACTTGAAGTACTTCGTTGCGGACTTCGCTTTCCGCGCGACCTACCTTCGCGAGCACGTCCCACTTCGTGATGACAATCTGGAAGATGCGATGCGGGTTCGGTGGAGCTTCCTGGACTATGGCGGCGAGCAGCATCCGTGCGTCGTACAGAACAGAGTGATGCCGTTTGGCCGACGCCAGTAGTTCCCCGTCAACGAACACCGCCAGAGCGTGGGCTGCCTGTATGACTGGGAATTGAGCAGCCAAAGCCGGTTGATCTCTGAGCTTCTCAAATATCTCTCCCGACATGTCCGCGATCAGAACATCGCGAGGCCGCTCGTGCTGTCGCTCTTCCTGCAGCCGAAGATGAAGGTATTGCTCGCCCGCGCCGACCTCCGTCCGCTCGGTGCGAGCGTTCGTCTCGCCTGAGACAGTGCGGGACAGGAAGCTCCTATTCTCAAGCCCGATGAGTGATTCGGAACCAGCGAATAGATGACCGGCGAATGGCCCGAGTTGGAATTGGTCGTACATCGTCGTGATGAGCGTCGTCTTGCCGCAACCTTGAGGTCCGAGCGGCGCAACAACAATTGTCGGGGCTCGGCGCGTTATCGAGAATGAATCGGCAACAGAAAGGGCTTCTCCAGCTGCAGCGTGATACCCGGCCGGACTCGACAGCGTTGCGACGGCTTCGTCGGTCACTCCTTTGCGAGCACCCGCCTGAGTCGCAGACTCCAGAGTTCATTCATGAACTGCGATGCAATCTCCAGACGTGCTCTTGGCTGCCTGAGGCTAATCCCACTCGCCCTCTCAGCAGACCCGACCCAAGCTTCATCCCCTTCCCGACGCGAACGTATGCCGGATATCAGGGGTGTTAGTGAACCCAACCCGTCATCACCCTTGACCTCCGCCGCGACGAAATCAACTCCACCGGACAGAAGGTCGGCGATTGGGACCTCCTCGCGCAAATCGATTCCAGCCGAATCAAGCACGCGCGCCAGGAACTGCGAACTCGCGACGGGACCGGGCACGACGGTCACTAGGCCGTCCAGCTCGACGGCAGCGGTTAACGGCACAGAGGCCGGCGGCATCTCATGCCAGAGACGTCCGCCTAGCGTGCTGCGCTCGCCGAAGAGCCACCAGAGAATGTTGACCTCTTCGCCGATGCGTCCAGCAAACCGACCCACGTCCATCGCCATCGCCTGCAGCGCCTTGTTGGCGGACTCGGCGTCAGCGGGAACATAGCCCTCGAGGCGGGTCAAAAGCGTCACAAGTGCCGTCTGACCAGCTGCTTCGGTCTTTGCTGCTGCCACGGACGCTGCCCAACCCGCGCCGTCAACGTCGGGCGGTTGAGGCGCAGTAACCTTGCGGAGATCAGCGCTGCGAGCCGCAAGATAACGCTCGCCCGTGGCAGGCAAATCACGAACGACTGAGCGCCAGCGATTGAAACGTGCTGTCCTGAGCAGAGATGCGGCGAAATCAGCACGTTGGGACGGCGCCGAGAACATCTGCATGAGAGTTGCTGCCGCTAGCACCGCGAGTTCTTGCTCGTTGTTCTCCATCAAGAATGCCGGATCGCTTGTCTTGAATCTCGACTGGAATGCCGTTCTGGACGCGGAGTCATTGAACGATTCGAGACTCGCCGATCTGACGAGCTCGGGAATAGCGGCGACGTTCGTCTTAGCGGCCGCTTCGTCCACCCCGCTCCATCTCAAATCCAGCGGCACCTGCCTCGGGTCGATGGCCGCTGCGTGATACCAGTCTGCGAAACGAGGGTCAGTCATCGGTCCTTCCCTCCCCGATATGGGTTCGCCTTGAGCGCCATCCCCTCAACGTGGCAGGAGGTCTCGTCCCATAGCACGCCAAGCTGCCCCGCTTCGTCTGCCCTACGAATCAAGAGATTCAGCAGCTCGACCGACCTGAGGCGACGGTCATCCGCGCCAGTCAATCCCAGCCGCGAACCGAGGGCAAGAAGTGTGAGATAACTCAAGCGCCCGAGCCCGTTGGCGAGAACACGAACAGGAGACTCCACGAGCGGTTGCGTTGCCTCTACGTCTTGCGGTAGCAGCCCGGCCGCTTCGAGGTGAGCTGGTGGCAGTGCCGGCGCCGCCGATACGGGAGCAAGAGGAAGTTCGTATCGTCGCCACTGCTCCCCGGAAGGCGCGTAGTCGGCGCCAAAAGCGCACGTCTCGCGGTACCACTTCCGAGGATAGATAGTTATCGTCGCGCCGATCTGCGAAGGCTCTATTGAAATGATGTTGTAGTGGGGGTCCCACCCCGGGCCTCGTTCGGGATGTAGAGCGCCAGCGTGAACCTTGACAGAGTCGTCAACACGCTGCATCCGCAAGTCATGCTTATGTCCAAAGAGTTGAAGACGAGCGCGCGCGTCGAGGTAGGTGGCGACCTCCTCGTAGTCACGGAGCCAATCCGTTGGGTGGTGACAGAGCGTGACAACGACGTCGGACGGCCGATAGGGGATGAGCGCCTGGAACTTGCCCAGCGCCAATCTATTGGCGTTGTTGTCGTCGGACGCGCCAGAGATAAGGGGCGAGGTCAAGCCACAGAGAATCAACGCGCGCCCGGAACCTAGCGGCATCTCCACCCGCCAGAACGGCTGCTGAGGGGTGATCTCGCACGAATACGCGGACGCAAACGCCACATAGTTCTCCAACGGAGCGAGGACGGTGGGTGTGTCCGAGGTCAATCCAACCCTCAGCTCAGCTGGGATTCCGGCCACATCGCAGCGTCTAACCCGATCATGGCGTTCTCGAATTGTCGGATAGGCGGACAGGACCGAACGGTCCACATCGTGATTACCGGGCACCGTCCAGACGCGTTCGCTGTCGCAGCCAATCGTCTGGGTAAGCCGGTCGAGCCAGACCTGCGCCTTGTCGTACTCGGCGGAATGTCCCGAGAAGGCGATGTCCCCGGTTACTAAGACTCCGTCTGCTCGCCCAATCTGCATGAGTGCTTCCGATATGTCGTTCTCAACCATCGCTCTGAGATCTGCGTCGACGTCGAAGACGCTGCCGAGAGGCTGTTGATCCAAGTGCAGATCGGACAAATGGACAAAAATCATCGGTGAGGTCACGACGCGCAGGCCGGCGCCTTTTTCCTCTCTCCTCGCGCCCGCTGCCGCGAATTCACGAGGACTGTCCTCGTGCACGCACGTAGCACTTCCCCCTCAACGAGTGACTGCAAAGCATAGGTAGCGCGACGGAATAGCGCCACGGGTCGGTGAATGCGTCCTTACGGCGTCGCGAGGACGCTATAGGCGACACAGGGCAGATAGGGAAACGTGCATCGTCGAGATGCCGCGCCCAGTTAGGCCCGAGCCAAGGCGCTAAGCGGCCGCGATCACCGCCACGTGACGGATGCCGACGCCCTTGCGCAGCTCGTCGAAGCCCTCGTTGACCTGATCGAGCGTGTGGCGGTGCGTCACGAGCGCCGCGGCGTTCAGCTTCCCGCGCTTCACGAGGTCCATGACGACGGGGAAGTCGATGGGGCGTGAGCCGAGCGTCCCGATGACGGAGAGCTCGCGGTACATGACGCGGCCGCTCTGCAGGGTCATCGG
>JAJYLV010000063.1 GCA_021787445.1 Chloroflexota bacterium | reverse complement strand
CTACGGCGTGACGGTGAAGCGCGAGCTGTCGCTCCTCCCGAACACCTCGGGGAAGTACGTCTCCTCCGCGTGCGCCGGGGCGACGAAGAAGGCACCCGGCGTCGTCGCCTGCGCGTAGTACACGTACTCGTACACCCCCTTCGCCAGGCGGTCGGCCGAGAGCACGACGCGGTCGTCGTGTGTCTCGACGTGCTGCCACGGCGAGTAGTACCAGCGGTACCAGGGAGCGACGAATCCCGTCCGCTTCTCGAACGCCGCCGCGCGCTCCGCGTCGAGCCGCTGCCGGAGACGCGGATCGACCGTCTTGAGCTGCATGTCGACCGGCTCGAGGCCGGCGGGCAGCAGGTCGTCCACCGTCACGTAGGAGCGGTCCTGCGGCGCGATGACCGTCACCGTCACGCGCACCGTCTCGCCGAGCGTGACGCTCGTGAGCGGATGGTCGGGGTCGTCGAGCGCCGTGTACTCGTGGGAGATCCCGAACCCTTCGTTGAGCGCGCCGACGTCCGTGGCCGGCGTCGTGTAGCGCAGGTCGAGCGTGTAGTAGAGGCGGCCCGGCCGCGTGAAGTCGCGGTCGAACGACACGATCCCCACCTTCCCCGGCGTGAGCAGCGTGAGCGGCAGCGGCGCCGTCGCGGTCTGCATGACCCGCCCGGCGCTCACGACGCCGCCGAGGAGCTGCCGGTCGCCGAGGCTCACGCTGTAGCGGTAGTCGCCCGCGAGCTCGCCCGTCCCGGCCGCGTACGTCGTGAGGCCGAGGATGCCGAGGGCGCGGTCGATCGAGGTCCGCCAGCCGTCCGTCCCGCGCGCGACCACGAGCCAGCGCACCGACTCGGGCAGGAGCTGCTGCTCCGGCGCGATCCGCGCGAGGGCGAGGGCGACGAGCGCGGTCGTGCCGCTCGCGGTCATGAAGGAGCCGCGGACGGCGTCCTCCCAGTGCGCGCCGGTCGCGCTCGGCAGCTCCGCCGCGGCGATGTCGTTCAGGAGCGCGCGGACGGCCGGGTCGGAGCCGGGGACGCCGGCGTCGTGCAGCGCGAGGAGGAGGTACGCGCGCCCCCAGCTCGTGAGCTGCGTGCGGTACTGCTCGAACAGCGCGCGCGACGGAGAGAGGGCGGGGTCCACCGACGACGCCGACCCCGGCGTCACGCGCGCCGCGCTCGAGAGCGCCGCGAGGAGGAAGGCGCGCTCGCTCGGATCGGCCTGGATGGGCGTGACCGGGGCACCGTAGCCGGGCTTGATCGGATAGGGAACGTTCCCCTTCGGCGGCGTCGGCGGGGCGGCCACGTCGAACGGCTCGCCGAGGACACGCTGGACGTAGCTCGTCGCGCGCCGCACGACGCCATCGTCGACGGACATGCCGTCGCGCTTCGCCTCCCCCAGGGCGAGGAGCGCCCAGCCGGTGACGTAGGGGTCGGTGAGGCACTGCGGATCGTCGCACCAGGCCCACCCGCCGTCGGGCCGCTGGCGCCCGATGAGGCCGCCGAGGTCGCTCGCGATGCGCGCGTCGTACTCGGTCGACGATCCCGTGGCGCTCTTTTCGGCTCGGCGCACGCCGATGGTCGCGATGAGGCGGCTCGCGACGCGCTCGGCGCCCTCGTAGTCCGTCGGCGCGAGACCGGCGAGCTCGTCGGCCATCGACCCCGCGAGCGCGGAGTCGACGCCGATCGTGAGCGAGCCGGGCGCCGTCTTCGCGAACGGCGGGAGGTACACGGCCTCGAGGTCAGGCGCGGTCGTGACGACGCCCGCCGTCGCGGTCGTCTCGGGCGTCACGGCCAGCTCGACGGGCAGGGTCTGGGTGACCGCGTCGCTCTGTCCGCCGCCGCTCGCGCGGAAGACGATCGTCGCGCTGCCCTCGGTGTCGACGGTCGCCGGCCAGCTGACGAGCGCGGTCGCGCCCGAAGCGATGCGGACGGTCTGCGTGCCGCCCGTCGCCGTCACGCCGGTGGCCTCGAGCGTGACCGCGACGCTCGCGTCGGCGCCGGTCCCGTTGCGGACGAGCGCGCGCAGCTGCGTCGTATCGCCGACGCGCAGGAAGCGCGGCAGCGCGGGGCGGATGAGGAGCGGCTGCGTGACGAGCGTCTCCGCCGTGCCCTCGCCCACGAGCGTGTCGCCGCTCACGGCGCGCGCCTGAAGGCGCCACGTCGTGAGGTCGTCGGGCATGACGACGTCGACGCCCGTCGTGCCGTCGTCCGCGGTCACGAGCTGCGCCGTCCAGTAGGCGGTGTTGCGGAAGTCCTTGCGCGTCTGATCGCCGACGAGGCCGCTGCCGCTGCCGCCCTTGCCGCTGCGCGGGGCGTCGGCGACGACGTCGTTGGCGCGGTCCATCGAGACCGACAGCGACGAGGCGGTGCTCACGCCGAGCCCGCGCTCGAACCAGAACGCGTGGAGCCCGTCGGGACCGCGCTCGTCCGCGAGCGAGAGGAGCGCCTTGTCGACGACGGCCACCGACAGCTCCGCGCGCACGCCGCGGCCGCTCGCGTCGGTGACGCGGATCGCGTAGTGGACGGTCTCGCCGGGCTTGGCCTGCGGCCTGTCGGGCGTCACCGCCACGCTGAGCGCGCGCGTCGCCGTCGACACCTTCAGCTCGGCGTACCCGACCTTGTAGCGGGGCACGGGATCGGCCGGCGTGGGCGGGCGGTAGAGCACGACCGAGACGAACACGTCGGGCACGGAGTGGTCGTCGATCGGGATCTCGAGGCGCTCGCTGTTCGTCGGGAAGCTCCGCACCGCGCGCGTGATGATCTTGCCGCGCTCGACGGTGACGAGCCCGATCGCGCCGGTGAACGGCGCGGGAACGAGCACGCTCGCGGTGTCGCCGACGTCGTACTGGTCCTTGTCGGCGACGAGCTTGATCGCGTCGTCGTTCGTCACCTGCCAGCTCGCGAACTCCGTCCCGGCGACCCACAGCATCGTCGCCGAGCGCGAAGTCCGGCCCTGCGCATCGGTCGCCTGCGCCACGAGCCGGAGCATCCCCGGCTTCGCCGGCGTGTAGGTCACGCTCGCGACGCCCGCCGCGTCCGTCGTCGCGGGCAGCGTCGCGAGGAGCGTGTCGCGCGGCACGCTGCGGTAGATGCGGCCGCCGCCGGCGGTGTCGACCTTCGTCGTGATCCAGCGCCGGTCGTACACGAGGACGCTCACGGCGTGCGAGGGGACGAGCTTCCCGTCGGTATCGACGGTGACGAGGTCGATCCCCGCCGCGTGGCCCGCCGTCGCGACGTACTGCGCGGGATGGATGCCCGCGTACACGCTCGCCGGGTGGACGGTCACGGTCGTGCTCCCCGCGACGGACTGCCCGTTCTGGTCGGTGACCGTGGCCGAGATCGTCAGCTGCTGTGCCGTGCCGCCGGGCGGCAGCGCCGTCGGCACGCTGAAGGTCGCGACCCCGTTCGCGTCCGTCGTCGCGGTGCCGCTCGCGCGGAACGCGTCGCGCCGAACGTTCTGCACCGCGGCGTCGGGATCGCTGAACGAGTAGCGCTCGAAGCCCTTGACCTGGATCGCGTAGGGGTAGCCGAGCGCCGACCACGTCACCGCCGCACTGGGGAGCGGTCCGCCGAAGAAGAAGGTCGCCGTCGTCCTCACGTCGACGCGGTCGCCGTCGACATACGAGGGCTTCGCCGCGGCGACGGCGACCGCGTATTCGGGCTTGCGGAACTCCGCGAGGCTGAAGCTGTTGCCGAAGACGTTGAAGCGCTGCCGCTGGTCGTCGCTCTTCATGCGGACGTTCACGAAGTACGTTCCGAGCGGGGCGTCCGAGGGCAGCTCGAAGGTGCCGGCGAACGTGCCGAACGCGCTCAGGTGCACGTCCTCCTGCTTCACCTGCTGGCCGCGCGGGTTCATGATCACGAGCTCGAGCGGCACGTCCGGGCTCGGGACCGCGTACGACGCGTCGTCGTCGGTCCGCACGATCCCCTTGTAGTCCACCGTCTCCCCGGGGCGGTAGATCGGGCGGTCGGTGTAGAGCATGCCGACGTAGGTGCGCGCGAAGTAGTCGCCGGGGAGACCGAACTGGTAGGGGTCGGTGCCGTTGCTCCAGCGCGTGCTGCCGACGCCGAAGCGCGACCCGTCGTCGATCGTGAGGTAGTACGTGCGGTCGACGGACGTCCCCATCAGCGGCGCGGGGACGCTGAACGACGCGAGCCCGTCGGTGTCCGTCGTCGCGGACGCCGGAGAGACGCCCGAGCCCGACGCGTTCACGGTGACGCCGCCCACCGGCTTTCCGCTGTCGTGGTCGACGACCCACGCGAGGAGCTCGCTCGTCGAGAGCTTCGTCACGATCTCCGTGTCGACGACGGCGATCGCCATCTCCGAGCGCATCTGCCCGCCGGTACGGACGAAGTAATAGCCCTTGGCGAGCGGCGTCCCGCCGCCGAGCGACGTCGAGCCGAGGACGACCTCGTCCTTCGCGCCGCTCACGTCCACCGTCCACGAGCGCAGCGCCGGGAGCGACGGCTCGAACTGCCCCGGGCGCGGGGCGCCCGACAGGAGGAGGCGGCCCTCCTCCTTCGTCAGCGGGTAGAGCGTGAACGTCGCCGCCTTCGTGTTCGTCGCGTGGAACCACAGGATCTGGTCGGCCGACGACGAGTACGTCGCGGTCGGCTGCCACCCCGGGAGCGCGAGGGTGACCGAAGAGGGCAGCGCCCCCGTCGTGAACGAGAAGTGGTACGCGCCCATGACCTGGCCGTAACGGTCGGTCGCGCCCGGAGCGATGTCGACGTCGTAGCGCGTCGAGGGCTTGAGCTCGACGTTCGCGACGATGCCGCCCTCGTCGGCGAAGACGCGCCCCTCGAGGTCGGCGGCGGTGAAGCCGGAGATCGAGAGCTTGCCCTCGAGCGATGTCGCGTCCATCGGGCTCGCGAAGCGGATGTTCACGCCGTACCGGCCGGCGCTGGTGTCGCCGTCGCTCGGCGACGTCGACCGCACCGCCGGCAGCCCGACGGTCCGGAAGCTCGACGTGCGCAGCGCCGGCGTCTCGCCGCCGTGCGCGCCCTTCAGCCCCTTCTCGACGGAGACGATGTAGACGGCCTGCCGCGCGAGCTCGCCGGAGGGCGTGAACCTCGCCGCCGTGCCGTCGGCGCTCCAGGCGACGCTGCCCTCGACCGCGGTGCCGTCCTGCGCCCGCACCGCGATCCCGCTCGCCGCGGAAGGATCCATCGGCTGATCGAAGGTGACGGTCACCTTCTGCGTGGGCGACGCGTACTGCGAGTCGTCGGCGGGGTCGATGGACGCGACGTGCGGCGTGATCGTCGTGAAGCTCGATCGCACGTCGGCCGGGAGGACGCCGTCCGCCGCCGAGGTCAAGCCCTTGGCGATGGTCAGCGAGTACGTCGTCGCCGGCTGGAGGTCGGTGGGGACGAAGCGGTAGATGGAGGTGTTGAGCCACTCGCCCGACCCGTGCAGCGGCGGGTCGAACGCGACGACCGGCGTCGTGCTCCGCGCGGCGAGCGTGGTGAGGGGCGCGACGGAGCGGCTGAACTGCACGAGGATCTGCGCGTTGAGCGGGACCTGCGTGTCGCCGTCGCCGGGGATGATCTGCTGGACCGTGAGGGCGCCCGCGACGGTGAACTTCCGCCGCACGTCGACGGGGAGGCCGGACGGCGCTCCGCCGGGGACGACGACGGTGTAGCTCGCGCCGCGCAGCAGTCCCGGGAAGTCGGGCTGGAAGAGGAGCGTCCGCGCGCTCAGCCACGCGTAGGTGCCGCGGACGGCGGGCTCGAGACGCAGCAGCTCGTCCCCCGCGCGCGCACGCGGCGCGTCGGGGAAGCGGACGGTGATCGGCGACAGGCGCGGGACCGCGTCGCCGGAGGGTGTGATGGCCAGGCCCGGCGGCTCGCCGATGAGCGGGAGCCGGCCGCGCAGGAGCGCGGGCGCGCCGGCGGTCACGATGCCGACGACGAGCCCGATCGAGACGATCGCGGCGAGGGCCCCACGGTACGAGCGGATGAGGCTCATCGCCCGACGACCTCGTACGTCGACGTCGCCGTCGCGACCTGTCCGCTCTTCAGCGTCGCGATGGCGCGCAGCGTGTGCGTCCCCGGGCTCAGGGTGGCCAGCGCCCACGGATCGGCGACGGGCAGCTCCCCGAGAGAGCGGCCGTCGAGCTCGAACGTGACGCGCTCGACGGCCGGTCCGGCCGCGGCGCGCAGGACGATCCGCTCGTCGGGGAGCTCGGGGGCGACGACGAAGACGGTCCCCGGGACAGGCGCGACGATCCGCAGCGGATCGGCGGACGGCGCGGCCCCGCCGCCGGCGACGGGGTAGCCGGCGTCGTGCGCCCACGGACGGGCCTCCGTCGGCGGGTCGACCGCGACACGCCCGTCGGGAAGCCGCGACCAGTAGTGCTCGGTCGCCGTCGGCTGCGTGCCGCTGACGAACAGCTCGCGGACGGGCGTCGGGCAGGCGGGACCCGGCAAGAGGCCCGTCGGAGAGCACACCGTCTCTTCGACGATCCCCGGCGGCATGGCGTTCCAGGTCATGCGCCGGCTCATCGCGGCGGCGGACATGACGTCGTGCCAGATGGGGCCGGCGCCCTCGACACCGGAGACGTCGTGCATGGGCGAGCCGTCGGCGTTCCCGACCCAGACGCCGACGGCGATCTGGGGCGTGTACCCGAGCGTCCAGTTGTCGCGGAAGCCGGTGCTCGTGCCGCTCTTCGCCGCGGCGCGGAATGGGAGGTCGAAGGGCGTCGACGTGCCGAACCCCGGGATGCGCGCGTCGGGGTCGCTGAGGATGTCGGAGATGAGGTAGGCGTTCTGCTCGGACAGGACGCGCACCGGCGCGGCGGCGGGGTGCTGGTAGACGACGCGGCCGCTCGCGTCGAGGACGCGCTCGACGGCGTACGGCGGCGCGAGGCGCCCACCCGCGGCGAGGGCCGCGTACGCGTTGGTGAGGTCGAGGAGCGGCACCTCGCCGCCGCCGAGCGTAAGTGAGAGCCCGTAGACCTCGACGTCCGAGAGGCTGCGCAGCCCGAAGCGATGCGTGATCTCGAGCATCGCGGGCAGCCCGAGCGCGTCGAGCGTCCGCACCGCGGGCACGTTGAGCGAGGACCCGAGCGCGGTCCGCAAGGGGACCATGCCCTGGAACGCGCGGTCGTAGTCGAGCGGCTGGTAGGGCCCGTCATCGGTCGGGAACGCCGATGCGACGTCGAGCAGGGGGCTCGCCGGCGTGTAGCCGTGCTCGAAGGCGGCCGAGTAGAGGAAGGGCTTGAGCGCGGATCCCGGCTGCCGCGGGGAGCGCGCCATGTCGATCCAGCCGCCGTGCGACGGATCGTTGTCCGCCGCGCTGCCGACGTACGCGAGGACGCGCCCCGTCCCGGGCTCGATCGCGACGACCGCGCCGTCCGTCGCGTGCCGGTCCGCGATCTCACCGAGGCGGAGGCGCGCGAGCCGTTCCGCCTCGGACTGCAGCCCGGCGTCGAGGGTCGTCTGGATCACGAGGCCGGGTCGGCCGACGAGGTCGGGCCGCACGCGCGCGAGCTCGTCGAGCGCGTACGACACGAAGTCGCGGGCGATCGTCGCGGGCGGCGGAGCGAGCGCGATCGGCTCGGCCGCCGCGGCGTCCGCCGCGGCGCGCGAGACGACACCGTCCTCGACCATCCGGTCGAGCACGTAGAGCTGCCGCGCCTCCGTCGCCGGATCGTTCGGCGACGCGTACTCGGAGGGACGCTGTGGCAGCCCCGCCAGGTACGCGGCGTGCGCGAGGTCGAGCTCGCGCGCGGAGAGGCCGAAGTACGCGCGAGCGGCGGCCTCGATCCCGTACGCGCCGCGCCCGTAGTAGACGTCGTTCAGGTACATCGCGAGGATCTGGCTCTTCGAGCGCCGCCCCTCGAGCTCGAGCGCGAGGAGCGCCTCGCGCGCTTTCCGCAGCAGCAGCGGCTCGCGGTCGCCCTGGAGGTAGAGGCGCCGCGCCAGCTGCTGCGTGATCGTCGACGCGCCGGACGGCCGCGACCCGAGGGTGGCCGCGGCCCGCGCGACGGCGAGCGGATCGATGCCCGGATGCGACCAGAAGCGGCGGTCCTCCGCCGACACGGTCGCGGCGACGGCGAGCTTCGAGACGGCGCCGAGCGGCACCGGGATCCGCAGCCCGCTCCGCTCGTCCCGCCGGAGGACGACGCCGCGCGCGTCGACGACGACGGTCCCGGCGACGGGCGCGCGCGCCTCCGGGGGGTCGAGCGGCGCGACGCGCGCGTAGCCGGCGACGGCGAGCACGCTCACGGTCCCCGCGAGCCCGAGCGCGATCGCGGCGCGCACCATCGGGTGCCTCACCGCGCGCATGATCGCATCATGTCGGGCGGGCGTCGTCGGATCCCGGCAGCCGTAAGTACTACAACGGATCTAGGACTTACAGGCCGAGGTACGCCGAAAGGGCCTCTCGTCCGATCCTACGCCGCGCTCTGCGCGCGGATGAGGTCGAGGAATTCGGCGACCGCGCTCGGCGGAGCGCCGGCGTCGCGGCGGCGGATGGCGACGATGCGGCGGCGCACCGGACGCGCACCGACCATCTGCACCGCGCGAAGCGTGCGCCGCGCGAGCTCCTCGCGCACGCCCTGCCGCGGGAGGAGCGCGACGCCCAGGCCGCGCGCGACGCACCGCTTGGCCGCCTCGACGTTGTCGAGCTCGATGACCCCCCGCGGCGCGACGCCGGCCTCGCGGAAGAGCGCCTGGGTCAGCTCGTTGTAGCTCGACGCGCGGTCGAACGTGACGAGGTGCTCGAACGCGAGGTCCGCGATGCGGATCCGCCCGCGCTCCGCGAACGGGTGCGTCTTCTCCACGACGAGGACGAGCTCGTCGTCGTAGAGCGTCGAGCTCTCGATGTCGGGATGGCGGATCTCCCGCACGAGCCCGACCTGGATCTCGTCGGCGAGCACGAGCTCGAGGATCTCCTCGGAGTGGCCGGTGCGCACGCTGAGGTGCACGTCGGGATGCGTCGTGTGGAACCGCCGCAGCGCCGCGGGCAGGGCGTACATGCTGACCGCGGGGGCGGACCCGATGGCGAGGCGCCCGGTCTCGCCGTGACGCAGCCTCTCGATGGCGCGCCGGCCCTCGTCGACGGCGGCGAGCGCGCGCTCCGCGTGCGGGAGCAGCGCGCGTCCCGCTTCGCTCAGACGGACGCCGCGGCGGGTGCGGACGAAGAGGTCCGCGCCCATCTCGCGCTCGAGCGCGCGAAGCCTCTCCGTGAGCGCGGGCTGGCTCACGCCGAGGGCACGCGCCGCGCGGGTGACGCTCCCCGCCTCCGCGATCTGAAGGAAGGTGTGGACGCGCTCCAGGTCCATGTATGTCTCCTATCGGGCAGACTTATGGTGCTGATAGTACCTATCAATAGGGTTGATATCTGGCACGGACCCTGCGAAGGTCCCTGCCATGGCCGAACAGATGGCGCTCGACGGTCTCCGCGAAGACCTCACGTCAGGGCTCAGCGGGATGGAGGGTCGCGCGCGGCCCGCGGTGAGCGAGGCCGAGGTCGCGCCCTGCGAGTGCCCCGAGCTCTGCCTGCGCGACCACGAGAACGAGTAGCAGCGCGAATAAGGAACAGGAGAGGAACGTGAGCGGTCTCGTCCCCGACGGCGTCACCCTCCCCGCGTCGCGTAGCGAGCGCGCGACCACGCGGTTCCGGCGTCTCCTCGCGGAGCGGTCCTACGTCTTCGCGCCCGGCGTCTACGACCCGATGACGGCGGAGCTGGCGATGTACCAGCGGTTCGACGCGATCTACTTCAGCGGCTACTCCTTCGCCGTGGGCTACCTCGGCACGACGGACATGGACCTCTACGGCGGCGCGGAGATCGCGGACGGCGCGCGGCGCACGGTCGCGGCGCTGCGCAAGTTCCAGCTCACGATGGCGGTCGGCGACCCACCGAGCGGGATCCCGGGCACGAAGCTGGACATCCCGCCCGTGCTCGTCGACATGGACACCGGATACGGCAACGCGTTCAACGTCCAGCGCACGACGGAGCTGTACGTGAACGCCGGCGTCGCCGGATTCCACATGGAAGACCAGGTCGCGCCGAAGCGGTGCGGCCACATCGCCGGCAAGGCCCTCGTCAGCGCCGACGAGATGGTCGGGAAGCTCCGGATGGCGCGCGCCGTCGCCGACGACCTCGGCAGCGACGTCGTCATCATGGCCCGGACCGACGCGTACTCCGCCGTCGACGCGCCGGAGAGAGCGCGCGGCATGGACCTCGCGGTCGAACGCGCGCTGCGCTACATCGACTCCGGCGCCCCGGACCTCGTGTGGTGCGAGCTGCCCACGAGCGCACGCGAGCCCACCGTCACCTTCGCGGAAGAGGTCCGCAAGCGCTTCCCGGACGCGATGCTCGGCTTCAACTACTCGAGCTCGTTCCGCTGGGACAAAGATCCCGACCCGATCTCGTTCGACGAGCTCGCCGCTCTCGGCTACAAGTTCATCTTCATCACGCTCGCGGCGCAGCACGCGGCGGCGCTCGGGATCGCCCACCTCTACCGCGACCTGCAGCACCGCGGACACGCCGCGTACGTCGACCTGCAGCGCGACGAGTGGGCGGAGAAGGACCTGCCGAGCAAGAGCCACCACTTCTTCACGGGCGTGCCGTACCACCAGCTCCTCGGCGAGGTGTACGGCGCCGGCCGGCTCGGACGCGACGTGCGCGAGCACCAGACCGCCCCCGAGGAGACAAGGGTCTAGATCCGAGGCCCGCGGCGGACCCCGGACGGGGGGACCGGGGTCCGCCGCGCCGGTCCACAGCTGCGGCCACAAGCGCCCCGCGCCCGGTAGCCTGAGCGACCATGGGTCTCGGTCGGCTTCGCGACGGCCTCGCGCCGACGCCGCCGATGGGCTGGAACAGCTGGAACCGCTTCCAGACCGACATCGACGAGCGTCTCGTGCGCGAGACCGCCGAGGCGATGGTCGAGACCGGGATGCGCG
>JAJYLV010000062.1 GCA_021787445.1 Chloroflexota bacterium | reverse complement strand
GGCGTCGCCGTCGTGCCCCACCCGCTCTCGTACCTCACGTTCTCCGTGGGCGAGCGCGCGCTGCGCGACCTCGCCGAGAAGGCCGACGAGGAGGCGCTCGTCGACGGCATCGAGGTCCGCAATCCGTCGTATGCCGGGCGCGTGCGGGCGTCGCGCGCGCTCTGGCTCAACGCGCACGTGCTACGCATCGCGCAGACGGGCTCGAGCGACGCCCACCACGCGGCCCTCGTCGCGACGGCGTGGACGGAGTTCTCCGGCGCCGGCGCGGAGGATCTGCGCGACGCCATCGCCCGCCGCGCCACCGTCCCGGGTGGTCGGGCGTGGACGCTCCGCGAGCACCTCGACGGCGTCGTCACCCAGCAATACCGGTCGATGCTGCGCGATCCCGCCAAGCGCGTCTGGCGGAGGTACGTTCGCTGATGAAGATCGGGATCGTCTCGCCCTACGCCTATCCGCGGCCGGGTGGCGCCAACTCGTACATCCGGGAGCAGTACGAGCAGCTGCGCGAGCTCGGACACGAGGTGCGGATCCTCACCGCGCCGTGGGGCGACGACCCGCCCGCGCAGGACGTCATCCAGATCGGGCGGGCCATCGCGGTGCCCTACAACGGGAGCATCGGGCGCGTCACGCTCTCGCTCCGCCTCGAGTGGCTGGTGTCACGCATGCTCAAGCGCGAGCGATTCGACGTCATCCACCACCACGAGCCGCTCGTGCCCTTCCTCTCGATGCAGATCCTCGACCGCGCGACGTGTCCGAACGTCGCGACGTTCCACGCGTTCGGCGGCTTCTCGTTCTCGTACTGGCTCGGACGGCCCGTGGGGCGGCACTACATGGAGAAGCTCGACGCGCGGATCTGCGTGTCGACCGCGGCCAAGCACTACGTCTCGCGCTACTTCCCGGGCGACTACCGCATCATCCCGAACGGCGTCGACGTCGAGCAGTACGCGACCGCGCGGCCGTTCCCGGAGTACCGCGACGGCAAGGTGAACATCCTCTTCCTCGGGCGCGCGGAGAAGCGGAAGGGGGCGATATACCTCCTGCGCGCGTACGCCGCGCTCAAGAGGAGCCACCCCGAGACGCGCCTCATCCTGGCGGCGCACGGTCAGCAGGTCGGCGCGATGCGGAGGTTCGTCCGCGACCAACGGCTCGGCGACGTGCTCTTCGCCGGGCGCGTGTCGGACGTCGACAAGGCCCGCTTCTTCAAGACGGCGGACATCTTCTGCGCGCCCTCGACGGGCCAGGAATCGTTCGGCATCGTGCTCCTCGAGGCGATGGCCGCGGGCCGTGCCATCGTCGCCTCCGACATCCACGGCTACAAGCGCGTCGTGCAGCGCAACGAGACGGGCCTCCTGGTCGAGCCGAAGGATCCCGACGCTCTGTGCCAGGCGCTCGCGCGCCTCATCGACGATCCCGCCCTGCGAGAGCGGCTCGGCAGCGCCGGCGCGGAGCGCGCGAAGGAGTTCGACTGGCCGCATGTCGCGCGGCAGCTCGTCGCCGTCTACGAGGAGGTCCTACAGGGAAGGGATCCCGCGGGCGAGGACGCGTAGAGCGCGGAGGAGGCCCGGCCTCTAGAGGCCGAGGTAGGCCGTCCGCATGTACGGGTCGGCGAGGAGCTCCGCCCCGCTGCCCGCCTTCGTCACCCGCCCGAGCTCGAGGACGTAGCCGCGCTGCGCGATCTCGAGAGCGCGGTGCACGTTCTGCTCGACGAGGAGGACGGTGATCCCTTGGTCGTGGAGGGACACGATCCGCTGGAAGACCTCGCCGACGAGGCGAGGCGACAGGCCGAGCGACGGCTCGTCGAGCATGAGGAGGCGCGGGAGGCCCATGAGGCCCCGCGCGACGGCGCACATCTGGCGCTCGCCGCCGGACATCGTCCCGGCGAGCTGGGTGCGCCGCTCCCGGAGGCGCGGGAGCTGCGCGTACACGCGCTCGAGCGTCTCCTTGCGCTTCGCCTTCGCGTGCGGGAGGTACGCCCCGAGGAGGAGGTTCTCCTCGACCGTCATGCGCGGCCACAGGAGGCGGCCCTCGGGCACGTGCACCACGCCGAGGGCGACGATCTGGTCGCTGCGCAGCCGCGAGATGTCGTGCCCGTCGAACGTCACGGTCCCCGCGCGCACGGGGAGGAGGCCGGACACGACGCGCAGCGTCGTCGTCTTGCCCGCGCCGTTCGACCCGATGAGCGACACGATCTCGCCCTCACCGACCTCGAACGAGACGTCCCACAGCGTCGTGACGCGTCCGTACGCCGCCGAGAGGCCGCGAACGCTGAGGAGGCTCATGCCGTCTTAGCGATGGGCGCGCCGAGGTAGGCCTCGACCACGCGGGGATCGTTCGCGACCTCGTCCGGCGTCCCTTCCGCGATCTTCTGCCCGAAGTCGAGCACGATGACGCGCTCGCAGACCGCGCCGATCGCGCGCATGTTGTGCTCGATGTAGAGGATCGTGGTCCCCGACGTGTTGAGGTCGCGGATGAGCTGCAGCATCCGGTCGAGCTCGACGGGGGTGACGCCGCTCCCGACCTCGTCGAGGCAGAGGAGGTCCGGGCCGGTGGCGAGAGCGCGTGCGACCTCGAGGAGCTTGAGGTTGCCCACCGACAGATTCCGGGCGGGCGAGGGGGCGAGCTCAAGCAGTCCCGTGCGCGTGAGGACCTCGTCGACGACCGCGTGGGCGTGTGCGCTGCGCCGACCGAACGACGCAGCGAGGCGGACGTTGTCGCGCACACTGAGGTCGGGGAACGGCGCGGGGATCTGGTGGCTGTGGCAGACACCGTGGGCGACGACGGCGTGCTGCGAGAGGCCATCGATGCGCCGGCCGTCGAAGAGGATCCGGCCGGACGTGGGGCGGAGGAGACCGACGACGCACCCGAACAGCGTGGTCTTGCCGGCGCCGTTCGGTCCGATGATGCCGACGACCTCGCCGCGCTTGACCTCGAGCGAGACGTCGTTCACGGCGAGAAGGCCGCCGAAGCGCTTCGTCACGTGCTCGATCGCGAGGAAGGCGTCCGTCATTCGACCCCGGCTCCGTCCGCCTCGGGTGCGCTCGGCCGCGGCGGGCCCGGCCGCATACGCAGGCCGCTGCGGGCGATGAGCCCGAGGCGCGCGAAGAGTCCGAGGAGGCCGCCCGGCTCGAAGAGGACGATGAGGATGAGCAGCGCCCCGAAGATGAGCAGATTGACGGCTACGAGGCTGGGGTCGGCGAGGACCATCTGCCGGACCGGGAAGTAGATGAGCGCCCCGAGGACGGGGCCCCACAGCGTCCCGATCCCGCCGATGACGTTCATGAGCACCATGCCGATGGAAAGGTCGAAGCCGAATACCTGATCGGGGTGCGCGTACGACAGGTACGTGACGTACAGTCCGGCGCTCACCCCGACGAGGAACGCCGCGATCATGTGGACGATGTTCTTGAAGATCGCCGTCGGGACCCCGAGGCTCTCCGCGGCCGACTGGTCCATCCGCAGCGCGAACAGCGCCAGGCCGAAGCGATGCCGCCGGATCCACACCGACACCAGGAAGGCGAAGGTCGCGAGGATGAGGCCCGCCCAGTAGAACCACGATTTCGTCGGAACGTTGAACGGCAAGATGAGCCCGGAGGCTCCCCCCGTCACGTTGTCGAGGTTGATGGCGATGACGCGCGCGGCCTCGCCGACGCCGATCGTCGCGATGGAGAAGTACTGCGCCTGGAGCCGGAACGTCGGCAGCCCGACGACGAGCGCGACGATCATGGCTCCGAGACCCGCGAGCGGCAGCGTCATCACCGGGTCCCAGCCGTTCTTCCCCCACAGGATCGCGGTGACGTAGGCCCCCGTGCCGAAGAACGCGGCGAACCCGAACGACACCTGGCCGGCGACGCCGCCGACGAGGTTCCACGCGATCGCCTGGACGATGAAGACGAACGTGAGGAAACCGAGGCCGAGCGTCGTGAGGTCGTTGGGACGCACGACGGGGTAGAGGGCGGCGAGGACGGCGATCGAGATCGCGACGAGATACGGATCGCGGAGGATCTTCATTCGGCCGTCTTCCGCGCTCGGTGTACCGCAAGGCTAGCGAGCCCGCCCGGGAAGACGACGAGCGTCGCGACGAGGAGGCCGAACGCGAGGAGGTTCACCAGGCTCGCGCGCCAGCCGGGGATGAGGATCGAGAACGACTCGGCCGACGACAGAACGAGGGACCCCGCGAGCACGCCGGGGAAGCTCTCGAGCCCGCCGAGCACGATGATCGCGAAGCTCTTGAGCTGGAACGTGCCGCCGAAGTCAGGGGTGAACGAGAAGATGAGCGTGAGGAGGCCGCCCGCGAACGCCGACAGCATCGTGCCGATGCCGAAGGCGATCATCGCGGTCTGCTCGGCGTGGATGCCCGCGAGACGCGCCGCCGTCTTGTCCTGGCTGACCGCGCGGATGGCACGTCCGAGGTCGGTCGATCCGAGGAACCAGCGAAGCGCGCCCAGCATGACCAGCGAGAGGACGAAGGGGATGATCCGCGTGACCGCGACGCGGACGCCGAACAGGCTGATCGTCGAGTATGTGTACGAGGTGAGGATCGACTGATCTTCGCTCCCCCAGATGAGGTAGGCGGCGTTCTGCGCCACGAGCCAGACCCCGAAGAGGAGGAGCAGCGACGCGATGGGCACCGCGGCCACGCGGCCGACGGCGACCCGGTAGAGGGCCATGCCCGCGACGAGGAAGAGCGGCAGGATGACGACCGACCCGATGATCGGGTCGAGGTGGAACGCGCGGAAGAGCGTGAGGACGGTGAACGCGGCCAGCATCATCGTCGCCGCGTGCGCGAGGTTGATGATCTTCATCACCCCGTACACGAGGGCGAGCCCGTACGACATGGTCGCGTAGAGGCCTCCCGTGAGGAGAGCGCTGACCGCGAGGGTGGCGAGGTTGTTGAGGTCGAACACGGTCCTAACGGCGACGGGGGCCGATCTCTCGGCCCCCGTCGCGCGCGCAGCGAGCGATCAACGTCCTACTGGCCCATGGGCAGCGGCATGATCGCGTCCTTGTAGCCTTCGACGCCCTGCGGCCATACGAGGTTCACCTTGTTGCCGGGAAGGTTCTGCGTGAAGACGTACTTGGTCAGCGGCTTGCCGGTCGGATCGAACTTGATGTGCCCGCCGGGCAGGATCGACCCCGTGAAGTCGATGCCGGCGAGCGCGTCGCGGATCTTCGTGCCGTCCAGCGAGCCGGCCTTGCTGATGCCCGCGTACATCACGCGTGCCGTCTCGTACGAGAGCGCCTGGAACCAGTCCGGCGTCACGTTGTAGGCCTTCTTCCACTTCGCGGTGAAGTCCTGGCTCGCCTTGTCCGGCTGCGCGGGCGTCCACCACACGCCGGCGACCAGGTAGTCCGCGCCCGCGCCGAGCGCCTCACGGCCCTTCTGGTCCGGACCGCGTGCGCCGTACGAGACGAACTTGTGCTTGAGGCCGAGCTGCAGGTACTGCTTGTGCATCGTGATGAAGTCGGGGAGGTGCGCGTCCGACAGGAACGCGTCGGCGTTCGCGGCCTTCACCTGGGTGAGGAGCGGGGTGAAGTCGCTGCCGTTGAGCTCGAAGCTCTGGTCGAGGACGACCTTGAAGTAGTCGGGGTGGTCCTTCGCGGCTTTCTCGACCGCTCCTTGGTAGTCCTTGCCGTGGTCGGTGTTCTCCCACACGACCGCGATGGTGAGCGGCTTCGGCAGCTTCCCCTTGTCGATCCAGTACTTGAGGAAGTCCATGGTGTTGCTGCCCAGGACGTCGACCGTCGCGAGGGTGCCGAACAGGTACTTGTTCCCGCGGGTGAAGATGGCCGACGCGGCCCCACCGCCCTCGACCATCGGGATCTTGTATTGGTCGGGCACGGCCTGCTGCGCCTCGACCAAGCTCGTGTCATACCCGCCGAGGAGCGCCGTGACCTTGTCTTGCGTGACGAGCTGCTCGACGAGGCTGCGCGACTTCGTCCCGTTGCTGCCGTCGTCGAGGACGCTCAGCTTGATCTGGTACTTCTTGCCGCCGACGTCGAGCCCGCCGGCGTCGTTGACCTCTTTCGTCGCCAGGTCGTAGCCCTGCTGGAAGTACTTGCCCGACGCGTTGAACGGCCCGGTGAGCGGCAGTACCGCACCGATCTTGATGACGGCGGGAGCCGCCTGGCTCGCCGCTGCCGACTGGGCAGCGGTCGTCGCGGCGCTCGCGCCGGGTGCTGAGCTCGGCGCCGCCGTGCCGCCGCACGCCGCGGCGACGAAGAGCGACGCCAGCGTGGTCGCGCCGATCGTCTGGATCCGCATCCCTCGCCTCCTTCTGATCTCCCCGCACCGACCCCGAGGTCACGACATTCTGTCACCCGGGCGGAGGAGGGGCCGACTTCATTTGGCGATATGTGTCAGCAGGTGCCCCAGTGCTCGGTGCCGTTCGGCGCGATGCGCCAGGCCTCTCCCCGGACGCCGTCCGACCCGACGATCCAGACCGAGGCTCCCTCGGGGAAGACCGCGCGGAGCGTGCACGTCGTTCCCAGATCGACGTGCCGCACCGCGTCGCCGAGGAGCTCGATCGCGGTCCCGCGGTCGCCGACGACCCACGTCGCCCCTCCGATGAGGGCCGCGGAGCGCAGCGGACCGCTCGTGCCGGCGTCGACCGCCGTCCACGGTCCCCCCGCCCACCGCAGCAGCGTGCCCGCGTCGCCCGCCGCGATCGCGGTGTCCGGCGTCGGCGCCACGACGGCGCGCAGCGTCGCGTGGGTCCCCGTCGGCGTGGTCGACCAGGCGGATCCCCGCAAGCGATACGCCGCGCCGGCGTCGCCGACGACCCACGCCGCCGTACCGGTCACCGCGACGCCGAAGAGGTCGACGGTCATCCCGCCGTCGACGCGTGTCCAATCGACCGCGCTCTGACGCAGGATGGTCCCGCGCGAGCCGACGGCGAGCGCGCCGTCGGAGAGCGGAGCGATCGCGTGCAGGTCGTCCGTCCCGGCGCGGTCGACGAGCACCGAGCGCTCGGCCTCGTCGATCCGGACGATGCTGCCGCCGTCGCCGACGGCCGTCGCGGATCCCTGTTGGCAGATCGCCGCGGAGAGCGAGCGGAGCGTGCCGTCGGGGATGCTCCACTCGTGTCCGTCGAACCGGATGGCCGCGCCGCCGTCGGCGAAGAGCCACACGGCGTCCGCGGTCGCGCAGCCGGCCGCGAGGGGCTGCGCGAAGGCGAGCCGCCGCACTTCCGCGGGGTCGAGGGGCGTCGGCGCGGGTGTCGGCGTCTCGAGCGCGAGGCTCGGCGCGGGCGTGGGCGAGGGGCGCGACCTCATGCCGGCGACGGCTCCCCCCGCCCCGGCGAGGGCGACGAGCACGACGACGACCGCGGCGACGATCTCCCAGGGAGTGCCGCCGCGCGCGGGAGGCGGCGCGGCCATCACATCGCTTCGAGGCGGCGGATGCGCTCCTCGATGGGCGGATGCGTGTCGAAGAGGTGGTCGAGGAAGGCGGGGTCGTCCTTCAGCGGGTTGGCGATGTAGAGGGCGGCGGTCGCCTTGTTCGCCACGTGGAGAGCGTTGGGATCTCCGGCGATCTTACGCAGGGCGCGCGCGAGGCCGGGCGGGTACCGCGTCAGGAGGGCACCCGAGGCGTCGGCGAGGTACTCGCGCTGGCGCGACACCGCCATCTGGATGAGCGCGGCCACGATCGGCGTGAGGATCGCGAGGACGAGGCCGATGACGAGGAGGATGGCGCCGCCGCTCCCGCGGTCGCGGCCACGGCGCCCGCCGCCCCAGAACACGGAGCGCAGGATCCAGTCGGCGATGAGCGCGACGGTGCCGACGAGGACGGTGATGAGGAGCATCACGCGGATGTCCCGGTTGCCGACGTGCGACAGCTCGTGCGCGATCACGCCCTGAAGCTCCTCGCGGTCCATCATGTTCAGCAGGCCCCGCGTGACGGCGACCGACGCGTGCTTCGGGTCTCGTCCGGTCGCGAAGGCGTTCGGGGCCGCGGCCTCGACGACGTACAGCTTCGGCATCGGGATGCCGAGACCGATCGCGAGCTCCTCCACGCTGTGCCGCAGCTCCGGCTCCTCGTTGGGCCCGAGCTCGCGCGCCTGGCTCTGCGCGAGCACCATCTGGTCCCCGGCGTAGTAGGAGAAGAGCGCCGATCCGATGGCGAACACGAGCGCGAACGGCAGAACGGCGAACCCGCCGCCCGGATACCACATCTCTCCCAGGAGGTAGCCGAGCGCGGCGACGAAGGCGATGAACAGCGCGAGGAGCACGATCGTCCGCACCCGGTTCGCGGAGATCGCGTCGTAGATGTTGACGCGAGCGGGGCTCTTTCCCAGCTCGCTCACGGCGAAGCCGCTCGCGAGTCCCCAGGGGCAGGTGCCCCTGCCCCTGGGCCCGCGCGCCCGGGGAACGACGTCATGTGAACTTTACTTGCGGGACCGCGCGCTCCGCCGCGTCCTCGACCTCGAAGTACTGCTCGGGCGTGAAGCCGAACATCGACGCCATCGTGTTCGTCGGGAACGTCATGAGCGCGGTGTTGTAGTCGCGGACGTTCCCGTTGTAGAAGCGCCGCGCGAACTGGATCTTGTCCTCGGTGTCGCGGAGGTTCTCCGACAGGTCCTTGAACTCCTGGACGGCCTGCAGCTGCGGATAGTTCTCCGCGACCGCGAACAGCGAGCGGAGCGTGCCCGTCAGCATGTTCTCCGCCTGCGCCCGCTGCTCGGGGGTGCCGGTGGCGCCGGCGCTCACCGCCGCGGCGCGCGCGTTGGTGACGGCCTCGAAGGTGCCGCGCTCGTGCGCCGCGTACCCCTTGACGGTCTCGACGAGGTTGGGGATGAGGTCGTGGCGCCGCTTGAGCTGGACGTCGATGTCGCTCCACGCCTCCCTCACGCGCTGGCGGAGGGTGACGAGGCGGTTGTACATGGACGCGAGGAAGAGGCCGACGATGACGATGATCGCGATGACGACGATCGCGACGTCCATGAGAGTACCTCCCTCAGGCCGAATGATGACTGATGGACGCAAAGCGGTGCTCGGCGGGGTCATGCACCCGCCGCGGCACCGCCCCGTCTGGCGCTACCAGCGTGCTCAGCCGACGACCAGCTCCTTGACCACCGCGACGATGTGCTTCGCCGAGATACCAGCGGCGTCGAGGAGCTCGTCGGGCTTACCCGAGCCCGGCATCTCGCGCACGGCGAGGTGGCGGTAGCGCAGGTCGGCGACGCCGGCCTCGGCGAGCGCCGCGAGCACGGCGTCGCCGATCCCGCCCCACGCCCAGTGATCCTCGACGACGACGAGCCGTCCCCGGGTGGCCGCCACCGCCGCCGCGATCGTCGCCGCGTCGATCGGCTTCACCGTGTAGGCGTCGATGACGCGGATCTTCACCCCGTCCTTCGCGAGCGTCTCGGCCGCCGCGATCGCTTCATGGAGCGTGATCCCGGCCGCGACGATCGTGACCGCGTCGTCCGGACCGCCGCCGCGCACGACCTTGCTCCCGCCGATCGGGAAGCCCTCGCCGGGGCCGTACAGGATCGGCGTCTTCTCCCGCGTCGTACGCATGTAGACGATCCCCTCGCGGTCGGCCATCTCCGCGACGAGCCGCGCCGTCTCGTTCGCGTCGCACGGATAGAGCACGGTGCTCCCGTGGACGGCGCGCATCATCGCGAGGTCCTCGAGCGCCATCTGCGACGGCCCGTCCTCGCCGATCGAGACGCCCGCGTGCGATCCGACGAGGCGGACGTTCGCGCGCGAGACCGCGGCCATGCGGATGAAGTCGTACGCGCGCGTGAGGAACGCCGCGAAGGTCGACGCGAACGGAACGAGGCCGACGACCTGCATCCCGACCGCGGCCGCGACCATCTGCTGCTCCGCGATGTACATCTCGAAGAAGCGCTCGGGGTGCGCCTTCTTGAAGTCCTCGGCGTACGTCGAGTTGCTGACCTCGCCGTCGAGGGCGACGACGTCGCCGCGCGCGGAGCCGAGCGCGGCGAGCGCCTCGCCGTACGCCTTCCGCGTCGCGAGCGCTTCGGAGAACGTCGGGAGGCGGAGCGCCGCCCGCTCGAAGCGCGGCGGGGTCCACGCCGGCGGCTTCGCGACCTCGAAGGTGCGCTGCGGCGACCGTCCCAGCTCGTCGAGCGCCTTAGTGGCCTCGTCGGGCTTCAGCGCCTTGCCGTGCCAGCCCTCCTTGTCCTCCAGGAAGGAGACGCCGCGCCCCTTGACCGTCCGCGCCACGATCGCCGTCGGACGCTCCGCGTCGCGCGCGCGGCCGAATGCCTCGTCGACCTCCTCGAGGTCGTGGCCGTCGATGACGATGGCGTCCCAACCGAACGCCTCGATGCGCTCGGCGTAGGCGTCGGTGTCCCACTGCAGCTGGGTCGGCCCGCGCTGTCCGAGACGGTTGACGTCGAGGATCGCGGTGACGTTCTGCAGACCCTCGTGGCCCGCGCGGTCGAACGCCTCCCACACCGACCCCTCGGCCGTCTCGCTGTCGCCGAGGAGCGTCCAGACGTGGTACGGCGCGTCGAGCAGGCGCTTCCCGGCCCACGCCACGCCGACCGCGATGGGGAACCCCTGCCCCAGCGATCCCGTCGCCACGTCGACCCAGGGGATCTTCGGGGTCGGGTGGCCCTCGAGCCGGCTGCCGAGCTTGCGGAAGGTGAGCAGCTCTTCGTCGGTGACCGCGCCCGCCGCGCGGAAGAGGGCGTACAGCAGCGGCGAGGCATGACCTTTGGAGAAGATCAGATGGTCGTTGGACGCCAGGCCGGGCTGCGAGAAGTCGTACCGCAGATGGCCCGCGAGGAGAACGGCCATGAGGTCCGCGGCGGACAGCGAGGACGTCGGATGACCCGATCCGGCCGCCGTGCTGCAGCGGATGCTGTCGACGCGGAGCTGTCGCGCGAGCTCACGGTACGTCTCGAGCTTCGCGGGAGCGATGACCGCCATGCTCTGAACGGTATCGCACA
>JAJYLV010000061.1 GCA_021787445.1 Chloroflexota bacterium | reverse complement strand
CGTCGCGTCGCAGGCGCTGTGGCAGCACGCGGGCGTCCACCTCGCGATCGCGCTCGGCCTGTGGCTCGTGCTGCGCGACGGCGCCGTCTCGCTCGCGCGCGAGCTCCTCGCGGGGATCGCGCTCGGCTTCGGCATGGTCGTGCGCCAGACGACGCTCATCCCGCTCGTCGGCTCGGAGCGCTTCGCCGGAGGAACGGCGTGGCGAGCGCGCGTGGCGCTCATCGTCGGCGCGGCGATCGGCGTCATCCCGCTGTTCGTGTACAACGCGGTCGCCTTCGGCTCGCCAGCGGAGCAGGGCTACGGCCCCAAGCTCTTCACGACCCCTCCGCTCACCGGTCTCTACGGCCTCCTGCTGTCGCCCAGCCGCGGCATTTTCGTGTACGAGCCGTGGACGATCGCGGCGCTGGCGGCGCTCGTGCTCGCGTGGCGCCGCGCGGGTCCCGCCGCGGAGCGGCTGCGAGCGCTGGGGCTGGCGTGGCTCGTCCTGCTCGTCTTCTACGCGCTCTACGTCGAATGGTGGGGCGGGCGGGTGTTCGGCCCGCGCTTCCTCGACGACATGGCGCCCGTCCTGGTCGCCGCGCTCGCGTGGGGGATCGGCCGGGGGCTGCTCGCGCGCACGTGGGCGCGCGTCGCGTTCGCCGTCGCGGCGGCGTGGTCGCTGCTCCTCTTCAATGCCGCCGCGCTCGTGTACGACCCGAACGGCTGGGACACCCTGCCGACGAACGTGAACTTCGATCCGTCGCGCCTCTTCTCGTGGAGCGATCCGCAGTGGCTGAGCGTGCTCTCGTCGCTCGCGCATCCCGACGCTCGCGTCCTCCTCGCGGCGCTGCTGAGCGTGCTCCTCCTCGCTCTGCTGCTGCGGCTCGAGCTGCGAGTGGATCAGCGCTCGGCGGGGTGACGCACCCGCCGGCGGTCTCGGCGTCTCGCTCCGGGCCTGCTACCCCGGCCCCTCACATCTCCCGGACCCACCGTGCGCTGGCCGGGGCCCGGTCGCGGGCCCTCGCGAGATCGCCTTTGCCCGCCGCGACATCACCGCGCCTCGCCCCGATCTCCCTTCCCTGATCTACCTTGGCTCGCGATGGCCGGCTTCGTCATCTTCTTCGGCCGCGTCGGCGACGGCGAGGTCGAGCACAAGCTCGACGAGATCAAGATCGCCATCGGCGCGCTCCTCGTCCGCCACGCCCGCGAGGCCGGATTCGACCCCGTCGTCGGCCTCACACGGGACGACGCCGCGACAGCGGCGTTCACGCGCGCCGGAGCGGTCGTCGACCACGGCGAAAGCGAGCCGTTCCACTACGGATCCGAGCTCAAGCGGATCGTCTGCGAGCGCAAGCTCGCGCGCGTCTGCGCCATCGGCGCGGGGGCGGGAGCGCTCCTCGGCGTCGACAAGCTGCGCGGGCTGCGCGAGGAGCTCGAGAGCGCCGACGCGCTCGTGCTCTCGAACAACTACTACTCCGCCGACCTCGTCGCCTTCACGCCCACCAGCGCGCTCGACGCCATCGCGCTCCCCGCCGCCGACAATCCGCTGCCGCGCTTGCTGCACCAGCAGGCGGGGCTGCCCTCGCGGCAGCTCGAGCGCAGCTCGGCGACTCTCCTCGACGTCGACACGCCGGCCGACGCGACCGTCCTCCGACGCCACCCCGCGTGCCCGCCGGAGCTCGCATCGATCGGCGCGTGGGAGAAGGAGCTCGGTGCGCGCATCGACGCGCTCATGCGCATCGTGACGACGCCGGAGAAGGAGCTCGTCGTCGCCGGGCGCGTCGGTGCGCCGGTGTGGACGTTCCTCGAGTCGCAAACGGCGTGTCGGGTGCGGATGCTCGCCGAGGAGCGCGGGATGCAGGCGGCGGGGCGCGACACGTCGGGGAGCGCGCGCACGGCGCTCGGCTTCCTCTACGAGAAGATCGGGCCGCGGGCGTTCTTCGCGCGCATGGGGGAGCTCGGCGACGGGATGCTCTTCGACACGCGCGTCCTCTTCGCGCACCTGGGGTGGCGCATCGCGCCGACCGAGCGCTTCGCGTCGGACCTCTTCGATGCCGGGCGGGTAGCGCTCACGCCGCTCCGCGAGTTCACCGTCGCCGCCCGCGACGCGGGATACCCCCTGCTCCTCGGCGGGCACACGCTCGTCTCGGGCGTGCTGTGGACGATGGTCGAGGCGGCGTGGGCGGGGCATCCCGAGATGCCGGCGTGAGGCTCTTCGACCACCACGTCCACACCGATCGATCCGACGGCCGCGTGTCGCTCGAGGCGCGCGCGCGGAGCGTCGCGGAGCGCCCGCACGGCGTATCGGATCACTTTCCGTATCGCGAGCGGATGCGGACGGACGACGACGTGCTCCGCTACCTCGACGAGGCCGCGCGGCTCGGGCTGCGCGTCGGGATCGAGTACGACCTCGGCGTGGCCCCGCCCCTCCGGCGCTCGACGCTCGACGCGCTCCACTACGTCATCGGCGCCGTGCACCAGGTGTTCCTCGATGGCCGGCGGATCGGATTCGACGTCGCGGGCGCGTACCTCAAGGGCCAGCTCGGAAGCGGGCCGTTCCGTGACGCGGCTCTCTTCGCGGACGCGGGGCTGCGGCGACGGATCCTCCAGGCGACGCTCGAGGCCGTGCGCGACGGCGTCGAGCGCGTCGGCATCGACATCGTCGGCCACCCGACGTTCACGCCGGTCGCGGCGCTCGGCGATCCCGAGGCCGGGTATCCGGTGGAATGGCAGGAGCGGCTCATCGAGCTGTGCCGGGGCGCAGGCGTCGCGATCGAGGTGAACGAGGCCTACCGAGTCCCGCACACGGCCTTCCTCGTCCGCGCGCGCGACCGCGGCGCGCTCTTCTCGGTCGGGAGCGACTCGCACGGCGAGATCTCGCCGCTCGACCGGACCGACGAGATGATCCGCGAGGCGCGCTTACCGCGCGAGAGATTCCTCGACGGACGGCGCCGCCGCGCGCATCACGACCGTCCGGACGCGCCGTCGGCGGCGAGCAGCTCGTAGGAGAGGACCAGGAGTGCGACGACGAGGACGGCGTTCGCGGCGCCTCCGCCGAGGCCGAAGACGAGAGCGACGAGCCATGCGGCGAGCAGCACCCACACGATGCTCCACCGCACGCGATGGCCGAGCCTCTGGGCCATGGGGCGATAGCGTAGGCGCGGGGGTGCGCGGGTACACTTTCGTCGCAGGGCCGCCTGCACAAAGCAGCGGGAGGGGAACAGTGTCCCGGGAACCCTCGGATGCCTAGGGGGCTCTCCGTCTACGCCGGGAATGCCCACCCGGAGTTCGCGAACGACGTCGCCGAGGCCCTCGGCATCCCTCTCGGACGCGCCGACGTGTTCAAGTTCCCCAACGGGGAGATCTTTTGCCAGATCAAGGAGAACGCGCGCGAGCATGACGTCTTCGTCGTCCAGACCATGGCCGGCCCGACGGTGTCGGAGCAGGTCATGGAGCTGCTGATCATGCTCGACGCGTTCAAGCGGGCGTCCGCGGGGCGCATCACGGCCGTGATGCCGCGCTTCGCCTACGGCCGCAGCGACAAGAAGGATCAGCCGCGCGTGCCGATCACCGCCCGCCTGGTCGCCGACCTCGTCGGAACCGCCGGGGCGGACCGCTTCCTCACGATGGACCTCCACCAGGGGCAGATCCAGGGCTTCTTCAGCATCCCGGGCGACGAGCTGACGGCCTTCCTGACGCTCGTCGAGTACTTTCAGGCCGACTACGCGAATCGTGACGACGCCGTCGTCGTCGTGCCCGACCTGGGGTTCGCCAAGCGCGGGCGCAACTTCGCGGAGCGGCTCCGCCTGCCGATGGCGTTCATCGAGAAGCGGCGGATCGGGAACACGGGCGAGTCGCAGATCGTCGACATCATCGGCGACATCGGGTACCGCCGCGCCATCATCATCGACGACGAGATAGACACTGGTATGACGGTCATGAACACGATCGACGCGCTACAGGCGCGAGGGGTCAAGGACATCGTGGTCGCGTGCGTGCACGCCGTCCTGTCGGGCGACGCCGCGGCACGCCTGACGGCGAGCGGCATCCGTGAGCTCGTGGCCACGGACACCGTGCCGCTGCCGCAGCACAAGCGCAACGAGAAGGTCAGGATCCTCTCCGTCGCTCCGCTCTTCGCGGAGACGATCCGGCGGATCCACGAGGGCGAATCGGTGGGAGCTCTGTTCACGTCGCCGACGGTGCAGCTGCCGCTTCGCGTGAGGTGACCCCGGCATGAGCCTCGTCGGACGCATCGGCTCCCTCTTCGACTCGAACGAGGGCGAGATCCGTAAGCTGCGCAAGGTGGCCGAGCGCGTCAACGCGCTCGAGGAGACGACCGCCGCGCTGAGCGACGACGAGCTTCGTCGCAGCACCGAGCGCTTCCGCGAGAGGCTGGCGAAGGGTGAGACCCTCGACGACCTCCTGCCCGACGCGTTCGCCGCGGTGCGCGAGGCGTCGAAGCGGACGAACAAGCAGCGTCACTTCGACGTCCAGCTCGTCGGAGGCGTCGCGCTCCACAGGGGCCACGTCGCCGAGATGAAGACCGGCGAGGGCAAGACGCTCGTCGCCTCCCTGGCCCTCTACCTCAACGCGCTCGAGGGCAAGGGCGCGCACCTGGTGACGACCAACGACTACCTCGCCAAGACGGGCGCCGGCTGGATGGCGCCGATCTACCACGCGCTCGGCGCGAGCGTCGCGTACATCGCGCACGAGAAGAGCGCGGTCTTCGATCCGGGAGTCGAGCTCGAGGCCGTCGACTGGCGGCACCGCCACTGGCGCGACGTCACGCGCCGTGACGCGTACCTCGCCGACATCACGTACGGGCAGAACAGCGAGTTCGGCTTCGACTACCTGCGGGACAACATGGTCCTCGCGCTCGAGGACATGGTCCAGCGTCCGCTGCACTACGCGATCGTCGACGAGGCGGACTCGATCCTCATCGACGAGGCCCGGACGCCGCTCATCGTGAGCGCGCCGGCAGAGGACGCGACGGACACGTACTACCGCTACGCCCGGGTCGCCGCGCGGCTGGTGCCGGACACCGACTACGTCATCGAGGAGAAGCACAAGGCGGTCTCGCTGACGGAGGAGGGGATCGAGAAGGCGGAGCGCCTTCTCGGCGTGAAGGACCTCTACACCGGCGATGCCAACGCCATCCACTTCCTCGACAACGCCGTCAAGGCGCACGCCCTCTACAAGCGCGACAAGGACTACATCGTCAAGGACGGCGAGGTCGTGATCATCGACGAGTTCACCGGCCGGCAGATGCCGGGACGGCGCTGGAGCGACGGCCTCCACCAGGCGGTCGAGGCGCAGGAGAACGTCAAGATCCAGCGCGAGACCAAGACGTACGCCACGATCACGATCCAGAACTACTTCCGCATGTACGAGAAGCTCGCGGGCATGACGGGTACCGCGGTGACCGAGGCGGAGGAGCTCTTCAAGGTCTACAAGCTCGAGGTGACCATCGTCCCGACGCACCGGCCGATGATCCGCGTCGACCACCCCGACCTCGTCTACAAGACGGAGCAGGGGAAATGGAACGCGGTCATCGCCGAAGTGAAGGAGCGGCACGGGAAGGGACAGCCCGTGCTCATCGGCACGACCTCGGTCGACAAGAGCCAGCGACTCTCGGACGAGATGGACCGGCACGGCATCCCGCACGAGGTCCTCAACGCGAAGAACCACGATCGCGAGGCGCTCATCATCGAGAAGGCCGGGCAGAAGAGCGCCGTCACGGTATCGACGAACATGGCCGGCCGCGGCGTCGACATCCTCCTCGGCGACGGCGTCGTCGACCTCGGCGGCCTTCACGTCATCGGCACCGAGCGTCACGAGGCGCGGCGCATCGACAACCAGCTCCGCGGCCGCGCCGGGCGCCAAGGCGATCCCGGATCCTCGCGCTTCTACAGCTCCCTCGAGGACGACCTCATCCGCGTGTTCGCCTCGGAGCGCGTCGCGGGGCTCATGGAGCGCCTCGGCTTCGACGACTCGCAGCCCATCGAATCGCGCATGGTGACCGGCGCGATCACCCAGGCGCAGATCAAGGTCGAGGCGCGCAACTTCGACATCCGCAAGCGCGCGGTCGAGTTCGACGACGTCCTCAATGAGCAGCGCCGCGTCATCTATGGTCAGCGCCGACGGATCCTCGAGCAGGGCGACGTGAAGGACACGCTCGTCGAGTTCCTCCAAGACGAGGCGGCGGCCCTCGCGGGGGAGGAGGCGGCGCTAGACCCAGAGGACCGAGACATCGAGAAGCTGCGCGCCGGGCTCGGCGCGCTCCTGGGGCGCGAGATCCCGGCCGAGCGGCTCAGCGACGCGGGAGGAGACCTCCTGGGCCGCGTCGAGCAGATCGTCGACGAGGCGTACGCCGAGAAAGAGGTCGAGATCGGACCCGAGCTCATGCGGCACGTCGAGCGGTGGGTGCTCCTGCGCGCGATCGACACGCACTGGGTGGAGCACCTGACCGAGATGGACGAGCTGCGCGAGGGCATCTACCTCCGCGGCTACGGGCAGCAGGACCCGCTCGTCGCGTACAAGAGCGAGTCGCACCGATACTGGGAGGAGATGAACTCCCGGCTCGCCGCGTCCGCCGCGCAGATGATCCTGCGCGTGAGCGTGAAGCCGGTGGAGCAGGCCGAGCAGCAGCAGGAGGAGCGGCAAGAGCGCGCCGCGCTCGGGACCGCGAGCGCGGGCGGACTCGAACGCGCTCCCTCGCGCCGGCCGGCGGCCCTCGCCGCCGCCGCGGCGGGTGGCCCCGCGCGAGGCGGCGCATCGGCGCCGGCGAAGACGAAGATCGGCCGCAACGACCCCTGCTACTGCGGGAGCGGCAAGAAGTACAAGAAGTGCCATGGGCGATAGCCGGTGATCTCCCTGACCATCCCGTTCGATCCTGAGATCCACCTCGGACCGATCGCGCTCGCGTGGCACGGGATCTTCACCGCGGTCGGCATCTTCTTCGGCGTGTGGCTGGCGGTGAGGCTCCTCCGGGGGCGGGTCCCGGAGGACGCGGCGTATTCGGTCGCCACGTGGGCCGTCGTCTGCGGGATCGTCGGCGCGCGGGTCCTTCACGTCATGGACTGCTGGGTGCCCGGCCCGTCGTGCGGCGAGGGCTATGCGGCGGATCCGATCCGCGTCGTCGAGATCTGGACGGGCGGCATCGCCGTGCTCGGCGCGCTCATCGGCGGCGTGATCGGCGGCTTCATCGCCGCACTGCGCCGGGGCGACATCGATATCGGCGCGGCGGCCGACCGCGCCGCCGCCGGGATCGGCCTCGGGTTCGGGATCGGCCGCATCGGCGACGTCATCAACGGTGAGCACCACGCGAAGCTCTGCGGCAGCGGTCCGGGAGTGTGCGTGGAGTTCACGGACCCCAACACCTTGGGACAGGGACCGTCGTTCGCTCCCGACGACCCGCTGCGGCGCTACGCCCCGGGACCCGTCCAGCTCGTCGTCCTCTACGACATGATCTGGGACCTGCTCGGCGTCGGCCTCGTCCTGCTCCTCCTCCACCGCTTCGGAGACCGTCTAGGGAGCGGGCGGATCTTCTGGATCTGGACGATCTGGTACGGCCTCGGGCGGTTCGTGGAGGGCTTCCTGCGCATCGACAACCCGACGCCCATCGCGGGCCTGCGCCAGGACCAGATCGTCGGCCTCCTCCTCGCCGTCGTGTCGCTCGTCGCGCTCGCACTCCTCCAGGCCGGCATCCTCCCTCAGGTGCTCCGGCGCCTGCGTCCCAAGGCGGCTCAGCCGGCGTAGTGGACATCCCGTTCTCGCCCGACCTCGTCGTCGGGGCGGTGCGGGTGAGCTGGCACTCGATCTTCTCGTTCGTCGGAGCGCTCGTGGCGACGGCGATCTCCGTCCGCCTGTCGCGCTACCTCCTGCGCGACGACCGCGTCTACGGCTTCGCGATCGCCGTCCTCGTCGGCGGTCTCTTCACCGCCCACATCGGCAACATCGCGGACAACTGGGCGCGCTACATGGCCCACCCCGAGCGCATCCTCCCCTTCTGGGGCGGCATCGCCGTCACGGCCGCGCCGATCGGCGCGACCATCGGCGGCGTCCTCGCCGCGCGCCGCCTGCGCCTGCCGGTCGGCTTCATGCTCGACGTCGCGGCCATCGGGATCGTCGTCGGCCTCGCCGTCGGACGCGTCGGCGACGTCATCAACGGAGAGCATCACGCCGTCGCGTGCAGCGGCCTCCTCTGGTGCGTCCGCTACACGAGCCCCGACACCCTTGGCCAGCGCCACTTCGTGCACCCCATCGTCGTGTACGACGGCCTCGTCGACCTCGCCCTCGCCGCCGTCGGCTATGCCTACTGGCGCCGCGTCCGCGGGCACGCGCCCGAGGGACGCGTCTACCTGCTCGTCCTGGGGCTGTACGGGCTGGGGCGCGCCCTCACCTCGCTGCTGCGCCTCGACCCCGTTGTGCTGGGGCCGCTCCAGGAAGGACAGGTCCTCGGCATCCTGTACGCCTGCGGGGCACTGCCCGCCCTCGCGGTCATCGAGATCAGGGGCTCTAAGCGCGTCCTCGCCACCCGCCCGGCCATCTGACTGTCCGCTTCGCGTCCGCGACGGCGCTCGCTCGGCCGCTTTTCCGTGTCCGTAACGGCTTTTTCACCGCATGAATGACCCCCGGACCCTTTCCAGAAGGCCACATGGCCGATAGACTTCCGTACGAAAAGCGGCACACCACGCTTGTGGGGAGAAGCCTTCCGGCTGGCGCGCCGCAGCCTCGCACGTCAAAGCGACTAGAGAGGATCACGCCCACGTGAAGGAATGGATCGCCTGCGAGGACAACTGCCTGAAGTGCAGCTACGGCGCGACCCTCGACTGCGACGGCGACTGTCCCCGCTGTCCCCGCAACACCTACTGCCCCTGTGTCACGTTCATCTCCTTCTCGGCCGGTAAGCTGGCCCCCGTCGTCCAGCCGGTCGCGACGACCTTCGACCGCCAGCGCAACAAGCGCTGAGGCGTGAGCCTCGATCCCGCGGCGATCGCCGCTCTGCGCGAGCGGATCGGCCGGATGGCGGTGTTCCTTTGACCTCGACGCACTGCGCGCCGAAGCCGAGCGCCTAGAAGCCGATGCCGCGCGGCCCGACCTGTGGTCGGACCAGGCGCGCGCGCGTGCGACGCTGCGCCGCCTCGACCTCGTTCGCGGGAGCGTGGCCCGCTGGGACGGCTACGGGAAGCGCGCGGCGGACCTCGCCCAGCTGGCGCCGCTGGCGCAGGAGGACGCGGCGATCGAGAAGGACCTCGAAAAGGAGTACGCCGAGCTCGACCGCGAGGTGCGGCACGCGACGCTCGAGGCGCAGCTCTCCGGACCGTATGACGAGCGCGACGCGGTCGTGACGATCTCGGCCGGGGTCGGCGGAACGGATGCCGCCGATTGGACCGAGATGCTCATGCGCATGTATCTCCGCTGGGCCGAGACACGCGGGTACCGGGTGCAGATCCTCGACCAGACACCGGGCGAGGAGGCCGGGCTCAAGAGCGTGTCGTTCTCCGTCGACGGACCCTACGCCTACGGCTACCTCAAGACCGAGCGCGGGACCCACCGGCTCGTGCGCATCTCGCCCTTCGACTTCCAGCGCCGCCGCCAGACGTCTTTCGCGCTCGTCGACCCCATGCCGCAGGTGGAGACCGACACCGAGGTCGAGATCCGGCCCGAGGACATCAAGATCGACACATACCGGTCGGCCGGCGCGGGCGGGCAGAACGTCAACAAAGTGGAGACCGCGGTCCGCATCACGCACCTGCCGACGGGCATCGTCACCGCCTGCCAGAACGAACGGTCGCAGCTCCAGAACCGCGAGATGGCGATGACGATGCTGCGCGCGAAGCTCCTGGAGCGGCGCATCCTCGAGCAGGAGGCGGAGCAGGCCAAGCTGCGCGGGCAGATGCGTGCGGCCGATTGGGGAAGTCAGATCCGCTCGTACGTCCTCCACCCATACACCCTCGTGAAGGACCACCGCACAGGCGTCGAGGCGGGGGACACCCAGCGTGTGCTGGATGGGGACATCGACCGATTCATCGAGGCCGCCCTCGCGGAGGAGAAGCGCTAGTCGCGCTTGGCACCGCGTCTGCTCCGAGTGCATCGGTGTGAGCGGTGCTGGCGCACGCCTCGCGCGCTCCGGCGACGAGATGAGAAAGCGGGGGTCTCACGAGATGAGGATGAAGGACATCAAGGACCTGAACGACCTCAAGGAGATGAACACCAACGACGTCGTCGAGCTCCTCGACGAGCTCCGCGGCATCGCGTCGCGGCGCGGGAGCGAGCTCGTGTCGCGCGGTCGGGCGAGCGCGCTCCGTGCGATGGGCGCGACCGAGCGGGGCTCGATGGGTACCGCGTTCTTCGTCGGGATCGCCGTCGGCGCCGCCGTCGGCGCGTTCGTGGCGATGCTCATGACACCGCTCGAGGGGAGCGAGGCCCGGCGCCGCCTCGGCCGGCAGGTCGACCGTGCCCGCGAGCGCATGCCCGACATGCGAGGCGGCGGGAACGGGCGATCGGTCTACGAGCGCACGGGCTACGAGGGCGTGGGCGAGCGTCCCGTGGCGAGCGGACCGGACGGCATGGCGTCCTAGAGACGGTGCGGCGGGCG
Organism: Chloroflexota bacterium; assembly: GCA_021787445.1. GTDB lineage: Bacteria > Chloroflexota > Limnocylindria > P2-11E > P2-11E > JACPOT01. The sequence goes on along the minus strand of JAJYLV010000061.1, from coordinate 343 downwards.
CGCTCCGCGGCCGGCGCTACACCTGCGGGCCGAAGATGACGAGCGCGCGCAGGGCGAGCGCGCCCAGAAGGGCGACCAGCGGGGCCACGACCGGCGCCGCACCCGTCCGCGCCCCGCGTACGGCGAAGGGCGCGGCCAGGCCCAGGAGGACCACGAGCCACAGCACGAGCCATACGCCCAGGAGCCGGCCGATGGTACCGGCGACGGCGAGGCTCACCAGGAACAGCACGATGAGGACGGCCTCGAGCGCGGCGAAGTTGCGGTCGGCCATCTCGAGGCGAAGCGCCGTCCCGGTCTCGGCGTCGCGGCGCGGGCGCGCGAGCAGCAGCAGCAGCGCGGCCGA
>JAJYLV010000008.1 GCA_021787445.1 Chloroflexota bacterium | reverse complement strand
CCCGAGCCGCCGTCGCCGCCGCCGCCGAACGCGGCGCCCGCGCCCGAGCGCGCGCGGCCGGCGCCGCGCGCGGCCGCTCCGGCTCAGACGTTCCCGTACACGCCCCACCCCGAGTGGATCCCGACGCCCTACAACCACGACGTCGGTCGTGGCGGCGCGTCGATCGACTACATCATCATCCACTACACCGCGATCAGCTACGCGCGCACCATCATCGCCTTCAACAACCCGAACTCCGGCGTGAGCGCGCACTACGTCATCCGCGGCGACGGGCACATCGCACAGCTCGTGGGCGAATCGGACACCGCGTGGCACGCGGGCAACTACTGGTTCAATCAGCACGCCGTCGGCATCGAGCTCGAGCTGGATCCGGTCACGAACCCGAGCTTCACCGACGCCCAGTACAAGGCCGCGGCCGTCCTCACCTGCGCGATCGCGGCCCGACACGGCATCCCGCTCGACCGCGACCACGTCATCGGGCACAACGAGGTGCCGTGGCCGAACGACCACACCGACCCCGGGCCGACGTGGAACTGGCCCCACTTCATGTGGCTGACGACCTTCTGCGCTCCTCCGACGGCGTCGACCGTCCATGCGACGTACATCGGCCAGAGCCCGTCGCCGGTCATCGCCGTCGGGCAGACCGCGGCGGTCACCGTGACGCTGCGCAACGCCGGCTCGACGGCGTGGCGCAAGGGGACCCCGCAGGAGGCGCACCTCGGCATCCGCAACAACGACACGAGCTTCGCGTTCCTCGCGGACGGGTGGCCGACCCCCGACCGCCCGGCGGTGCAGAACGAGCCGCTGGTCATGCCCGGCGGGTGGGCGACGTTCACCTTCCGCGTGAAGGGGACACGGCCAGGAGTGTTCACGATCCCGCTTCGGGGCGTCGTCGACGGCGGCGCCTGGATGGACGACATGGGGATGTACGTCACGGTGAAGGTCCATCCGGCAGCGGCCACCCACGCTCCCAAAGGCGCGGCTCCCGCTTCGTCCCGCTGAGGCGCCGGTCCGATCCTCTGGACGCGCGCCCTACGCGTGCTCCTCGATCCAGACGGCGCCGTCGTCCGTGTATTCCTTCTTCCAGATGGGAACGACGGTCTTGAGCTCGTCGATCGCGCGGCGCGCAGCGGCGAAGGCGGCGTCGCGGTGCGGCGCGGCGACGGCGACGGCGACGGCGATCTCTCCGATGGCGAGGTCGCCGACGCGATGGTGCATCGCGACGCGAGCCGGCGGGTGCTCGCGCTCCAGCCGATCCGCGATCTCGCGCATCGTGCGCTCGGCCATCGAGGCGTAGGCCTCGTATCCGAGCTTCGTCACACGCTTCCCGCGGCTGTGGTCCCGCACCGTGCCGAGGAACACGACGATCCCGCCGAAGCCGTCGCCGCGGACGGCCTCGATGAGGTCGTCCGTCGAGAGAGGCTCGCTCGTCACGGCGATGCGCACCGCGGACCGCGTGGCGCCTCCGGATACCGGAGGGATGAGCGCGAGCTCGTCGCCGTCCTCGAGCGCGGCGCTCGCGTCCACGTACTCCTCGTTCCGCGCGATGACCAGCTGACGGCCCTCGGCGACGAGGGGATGCTCCGCGAGCACGGCGCGGATCGCGTCGCGCGCCGTCGACCCGGGCGGTAGGTCGAGCTCGATGTGCCCGACGCCGGCCGCCTCACGATAGGACGCGAAGAGCCGCACGAGCACCCTCACACGCGCAAGTCTAGATATGCTCAGGACGCATGGACGTGGGCGCGGCGTTGCCCGCGCTGCTGCTCTCCCTCCTCATCCTGCTCGTCAACGCCTTCTTCGTCGCCGCCGAGCTCGCGCTCGTCCGCGTCCGCGAGACCCAGCTCCGCGAGCTGGCGGAGCGGGGGAGCGCACGGGCGCGCCTGGCGGAGCAGCTGTCGGCGAACATCGACCGCTACCTCTCGGCGACCCAGCTGGGCGTCACCGCGGCCTCGCTCGCGCTCGGGCTCGTCGGCGAGCCGGCGATCGCGGCGCTCATCCGCCCGCTGTTCGGCTGGCTCATCGAGCGGTCCGACGCGGCCTTCGGGGTCGTGAGCTTCGTCATCTCCTTCGGCGTCGTCACCTACGTCACGGTCGTCGCCGGCGAGCTCGCGCCGAAGTATCTCGCCATCCAGCGGGCCCTCGACGTCGCTCTCCTCGTCTCGTATCCGCTCGAGCTCTTCTACCGCGTCGCGTACCCGCTCATCTGGCTCATGAACGTCAGCGCGAACGGCCTGGTCGCGCTCCTCGGGGTGCGGCGGAACGCGGATCTCGACGCTCATTCGGAGGAGGAGCTGAAGATGCTCGTCGCCATCTCGACACGGAAGGGCGTCCTCCAAGAGTCGGAGCGCGTCCTCCTCGGGCGCGCGCTCGACTTCGCGGACACCTTCGTGCGCCAGATCATGGTCCCGCGGACCGAGGTCGTCGCGATCGAGGACGACCGGACGCTGCGCGACCTGCGCGACCTCTCCCGCGAGCATCCCTTCACCCGGTTCCCCGTCTTCCACGGGGACCTGGACCACATCGTCGGTGTCGTCCACTTGAGGGACCTCGTCGGGGCGCAGGATCTGAGCCGGACCGTCCGTGAGGTCATGCGGCGGCCGCTGTTCCTGCCCGAGACGACGCGCCTCGACCGGGCCCTCGCCGAGTTCCGACGCGGCCGGCTGCAGCTGGGGATCGTGATCGATGAATTCGGCGGGACATCCGGCCTCGCCACGCTCGAGGACGTCCTGGAGCAGCTGGTCGGGGAGGTCCAGGACGAATTCGACCGCGAGACGCCGCACTTCCGCGGCGAGCCCGGCGGCGGATTCCTCGTCGACGGTCTCGCCTCCCTGCCCGAGCTGCGCGAGCGGCTGGGCGTCGAGCTCGAGGACGAGCCCTACGACACCGTCGGCGGCATGGTGTTCGGGCGGCTGGGCCGCCTCGGGAAGGTGGGGGACACGGTCGACGTCGAGGGCTACCGCTTCGAGGTGACGGCGGTCGATGGGCGGCGCGTCGCGCAGGTGCGTGTGGCGAAGATGCCGGCGGGGCCGAGGGCGCGGTGAGCGACGTCGATCCTCGGGAGCTACGCCGTGTCGCCGGTCACTTCGCCACGGGGGTGACGGTCGTGACGGCGGCCCGCGACGCTCGACCGTGCGGCCTCACGGTGAACAGCTTCGCCTCGGTCTCCCTCGATCCGCCGCTCGTCCTCGTCTGCCTGGCCCGGTCGGCGCGGGCGTATGCGTGCATCGACGCGGCCGAGCGCTTCGCCGTGAACGTCCTCGCCGAGGGTCAGGAGGAGATCGCGCGCGTCTTCGCCAGCAAGATGGCCGAGGACAAGTTCGCCGGCGTCCCCTACCGTCGCTCGCCGCACGGCCTGCCGATCATCGACGGCGTACATGCGTGGCTGGAGTGCGAGCCGATCGCGCGGCACCCCGGAGGACGCACGCACACCATCTACGTAGCCCGTGTGACCGACCTGGCGGCGGGCGAAGGTCGCCCCCTCGTCTTCCACGCCGGGCGGTACGAACGTCTCGGGCGGGCAACGGCGCGGTGACGTCGGCGTTGTCCGATCGTTGCTCCAAGCGGCGGCCTGGTCGGTCGTCGTGGCACGCCGGGTGCGTGATCGGCGCACGGCGTACCGATGATGGAGGAGGCCCGAATGGACCTCGCGAAGGCCTTCAGCAGCGACGTCGCGATCTTGCTGTTCTCGGCGGCGGGCCTGGTCGCGACGACCGTCGCGATCCTCCGGGACACCCAGACGCATGCGGCGGATGCCGCGAAGGAGCCGATCGGGGTCGGCTCGCTCGGACCGGCAAAGCCGGATCCTCGCTCGGCTACCTGACCACGATCGAGCGGGCGTAGGTGCCGAGGGAGGAGAAGAGGCCGCCCCACCAGGCCTGGCTGCGCGGGTCGAGCAGGACGAGCACGCCCGTCGCCGCCGCCAGGACGACCGCGGTGATCGCGACGAACGCGAGGGCGCTCCAGCGGAAGGACGGGACGCGCGCCGGGGTCACGACGAGGAGCGTATCCGAGCGACGAGGTTGTCGAGCCGGGCGCGGGAGATGGTCAGGAATTTCGCCAGGTTCTGGCGATCGCTCTCGGGCACGTCGAGCGCAGCGTCGACCGCCTCCGACAGCTCGAGCAGGGACTCGTTGAGCTTCCGCGTCGCGACGATCATCGCGTCGTCGCGGAGGGGCGGGGGCCCGTCCCGCTCCTCGACCTCCTTCGCCGGCCGTCCGCTGGGGTCGAGGATGCGCTCGACGCGCTCGTGCAGCTTGAGGAGCGTCAGCTCGCCGGAGAGGACGCGCTTGATGAGAAGGCGGCGCCTCTTCTTGTCGTCGAGCTTCATGATCTCGTACGCCGCGGTGATCGTGTCGTAGCGCTGCGCGACCATCTCGCGGACGTCGTCGGGCGCGCCGGCGAGCCGCAGGCGGTTCTCGACGTATCCCTTGTCCTTGCCGAGCTTCGCGGCGAGACCGCGGATCGAGTATCCGAGCTCGCTCGTCATCTTCGTGTAGATGTACGCCTCGTCGAGGGGGGACAGGTCCTCGCGCTGGAGGTTCTCGATGAGGGCGATCTCGAGCGCGGTGGCGTCGTCGAAGCGCTCGACGATCGCGGGGATCGTGTCGCGCCCCGCGAGCTTCGAGGCGCGCCAGCGGCGCTCGCCGGCGATGATCTCGTACCCCGCCTCGCTGCCCGCGCTGGCGGAGGGACGCACGAGGATCGGCTGCAGGACGCCGTGCTCTTTGATCGACGCGGCGAGCTCCTTCAGCGACTCCTCGTGCCAGGTCATGCGCGGCTGCGAGGGGTTGGGCGTGATCTTCGAGATCGGGATGTCGCGCACGGCGGTGGGCGTGCGCGCCGCGAGGAGACTGATGATCCCGTCCTGGGTGCCGTTCTCCTGCTCGAAGATCCGGCTGCCGGCGTCGCGGAAGCTCTTGGAGCGCGATCGATCGCTAGCGAGCACTCGCCACCTCCTTCGCGAGGTCCATGAAGCTCTTCGCGGCGTCCGACCGCGCGTCGTACACGGTGATGGGGACCCCCGCCGTCGGCGCTTCGCCGATCTTCACCGACTGACGGATGACCGTCCGGAAGATCTGGTGGTCGCCGAGATCGCGCAGGGAGTCGAGCATGTCGCGCCCGAGGATCGTCCGGCTGTCGTAGAAGGTCGGGAGGAGACCGAGCACCGCGAGGCGCGGGTTGAGCCGCGTCTGCACGGTCTTGATGATCTTCAGGAGCGCCGCGACGCCCTTGAGAGCGTAGTACTGCGTCTGCACGGGGATGATCACGCCGTCCGCCGCGACGAGCGCGTTCAGGGTGAGCAGGCCGAGCGTCGGCGGACAGTCGATCACGATGTGCGAGTAGCGCTCGATGAGGTCGGGAACGAGCTTGTCGCGCAGCGCCATCTCGCGCCCGATCGCGGTCATGAGCTCGACCTCGGCGGCCGACAGCTCGATCGTCGTTGGCGCGACGTCCAGGTCCTTCGTCTTCGTCTGGCGAATGACGGACGCGAGAGGGACGTCCGGATCGATCATGACCTGCGCCATCCCACGCTCGACGCTGTTGAGGTCGATCCCGAGCCCGACGGTCAGGTTCCCCTGCGGATCGAGGTCGATGCACAGGACCCGATGACCCATCGCGGCGAGAGCGCCGCCGAGGTTGATGGCGGTGGTCGTCTTGCCGACGCCGCCCTTTTGATTGGCGATCGCGATGACCTGTCCCAACGCGCCTCCCATGGCGAGACTCTCGTGACCGTCTCCCCATGGCGCGTGGAAGCCTCGCGCCTCGGTCCCACGGAACTATACGCGAGAATGGAATACGAATGGGCGCTCGGGCCGGTAGCTCAGTGGTAGAGCGGCAGACTCATAATCTGTTGGTCCCAGGTCCGATCCCTGGCCGGCCCACCGCCTGTCGATGATCACCCTCGCCGATGTCCAGCGGGCCCGCGAGGTCATCGCTCCCCACGTCTACCGCACGCCCCTCCTCTCTGCTCGCCAGCTCGGCGAGCGGATCGGCGCTCGTGCCTACCTGAAGGCGGAAAGCCTGCAGCGGACGGGCTCGTTCAAGCCGCGGGGCGCGACGAACGCCGTCGCGGCCCTGTCCGAGGCCGACCGGTCTCGCGGGATCGTCACGATGAGCGCGGGCAACACCGCGCAGGCCGTCGCCTACGCCGGAAAGGCCGTCGGCGCCCGCGTCACCGTCGTCATGCCGAGGACCGCGCCGAGGACGAAGGTCGAGGCGACGCGCTCGCACGGTGCCGAGATCCGCTTCGCCGAGGACATGAACGGTCTGCTGCCCATCGTCCGGCAGTGCGAGGCCGAGGGGATGCGCTTCCTTCATCCCTACGACGACGACGACATCCTCGCGGGGCATGGCACGATCGCGCTCGAGGTCCTCGAGGACCTTCCCGACGCCGACGTGATAGTGGTGGGTATCGGCGGGGGCGGCCTCATCGCCGGCATCGCGGTCGCCGCGACGGCGCGCCGGCCCGGGATCCGCGTCATCGGGGTCGAGCCGGAAGCGGCGCCGACGATGCGCCGCGCCCTCGACGCCGGACGGCCGGTCCCGATGGGGCCCATGCCGACCATCGCCGACGCTCTCGCGGCACCGTTCGCCGGGGAGCGGCCGCTCGAGATCGTCCGGAAGCTCGTCGAGGACGTCGTCCTCGTGAGCGAGGGCGAGATCGCCGAAGGCGTGCGCTTCCTCGCCGCGCGGTCGCGCCTCGTGGCCGAGCCCGGCGGAGCCGCCGGCGTGGGCGCCCTCCTCGCGGGGCGCGTGCCGGTGCGGCCCGGCGAGCGGGTCGTCGCGATCGTGAGCGGCGGCAACGTCGACATGGACCGGCTGGCGGAGATCCTCCGGGCGTGACGCGGGCGACCCTCTACGCCGACGGCGCCGCGCGGGGGAACCCCGGCCCGGCGGGCTCCGGCGCGATCCTCCTCGACGAGGACGGCCGCCCCATCGCTCGCCTCACCCTCTCTCTCGGGACGGCCACCAATAACGTCGCCGAGTACAACGCGCTCATCCTCGGCCTCGAGGAGGCGCGGCGACGGGGGATCGACGAGATCGACGTCCGGATGGACTCGCTCCTCGTCGTCCGGCAGATGCAGGGGCTGTGGAAGATCCGACATCCCGGGCTGCGGCCGCTGGCGCTGCGCGCCGGGCGGCTTCTGGCGGAGTTCGAGCGACGGTCGATCGAGCACGTCCCGCGCGAGGAGAACGCGCTCGCGGACGCGCTGGCGAACAAGGCGGTCGACGACGCGCGGGGTGGAGGCGCGGCGCGGAGCCGGATGTGACCGACGAAGCGCCGCTCGCCGCCATGCTGGCGCGCGCGCTCGGCGCAGAGGTCGCCGGCGTTCGCGGCGAGGCGCTCGGCACGCGCGACGGGGTCGAACGCGAGCGCGTGCGCTATCGATCCGGCGACGCGGAGCGCTCCGTCGTGTTCGAGCGCTTCGCGCCGCGCGCCGCGCTCGAGGTCCAGCTCCTTCCGTTCTTGTCGCGCCGGACGCCGCATGTGGCGAAGGTGCACGCGCGCGGCATCCCGCCCGCGACCGTCGCCGCCCCGCGCTGGCTGCTCCTCGAGGATCTCGAGGACGCGCCGACGGCCTGCGGCCGTGACCCGCGCGAGATCGTCGAGGCGCTCGTCTCCGTCGAGGAGGCGGTCGCGCGCGACGCGCCCGCGCTGCGGGCGCTCGGCGTCCCGGAGCGGTCGCCCGCGGACGTCGTCGAGGAGATCGCGGCGGCCGGCGCCCCCGACACCGCCGTGAGCGACGCGCGCGGGGCCGCGCGGCGCCTTCGCAGGTGGCCGGCCGTCCTCGTGCACGGCGACCTGCGCTGCGCCAACGTCGTCACGAGCGAGCGCGGCGTCGTGCTTCGGAGCTGGGGGCGCGCGCACCTGGGCTGCGGCCTGCTCGACGTCGTGCGGCTCGTCGCGGATCTCGTCGATGCGGACGACGCCGTGCGCGGCATCGGCCTGTCGCGCGTCTATGCCGAGCGGGTGGGGGTGATGCTGCCGACGGATGTCCTCAGGGGAGCGGAGAAGCTCGACTCATTGATGCGCCGGTACCTACAGGCCTTGTGAGCTCCGAGAAAAGCGTCTCGCGAGTGCGGCCGGGAGATCGATAGAGGGCCTCGCGCGTACGGCCGAGAGACCGGTAAAATGGTGGGTGCCGAGCAGGTCCGACGGTCGCGGCGCCGCGAGGCGTCGAGGAAAGTCGGGGCTCCACAGGGCACGCTAGCGGGCAACACCCGTCCGCCGTGAGGCGAGGACCAGCGCCACAGTGACGATGCCGCCGCGAGGCGGAGTGAAACGCGGCAAGCTCTAGCGGGAGCAAGATCGAATAGGGGGACCATGGCGTGGCCCGCGCCGTCCCCGGGTCGATCGCACGAGCCGGAGGGTGACCTTCGGCCGAGAGAGATGACCGTCACCCCGCAAGGGGGACAGGACCCCGCTTATGGACCCGCTCGGCGTCCTCGCGCCAACGCGGTGTCGTCGCTCAAGCGAGCGACCGAGCTATCCGCGTTCGACGCATCGAATGCGCTCTCGTAGGATGCGCACCCGGTGAGAGGGGCTTGGGACGGGACCTCCGTGCTCGCGGTCGACGACGACCCTTCGATCCTCGATCTCATGACGGACATCCTCTCGGGCGAGGGGTATCGCGTGCTCGCGGCGCAGAACGGCGCGGAAGCTCTCGAGGTCCTGGGCCGAGAGGCTCCGTGCCTCGTCCTCCTCGACATGCGCATGCCGACCATGGACGGCTGGGGATTCGCGCGGGCCCTTCGGGAGAAGGGACTCCGGTGCCCGGTCGTCGTCGTCACTGCCGCCGAGAACGCACGCGCGTGGGCGCAGGAGATCGGGGCTGACGACTACCTGGCGAAGCCGTTCCAGCTGACCGACCTGCTCCGGATCGTCGAACGCTTCTGCCAGCGCGACGCTCCGGGCGGGGGACCGGACGGCGGCGCGTCGTTCGCCTACATGTAGCGGCGCCGCGCAGGAGCGCGGGACGACGCACGCCGTCGTCGTTCCGCGTGTTACCTCACCGTTAGGGGGCCGGTGGACGCGTCGCTTCTCCGGGCGCCGGCGTGGCACATCGCTTGCGTCCGAAGGGCGCGCTGAAGGAGGTGCCGCATGCTGTGGACGATCATCGCCGTGCTCCTGATCCTGTGGCTGCTCGGCGTCGTGGCGCTCCCGAGCGTCGGTGCGCTGATCCATATCCTGCTGGTCCTTGCCTTGATCGTGCTGATCATCCAGCTCCTCTCGGGCCGCAGGACGGTCGTCTAGCGGGACCGGCCCGTCGATCGTCGACGGCGCCGTGAGCGGAGGGCGGGGACGGCCTCGCCAAAAGGGCGCGTGTCCGTTCCGCTCTCGCCGGCAGCGACCTCGATAGCGTCCATAAGATGCATCGACCTCATGGCGTCATCGCGCCCGCGCTCGTGCTCCTCGACGAGCCGACGACCGGGCTCGACGTGCGGCGCCGGCGCGAGCTCCAGACGCTCCTGCGCGATCTCCGGGAGCGCCATGACGCGACGATCGTCCTGACGACCCATGACCTGGACGAGGCGGAGCGGCTCGCGGACCGCATCGGGATCCTCCACGCCGGACGGCTGGTCGCCGACGGCGACGTGGACGACCTGGCCGAGCGCCACGCCGCGCGGAGCCTGGAGGACGTCTTCGTGGCCGTCACCGGACGGAGCGCCGACGAGGCGGAGGCGGGGGTCGCCCGCCTCCGCTGAAACGGCGCCGCCGCGCGTTCCATACTGGGGCGGCCATCACGGAACGGGGGGTCCGCCAATGACGAGCGAGACGAGCCGCGGTACCGCTCTGGAAGCGCTGTACGAGGAGAGGCGCACCTTCCCCCCGCCGCCGGAGTTCGCGAAGACGGCGAACGTGCGCGACCGGCAGGTGTACGACCGCGCCGCGCAGGACCTCGAGGGCTTCTGGGCCGAGCAGGCAGGGACGCTCGAGTGGGTGAAGCCGTTCACCAAGGTGCTCAGCTGGAACGCGCCGTACGCGAAGTGGTTCGAGGACGGGACGCTCAACGTGTCCGTCAACTGCCTCGACCGCCACGTCCGCGCCGGCCGCGGGAACAAGGTCGCGTACTACTGGGAAGGTGAGCCGGGCGACAGCCGCGCGATCACCTTCCGCGAGCTGCTCGAGGAGACCGCACGCTGCGCGAACGCGCTGAAGGAGCTCGGCGTCCGCAAGGGCGACCGTGTCGCCATCTACATGCCGATGATCCCCGAGCTGCCGACGGCGATGCTCGCGTGCGCGCGCATCGGCGCGCCCTTCACCGTCGTCTTCGGCGGCTTCTCCGCCGAGGCGCTCGCGGGACGCATCCGCGACAGCGAGGCGAAGGTGCTCATCACCGCCGACGGCGGCTACCGCAAGGGCAACATCGTGCCGCTCAAGAAGAACGCCGACGACGCCGTCGCGCAGAGCTCGAGCGTCGAGAAGGTGCTCGTCGCGCGGCGCACCGGGCACGAGGTGCCGTGGACCGCGGGGCGTGACGTCTGGTGGCCCGAGCTGGTGGGTAAGCAGAAGGCGGAGTGCGTGCCCGAGGCGGTCGACGCCGAGCACATGCTCTACCTCCTCTACACGAGCGGCACGACGGCCAAGCCCAAGGGCATCGTCCACACCAGCGCCGGCTACCTGGTCGGCACCGCGGCGACGCACAAGATGATCTTCGACATCAAAGAGGACGACGTCTACTGGTGCGCCGCCGACATCGGGTGGGTCACCGGCCATAGCTACATCGTCTTCGGTCCCCTCGCCAACGGCACGACGGGCGTGATGTACGAGGGCACGCCGGACTTCCCGGACAAGGACCGCTGGTGGCAGATCGTCGAGAAGTACAAGGTCTCGGTCCTGTACTGCGCGCCGACGGCGATCCGCACCTTCATGAAGTGGGGCCCCGAGCACCCGGCGAAGCACGACATGCGCTCGCTCCGCCTGCTCGGATCGGTGGGCGAGCCCATCAACCCGGAGGCCTGGCTGTGGTACCACGAGACGATCGGAGGCGGACGCTGCCCGGTCGTCGACACGTGGTGGATGACCGAGACGGGGATGATCCTCATCACGCCGCTCCCCGGCATCACGACGCTCAAGCCCGGCAGCGCGACGTTCCCGTTCCCCGGCGTCGGCGCCGACGTCGTCGACGAGGACGGGCGGAGCGTCCCGCTCGGCGGGGCCGGCTACCTCGTCCTCACGCGTCCGTGGCCGGCGATGCTCCGCGGCATCTACAAGGACGACAAGCGGTACCGCGACACGTACTGGAGCCGCTTCGAGGGGCGCTTCTTCGCCGGCGACGGCGCGAAGCGGGACGAAGGCGGCTACTTCTGGCTGATGGGCCGCGTCGACGACGTGATGAAGGTCTCGGGGCACCGCATCTCGACGACCGAGGTCGAATCGTCGCTCGTCTCGCACCCGGCCGTCGCCGAGGCCGCGGTCATCGGGCGGGAGGACCCCATCACGGGGCAAGCCATCTTCGCCTTCGTCACGCTGCGCGGCGGATCGGACGGCGGGGACGGCCTCTCGAGCGAGCTGCGCGAGCACGTCGTCGGGAAGATCGGGTCGATCGCGCGGCCGAAGACGATCATGTTCACGCCGGAGCTGCCGAAGACGCGCTCGGGCAAGATCATGCGCCGGCTGCTGCGCGACATCGCCAACGGCCAGCCTCTCGGCGACACGACGACGCTCGCGGACGCCACCGTCGTCGAGACGATCCGCGCGGCGAGCGCGCAGGGCAGGGACGATGCTTAGCGTGCTCCCTCCGTGGCACGCCGAGCGGGCGTGCGGCTAGAGTGATACGCGCGTGAACATCCTCCGCACCCTTCGTGAGGAAGCGAAGAAGTTCGACTGCAGCGTGTGCGGGACCAACCACGCGCGCTCGGATATCCGCGTGCTCGGGAAGCTCGACTCGGCGTGGATCGTCCGCGTGACGTGCTCGAGCTGCCAGACCGCGTTCAAGCTCCTCGTCGTCGTCGAGGAGCAGAAAGCGGCGGTCACGCCGGTCAGGGAGGGGCGGTCGCGCGAGCATCGCCGGCCGCCCGTCAGCATCGACGACGTGCTGGACGCCCACGGTCTCCTGGCCACGTTCGAGGGCGACGTGAACGCCCTCTTCAAGCGGACCACCGCACAGAAGCGCGAGCGGCGCGCGTAGGCCCGTCGTGGCCAACCACAACGCCGTCGTCACCGGATACGGCTTCCACGCTCCATCCCGCATCGTGACGAATCGCGACTTCGAGAAGATGGTCGACACGTCCGACGAATGGATCACGACGCGGACGGGGATCAAGGAGCGGCATTTCGCGGCCGACGGGGAGTCGACGTCGACGCTCGCCATTCGTGCCGCGAAGGTCGCGCTGGAGCGTGCACACATGCGACCCGCCGATCTCGATCTGATCGTGGTGGGATCCGCGTCGCCGGACTACCTGTTCCCGGCGACCGCGTGCATCGTGCAGTCGGCGCTGGGCGCCGAGCACGCGGGCGCGTTCGACGTCGAAGCGGCGTGCACGTCCTTCATCTCGGCGCTCGCGATCGCCAACGGCATGATCCTCGGCGGCACGGCGCGGAACGCGCTCGTCATCGGCGCGGAGACCCTGTCGCGCCTGCTCGACTTCACGGACCGCACGACGTGCGTGCTGTTCGGCGACGGCGCGGGGGCGGTCGTGCTCGAGGCGTCGAACGCCTCGGTGGGCGTCGAGTCGGCGGTCCTCCACGCCGACGGGTCGAAGGGGGAGCTCCTCCTCGTCCGCGCGGGCGGAACGCGGATGCCCGCGAGCAAAGAGACGGTGGAGCAGGGTCAGCACTTCATCCGCATGCAGGGCGGCGAGGTGTTCAAGCTGGCCGTGAAGTCGATGTGCGACGCCGCGGAGGAGGCGCTCGCGGCGGCCGGCGTGACCGGCGACGACATCGATCTGCTCGTCCCGCACCAGGCCAACCTCCGCATCATCGACGCGGTCGCGCGGCGCCTGCACTTCCCTCCGGAGAAGGTCTTCGTGAACATCCAGCACTACGGGAACACCTCGGCGGCCTCGATCCCCATCGCGCTGTCGGAAGCGGCGGAGCAGGGGCGTCTTCACAAGGGCGACCGGGTGCTGCTCGCGGCCTTCGGCGGCGGGTTCACCTGGGGAGCGGCGGTCATGGAGTGGTGGGGCGTGCCGATCCCCGATCGGCGCGAGAAGGGCCTCGTGGGCCGCGCCGCTCGCACCGTGGACGATCTTCTGGAGCGGGTGAGGCTGCCCGGCTGATCTCGGCGCTTGGCCGGATGACGCACCCGGCTGGCACGATCAGCGCCCGGCGGGGTGGCGCACCCCCTGGCGGTCCCGGCGTCTCGCTCCGGGCCTGCTCCCCCCGGCCCGCTCTTTGTCCCGGACGTGACTTGTGCCGGCCGGGGCCCGGTCGCAGGCCTTCGCGAGATCGCATTCGCCCGCCGCGACATCACCCCGCCTCGCGCTGATCGGCTGTCGCCCGGCCAGAGACCGAAAAGGCCTTGACAAACATGTCTGGTGGGTGAAAATGCCGCTGCGTGGTGAATCGTGGTGACGAGTGGGGAGTCATCGTCGCCCGGAAAGGGACGGGTCGGTGGAAGGCGCTTTCCTGGGGGAATTCGCGCACAGCCTGGACGAGAAGGGTCGGCTGGCGATCCCGTCCAAGTTCCGCTCCCGCTTCAAAGAAGGAGCGGTCGTGAGCCGTTGGATAGGGGAGTGCCTCGCCATCTTCCCGAACGACGAGTGGGAGAGCATCAACGCCGACATCCGCAAGCGGCCGCGGACGGACCCGCTCCGACAGCAGTTCGTGCACTTCCTCGTCTCGGGCGCGCATGACGCGGACCCGGACGGGCAGGGGCGGATCGTCGTCCCGGCGCACCTCCGCGAGTACGCCGGCCTCTCGGGAGAAGCGCTCGTCGTCGGCGCCTCCGATCACCTCGAGGTCTGGGAGCCCGGACGCTGGCACGCCCGCCTCGCCCAGGTCGAGTCCTCCATCGGCGAGAAGCTCGCCGATCTCGGGATCTGAGCGTGCGCACGAGCCCGTTCTCCTCGGCGCGGTCGTCGATCTCGCGGCTCCTCACGACGGTGGGCGCTACGTCGACGGCACGGTGGGCGCGGGCGGTCACGCCGCCGCCCTCCTCGAGCGGAGCGCCCCGAACGGGCGTCTTCTCGGTCTCGACGTCGATCCTGCGGCCATCGAGATCGCGCGACGGGAGCTGGCGCGTTACGGCGACCGGGTCACCCTCGTCCGAGCGAGCTTCGCGGACCTGGACGGCGTCGCGCGCGAGCACGGCTTCGCGCCGGCCGACGCCGTGGTCCTCGACCTCGGGCTCTCGTCCATGCAGCTCGCCGACGAGCGGCGGGGCTTCAGCTTCCGGGCGGAAGGCCCTCTGGACATGAGGGCCGACCCCGATCGCCCGATCACCGCGGCCGACGTGGTGAACACGTGGGACGTCGCCGAGCTGCGCCGCGTTCTGGTGGAGCTCGGCGAGGAGCCCGAGGCCGGGCGGATCGCGGCGGCGATCGCGCGCCGTCGCACGCGGCGTCCCTTCCTCGCGGCCGACGATCTCGGCCGCTTCGTGGCCGGCGTGAAGACGCGGCGGCCACGCGGCGTCGACCCCGCGACGCGCGTGTTCCAGGCGCTCCGAATGGCCGTCAACGACGAGCTCGCATCCCTCGAGCATGGCCTCCGCGCCGCGCTCGAGATCCTCCGGCCCGGTGGCCGGCTGCTCGTCATCTCGTTCCACTCGCTGGAGGACCGCGCCGTGAAGACGTTCATGGTGCGGGAGTCCCGCGACTGCATCTGTCCTCCCCACCTCCCCACCTGCGTCTGCGGGCACCGCGCGGGTGTGCGTCTCATCTCCCGACGGCCGGTCATGCCGGACGCCGAGGAGGTGAGGCGCAACCCGCGCGCCCGCAGCGCCAGGCTTCGCGCCGCCGAGAAGCTCGCGGCGGCATGACCGTGCTCGCCCTCACGGCACGGCGACGGTCTGTCCGCGTGCGTCGCGCGCGGCGCGCCCAGCCGCCCCGCTCGCGCTCGCTCCCGAGACACGCCCGCGCCGTCACCCGCGCCGCCGCGTGGGAGACGCGGTCCTTCATCGCCGCGTCGGCGGCGATCGCGGTCGCGTTCGTCCTCGCGCTGATCTACCTCGCCGGATCCACGGGGATAGCGTCGGTCGGGTACCAGGCGCAGCGTCTCCGGGCGCAACGCGACGAGCTGGGGCGTCAGAACGCTCTGCTCGAGCTCGAGCTCTCGCGGCTGGACTCGCCGGCGCGCATCGAGGCGGAGGCGAAGAGGCTCGGCCTCGTGCGCGTGCCGTACATCCCCGTCGTCACCGCGGATCCGGTAGCGGTGCAGCGCTAGGCGGATGGCGCCGGTCTCGTCCGCGCGCCTCCGCATCCTCTTCGCCCTTTTCGCCGTGCTCACGATCGTGCTCTCGGCGCGGGTCGCGTACTGGCAGACGGTCGCGCGTCCGACGCTGCTGGAGCAGGCGAACGGCCAGATCCTCAGCGACCAGGTCCTCCACGCGCGGCGCGGGACGATCTACGACCGCAACGGCGCGATCCTGGCGGCCAGCGTCGACCTGCGCTCGCTCTACGCCATCCCCGCGCGGATCGCGGACAAGGCGACGGTCGCCAACGACCTCGGGATCCTCCTCGGGCGGGCCTCGGGACCGATCCTGGAGCGGCTCACGTCGGGGGCGGACTGGGTATTCATCCAGCGCCGGCTGCCCGAAGCGACGGCGAACGCCATCGCGGACCTGCACGTCGACGGTCTCGGCTTCGTCGAGGAGCCTAAGCGGCTCTACCCGAACGGCGACCTCGCCTCCCACCTGCTCGGGTTCGTCAACGACGCCGGTGTCGGGCAGGAGGGGGTCGAGGAGAGGTACGACCGCGTCCTGCGCGGGACCGACGGGAAGCTCGTCGCGGAGCGCGACCCGGCGGACCGCGAGATCGCCCTCGGGTTGCGCGAGAGCGTCCCGCCGCGCAACGGAGCGGACGTCACGCTCACGGTCGACCTGTCCATCCAGACGTCGGCGGAGCGCGAGCTGCGGACGGCGGTGGAGCGGGAGCACGCGGCGAGCGGCTCGATCGTCGTGCTCGATCCGCGCAACGGCGCGATCCTCGCCTCCGCGTCGTATCCCACGTTCGACCCGAGCGCCGTCATCGCGGCGGATCCGGCGGCGCTGCCCGACCGCGTCATCGACTGGGCGTACGAGCCCGGGTCGGTGATGAAGGCGATCACGATGGCGGCCGCCCTGCAGGACGGGCTCATCACTCCGAACACGACCTACGTCGACACGGGCTACGCCGACATCGGCGGACGGCGGCTCTACAACGCGCTCGGCGAGGTGTGGGGGCCCTCGACGATGACGCAGGTCCTCGAGCATTCCGCGAACGCGGGCGCGGTGTTCGTCGCGAAGAAGCTCGGTGAGCAGCGCCTGTACGACGCCCTGCGCTCGTTCGGGATCGGGACGGCGACCGGGGTCGATCTCGCGGGAGAGGCGCCGGGCATCCTGCGGCCGCTCGCGCAGTGGTACCCGGTCGACCTCGGGACCGCGGCCTTCGGACAGGGCCTGACGGCGACGCCGCTCCAGCTCGCGTCCGTGTACGCCGCGATCGCGAACGGCGGGACGCTCTACCGGCCCTACGTGGTGGCGAGCTGGCGCGGTGCGGACGGGGAGCACCGCACCGCGCCGGCCGCCATCCGTCGCGTGGTCTCGGAGCGGACGGCGGCGACGCTGCGCGACATGCTCGTCGCGACGGTCGACAAGGGGATCGCGCACGCCGCGCATCTGGCGGACTACAGCGTCGCCGGGAAGACGGGGACGGCGCAGATCGCGTCGCCGGACGGGCACTACCTCGACGGCCAGTACATCAGCACGTTCGCGGGGTTCGTGCCCTCGCACGATCCGTACATGGTGGTCGTCGTCGCGCTCGAGAAGCCGCGATCCGAGCTGTATGGGACGGTCTCGGCGATGGCGGTCTTCCGCGGCGTCGCGGAGGACACGCTCCGCTACGCGCTGGTGCAGCCCGATCGCTGAGGCGCATCCCGACGACTAGGCTCTGACCGCATGTTCACGCTGGAGCACGTGCTCAGCGCGACGGCCGGGCGTGTCGTCCGCGGGAGCGCCGACCCGTCGTGCGTCTTTCGCGGCGGCGCGTTCGACTCGCGGATCGTGACGCCGGGCGCGCTCTTCTTCGCGCTGCGCGACGTGCGTGACGGGCATGACTTCGTCGCCGACGCGATCGCTCACGGGGCGCGCGGCGCCGTCGTCGAGCGCATCCCCGAGGGCGTGCTCGACGATGCGCTGCTGGTCCAGGTCGCGTCCGTGCCGCGTGCGCTCCGGGGCCTCGCGGAGGCGCTGCGCGACGAGCGGCCGATCCCCGCCGTGGGGATCACGGGGAACGTGGGCAAGACGACGGCGAAGCAGGCGACGGTCGCGACGCTCGGCGCCCGCTACCGCGTCCTCGCGAGCGCGAGCTCGTACAACAACGAGATCGGCGTCCCGCTCACGTTCCTCGATAGCGAGCCGACGGACGAGGTCGCCGTCGTCGAGCTCGGCTTCTACGTGCCCGGTGAGATCGCCGACCTGTGTGAGCTCGTCCGTCCGCGCATCGGCGTCATCACGGCGATCCCCGAACGTCCCGTGCACTTCGAGCGGACCCCGAGCGTCGAGGCGATCGCCGCGGGCAAGGCCGAGCTCATCGCAGCGCTCCCGCCGGACGGCGTCGCCCTCCTCAACGGCGACGACGCGCGCGTGCGCGCGCTCTCCGACCGGACGCGCGCCCGCGTGGTCCTGTACGGCGCGCACGCCGGCGCGGACCTCCGCGCGCGCGACATCGTCGACGAGGGCCTCGAGGGGTCCCGCTTCACCGTCGCGTATCGGGGCGCGAGCGCGAGGGCGCGCCTGCCGATGCCGGGGACGCACCTCCTCGCGGCGGCGCTGCCCGCGATCGGCGCGGCGGTCGAGCTCGGGGTGCCGCTCGACGAGGCGGCGGACGCGCTGGGGACGATGGAGCCGCCCGCGCACCGCATGGCCGTGCGCCACGCGATGGGCGTGACGATCATCGATGACTCGTACAACTCGAGCCCGGCCGCCGTCGCCGCGGCGCTCGCGCTGCTCCGGCGCCAGGGAGGACGGCGCGTCGCCGTCATCGGCGACATGCGCGAGCTCGGGACCCTGTCGCTGCCCGCGCACGAGGAAGCCGGGCGCGATGCCGCGCGGAGCACGGACGTTCTCGTGACGGTGGGTGACCTCGCCGCGACGATCGCGCGCGCCGCGCGCGCGTCGCTGACGGACGTGTACGAGGTCGCGGATGCCGACGACGCGCTCCTCGTCCTCCGGCGCGTCGTGCGCCCGGGCGACGTCGTGCTGGTCAAGGGCTCGCGCGCTCTCGCGCTCGATACCGTCGTCGACGCCCTCCTGCGGTCGGACGCGCCGGTCGGGGCCCGCTAGTGCCGCTCGACGCCCGCGCCCTGATCCTCATCCCCCTCGGCGTCCTGCTGCTCGCGTTCGCCGTCGGCCTCGCCGTCGGCCGCCCGTACATCCAGCTTCTCCGCGATCTGCGGATCGGGAAGAACATCCGCGCGGAGGGCCCGCGCGCGCACCTCGCGAAGCAGGGCACGCCGACGATGGGCGGCCTGCTCTTCATCGGTGTCGTCTTCGCCCTCTGGGCGATCGTCTTCGGGCTCCTGCCGGTCGACCAGCGCAACGAATTCATCCCGCAGACGATCGTCCCCATGGGTGCGCTCCTGGCTGTCGGTCTGCTCGGCGCGATCGACGACCTCGTCAACGTCGCCTACGGCTTCGGGATCCGCGGGCGGCACAAGCTCGTGTGGCAGACGATCGTCGCGCTCGCCGGCGCGCTGTACATCCAGCGCCACTTCGGCGTCACCGGCGTCCTCGTCCCGCTCGTCGGCGAGTGGCGGATCGGCGCGGTGGCGTTCGTCATCATCGCGACGATCGCGATCATCGGGACGTCGAACGGGGTGAACCTGACGGATGGGCTCGACGGCCTGGCGGGAGGGACGGCCGTCTTCGCCTTCCTGTCGTTCACCCTCATCGCCGCCGCCCGCGGGTTCCCGTGGCTCACCGTCTTCTGCGCCGCCGTCGTCGGCGCGGTGCTCGCGTTCCTGTGGTTCAACGTGCACCCCGCCGAATTCATCATGGGCGATGCGGGTGCGCTGTCGCTCGGCGCCGCGCTCGCGAGCGCCGCCCTGGTGACCGGATTCATCCTCCTCCTGCCGATCGCGGGCATCGTGTTCGTCGCCGAGACGGTGTCGGTCGTCCTGCAGGTGGGCAGCTTCCGGATCCGCGGCAAGCGCATCTTCCGCATGGCGCCGTTCCACATCCACTTCGAGCTGCTGGGGTGGCCGGAGGAGAAGGTGACGCTGCGCTTCTGGCTCCTCGGCGCCGTGGCCGGGATCGCGGCCGCGATCCTCGCGTTCGCGACACCGATCCCATGACGGCTGCCGTGGTCGAGCTCGCGCCGTGGCGACACGAGCGCGGCGTGCTGTACTCGCCCGCGCTGACCGAGCTCGGCCTCGCCGCGGGATCGACGACGCGCCCGCTCGGAAGCATGGGCGGGAGCGCGACGCCGTCGCACGACGCGCTCCACGCGCGTGCCGCGCTCGCGGCGAGCCTCGGCTTCGACGGGGTCGTCCGGGTGACGCAGGTGCACGGGAGCGGGGTCGTGCACGCGGACGCGCCGTTCGCCTCGCCGTGGCCGCGAGCGGACGCGGTGTGGACGGAGCGCGTCGGCGTCCTCCTCGGCGTCACCGCCGCGGACTGCGTTCCCGTCCTCGTCGCCGAGGCCGGCGGGACGCGCATCGGCGCCGCGCACGCGGGCTGGGAGGGGACGACGCGCGGGGTCGCGCGGCGTCTCGTCGCGGCCCTCCGCGCCGAAGGGGCGGCGCCCTCCGGCATGGTCGCCTCGCTCGGGCCCTCGGTCGGGCCGTGCTGCTACTCCGTCGGCGACGAGCGGGCGCAGATGGTGCGCGAGCGCCTGGGGGCCGCTGGCGGGCGAGCGCTCGCCAGACGCGACGGCGTGACGACCTTCGACCTCTGGACGGCGAACGTCGAGCAGCTGCGCGACGAGGGCGTGGGAAGGATCGAGGTGTCCGGGATCTGCACCAGATGCGGCGGCGCGAACACGTGGTCCCGCCGCTCGGGCGACGTCGGCCTGCTGAACCTCGCTTTCATCGGGCGGCGCGCGTGACGCTCCTTTTCGATCCCGAGGTCGACCCGGAGGACCTGCGGGAGCGGCGCGTGACGATCGTCGGGATGGGGAAGGCGCGGACGGCCGCGGGGCTCGGGAAGTGGCTGCTCGACCAGGGCGCCCTGGTCACCATGTCCGATCGCAAGCCGCGTGAGGAGCTGGCCGAGGGGCTGGAGCGGCTCCGCGAGGCCGGGATCCTGGATCGCGTCGACCTGGTGCTGGGGCCGTCGAGCGACGACGCCGCGCTGGCCGACCCCGACTTCGTCTTCCTCATGCCGGGGATCCGGCCGCGCTCGGCGACGATCCTCCGGGCGCGCGAGCGCGACGTTCCGATCCTCACCGAGATCGCGCTCTTCTTCCGGCTCTGCCCGGCGCGGATCGTCGGGATCACGGGCACCAAAGGCAAGTCGACGACGACCACGCTGGTCGGGCGCATCCTCTCGACGGGCCGCCGCCGCGTGCTCGTCCGCGGCAACATCGGGAGCAGCGTCATCGACGAGCTGCCGGGACTGACGCGCGACGACCTCGTCGTCCTCGAGCTCTCGAGCTTCCAGCTGGAGACCCTCGCGCGAAGCCCGCACGTGGCGGTGGTGACGAACGTCCTCGAGGACCACCTCGACCACCACGGCACCCATGACGCCTACGTCGCGGCGAAGACGAACATCGTCCGCTGGCAGGGGTCGCACGACGTCGCGGTGCTGAACCTCGATGACCCGACCGCCATGTCGATGCACGAAGGGGCCGCGTCGGTGCTGCGGACGTTCTCCCTGTCGCTGCGGCCGAAGCGCGGGGCCTACCTCGACGCGCGCGAGCGGCTCGTGCTGACCGAAGGCGAGCGCGAGAGCGTCCTCTGCTCGGCCGGCGATCTCCGCGTCCCGGGACGCCACAACGTGGCGAACGCCCTCGCGGCGGCGATCGTCGGGGACGTCTTCGGCATCCCGCCGGAGGCGACGCGCGAGGTCCTGGTCTCCTTCGAGGGACTCCCGCACCGGCTCGAGGCCGTCGCCGAGGTCGGCGGCGTCCTGTACGTGAACGACTCGCAGGGCACGACGCCCTACGCGACGATCCCCGCCCTCTCCGCCTACGGCCGGCCCCCCGTCGTGATCCTCGGCGGCGTGTCGAAGGACGCGGACTTCGCCGAGCTCGGCCGGGCCGTCGTCGCGCGCGCGCGCGGCGCCGTCCTCATCGGCCAGGCCGCCGACGAGATCGCCGCGGCCATCGCCGCCGCGCGGCGCCGCGCGCCGGAGGCGGCTCCGCCGGTCGTGCGCGCGCCGGATCTGCCGACCGCCGTGGAGCGCGCGCGGGAGATGGCCCGTTCGGGCGACGTCGTCCTCCTGTCGCCGGCGTGCGCGTCGTTCGACATGTTCTCGTCGTACGAGGAGCGCGGCGACCGCTTCCGCGACGCGGTGCGCGCCCTCGCGAAGGGCGTGGCCGCGCGGTGAGGATCGGGCGGCCCGGAGTGCCGCGCACGACCGCGTACGACCTGCCGCTCGCGGCCGTCGTCCTCGCCCTCGTCGCGATCGGCCTGGCGATGGTCTACAGCGCCAGCGGCATCCGGGCCCTCGACGCGCTCGACGACCCCAGCTACTTCCTCGTGCAGCAGGCGGCGTGGGCCACCGTCGGCTTGGCGGGGATGGTCCTCGCGGCGCGCCTCGACCATCGCGCCCTGCGCCGCGCGGCCGCCCCCCTGGGTGTCGTCGCGCTCGTCCTGCTGGTCGTCGTCCTGGTCCCCGGGGTCGGGACGTGCGCGGGCGGCGCGTGCCGCTGGCTACGCGTCACCGCGTTCGCCGGCATCCAGCCCGCGGAGCTCGCCAAGCTGGCGCTCATCGTGTACCTCGCGTTCTGGCTGGCCGCGCGGCGCGACCGCATCGCGGCGGTGGGCACGATGCTGCCGTTCGCGCTCCTCGTCGCGGCCGTCGCGGGCCTCGTCGTCGCCGAGCCGGATCTCGGGACGGCGATCGTCCTCGCCGCGATCGCCCTGGCGCTCTACTTCGCCGCGGGCGCGCGCCTGGCGGCCTTCGCCGGCCTCGGCGCGCTCGGCGCCGTGCTCACGGTCGCCCTCGCCGTCGCGCAGCCGTACCGCCTCCAGCGGCTCCTCACCTTCCTCGACCCCTGGAAGGACCCCCAGGGTGCCGGGTTCCAGGCGATCCAGTCGCTGTACGGCCTGGCGCTCGGCGGCCCGTTCGGCGCGGGGCTCGGCGCCGGGACCGAGAAGTTCGGGTTCCTTCCCGCGCCCTACACCGATTCGATCTTCTCGGTGATCGGCAACGAGCTGGGCATGGTCGGGACGGGCCTGGTGATCTTCCTCTTCCTCGTCCTCGCCTTCCGCGGGACGCGCATCGCGCTGCGCGCGCCCGACGCCGAGGGGTCGCTCCTCGCGATCGGCATCACCGTCTGGCTCGCGTTCCAGGCCTGGCTGAACATGGCCGTCGTCGCGAGCCTCGTCCCCATGACGGGGATCACGCTGCCCTTCATCTCGTACGGCGGGTCGTCGCTCTGCGTCGGCCTCGTGGCCGTCGGCATACTCCTCAGCGTTGGACGCGCAGGCGCGGACGGGACGGCGCGCGTGTCGGATCCTCCTCGCGGGAGGCGGGACGGGCGGCCACGTGAGCCCGCTCCTCGCGGTCGCCGAGGCGGCGCGGGAGCGCGACGCGGACGTTCGCTTCCTGTTCCTTGGCGGTCGACGCGGGCTCGAAGCTGATCTGGCCGCCGCCGCCGGCATCCCGTTCCACGCGACGCTCATGCCGTCGCTGCGCGACCCCGACTCGCGCGCGTCCCTGCTCTCGCGCGGTGCGCTCCTGGTGCCCGCCGTCGTCGACGCGCTCACGCGGATCGCGCGCTTCGGCCCGAGCGTCTGCTGCACGAGCGGCGGCCTCGTGTCGCTGCCCATCGTGGCGGCGGCGCGGATCGCGCGCGTGCCCGTGTACCTGTGGGAGGGGAACGTCGTCCCGGGACGCGTCAACCGCATCCTGGCGGGATGGTCGCAGCGCGTCGGGGCGACGTTCGAGGCGTCGTTGCCGCGCCTCCCGCGCGCCCGCACTCACGTGTCGGGCGATCCGATCCGGGCCTCGCTCCTGCGCTGGAGCGCCGCGCAGGGCCGCGCCAGGCTCGGCCTGGGCCCCGGCCCGGTCGTCCTCGTGAGCGGAGGGAGCCAGGGATCCGAGCGCATCAACGAGGCGCTCCTGGGAGCGCTGCCGCAGATCCTGCGCGCGGCGAGCGTCGTGCACCTCGCGGGGGCGGCGCACGTCCGTCGGGCCGAGGCGCGCAAAGCCACCCTCCCGGCGGACCTCGTCGAGCGCTACCACCCGCACGCGTTCCTCCGTGAGGAGATGGGGGCCGCGCTCGCGGCCGCGGACCTGGTGGTCGGGCGCGCCGGCGCGTCGTCGATCTCGGAGGCGCTCGCGTTCGGGAAGCCGCTCGTGCTCGTCCCGTTCGGCGCCTCGGCCAGCGCGCACCAGAGCGCGAACGCGCGTGCGGTGGAGGAGGCGGGCGCCGCGGCCGTCATCCGCGAGGGACAGCTCGATCCCGACCGTCTGGCCGCCGTCGTCGTGGGGCTCCTGAACGACGGCGTGCGCATGATGCGGATGGCCGCCGTCGCGAGGGGGCTGGGCCGCCCGGGTGCCGCGTCGCTCGTCGCCGAGGAGCTGCTGGCCCTGGGGAAGTGCGGATGAGGTACCACGTCGTCGGGATCGGCGGGACGGGGATGTCCGCCGTCGCGCGGCTCCTCGCCGCCCGCGGCACCGTCACCGGGTCGGACGAGGGGCGCTGGCCGCTCGCCGAGGCCCTCCGCGAGCTCGGCGTCACCGTCTTCGAGGCCTTCGACGCGCGCAACGTCATCGGGGCGGACGTCGTCATCCGCTCGAGCGCCTACGGCGACGAGCACCCCGAGGTCGTGGCCGCGCGCTCCGCCGGCATACCCGTGTGGCGGCGCCACGATGCGTGGCGTCAGCTCGCGAAGGGGATGGACGTCGTCGCGGTCGCGGGAACGCACGGAAAGACGACGACGACGGCGATGTGCTGGGCGGCGCTGCGCGGAGGGGGCCGCGACCCCTGGCTCATCTGCGGCGCCGACGTGCGCGAGGCGGGCGGCAACGCCCACGTCGGGTCGGGGAGCGAAATGGTCATCGAGGCCGACGAGTACGACCGCACGTTCCTCGCGCTGTCGCCGGCGGTCGCGGTCGTGACGAACGTCGAGCACGACCACGTCGACCACTTCCCGACGCGCGAGGACTACGCCGAGGCGTTCCTCGCCTTCGCGTGCCGCGTCGTCCCGGGCGGAACGCTCGTCGCGTGCGGTGACGACGACGGATCACGAGCTCTCGCGGACGCCGCGCGCGAGCGCCTGCGCGGACGCGCCGACGTGGTCACCTACGGCACGTCGCCCGAGTGCGACGTCCTCGTCGCCGAGGCCCAGACGGACGGGCACACCGCGCGCGCGGAGCTCCGCCTCGAGGAGGGACGCGTTCCGCTGGCGCTGGCGGTGCCGGGCGTGCACAACCTGCGCAACGCCGCGGCCGCCGTCGCCGCGGCGAGAGCGCTCGGCGTTCGTCCGCGCGCGGCGGCCGCGGCGCTGTCGTCGGTCGCGCTGCCCGGCCGCCGCCTCGAGGTCGTCGGGCGCGCCGGCGACGTGACCGTCGTCGACGACTACGCGCATCACCCGACGGAGATCCGCGCGTCGATCGCGGCCATGCGCCCGGCGGCCGCGCGCGTCGTCGCCCTCTTCCAGCCGCACACGCCCAGCCGCCTGCGCGCCTTCTTCGACGGGTTCGTCGCCGCGCTCGGCGAGGCCGACGCCGTCATCGTCGCGGAGACCTTCACGTCGGCCCGCGAGCGCCCCGATCCCGAGGGGCTCGCGCGCCGTCTCGCCGACGCGACGGGCGGCACGTACGCTCCCGACGTCGCCGCCGCGGCGCGCGCGCTGGCCGAGCGGGCGCGTGCCGGCGACGTCCTGCTCGTGCTCGGCGCGGGCGACATCCGGGAGGCCGCGTCGCAGGCGCTCGCGCTCGTCGCCGCGCGGGAGGGATCCGCCGCGTGAGCGCGCCGGCCCCCTTCGGCGTCCGCGACGAGCCGATGAGCCGCCACACCTCGCTGCGGGTCGGGGGGCCCGCGGACTTCTTCGTGCGCGTGGCGAGCGAGGACGATCTCCGCGGCGCGGTGGCCGTGGCGCGGCAGCACCAGATGCCGATCTTCCTGCTCGGCGGCGGCACGAACCTGCTCGTGTCGGACAAGGGCATCCGCGGCGTCGTCATCGAGAACGCCTGGAGCGAGGCCAGCGTCGAGGGGCGGATCGTGACGGCATCCTCCGGTTCGCCGATGGCGCACGTCGCCGCCGTGGCCGCGCGTGCCGGGCTGCTGGGGCTCGAGTGGATGGCGACGGTCCCCGGGACGATCGGCGGGGCGGTCCACGGGAACGCGGGGGCGTTCGGCAGCGAGACCGCCGACGCCATCGTGGACGCCGAGCTGATGGACCCGAGCGGCGACACCTGGGTCGCATCGAAGGAGGATCTCGGCTTCGCCTACCGCACGAGCGCGCTCCAGGGCACGCCGATCGTCGTCGTCCGCGCGCGCGTGGAGGCGGCCGTGGGCGATCGGGAGACGGCCGTGCGGCGGATCAAGGAGATCGCGAACGAGCGCGCGCGGAAGCAGCCGCTCGCGCAGCCGAACACCGGGTCGATCTTCCGCAACCCGCCCGGCGACTTCGCCGGCCGCCTCGTCGAGGCGGCGGGGCTCAAGGGGCGTCGCGTCGGCGGCGCGATGGTGAGCGAGCGGCACGCGAACTTCATCGTCAATACCGGGGACGCGACGGCGAGCGACGTTCGCGAGCTGATGCGCCTCGTCCAGCGCGAGGTGAAGGAGCGTTCCGGGATCGAGCTCGTCCCGGAGGTCGAGCTCGTGGGGGAGTGGCCGTGAGCGAGCAGCGCCGCATCCGCGTCGGCGTGCTCGCCGGCGGCGCGTCGGCCGAGCGGCCGATCTCGCTCGCGACCGGGCATCAGATCGCGGAGAGCCTGCCGAAGGATCGGTACGAGGTCGTCCTGCTCGACCCGCTCGCCCTCATGGTCAACAACCGGAAGCTGGGCGCCGCGCAGCGCGCCCAGGCGCGCGCGATCGCCGAGCGCTCCGGGCGTGTCGAGGCGCTCGGCGAGCGCGACCGGCGCGAGCTGCCGGAGAAGCTTCGCGGGGAGATCGAGACGGCGACGGCCGCGCTCCGCTCGGCCACGAGCGCCCTCGTCCCCGCCGCCGGAGAGGCGCTCATCGACGTCGCGTTCATCGGTCTCCACGGACCGTACGGCGAGGACGGCACGCTGCAGGGGATGCTCGACCTCATCGGGATCCCCTACGTCGGGTCGGGCGTGCTCGCCTCCGCGCTCGCGATGGACAAGGCGATGGCCAAGAGCGTCCTCGCGGCCGCGGGCATCGACGTCCCGCGCGGCGTCGTCGTCGCGCGGGGCGCGTACGGGCGCGACCCCGAGGCCGCGGCGAGGGCCGCGCAGGACGTCGGCTATCCCCTCGTGGTGAAGCCGGTCCGGCAGGGGTCGAGCTTCGGGGTGACGATGATCGGGCGGCCGGACCAGCTCGGCGCGGCGGTGGCGGAAGCGCTGCGCTACGACGACCGCGCGCTCATCGAGGAGCGCCTCGCCGGGACGGAGCTCACCGTCGGCGTCATCGGCCGCGACGAGGACCTCCAGGCGCTGCCGGTCATCGAGGTCGCGACGTCGCACGACTTCTTCGACTACCAGGCGAAGTACGACCCCGCGGTGACGGAGGAGATCTGCCCGGCGCGCGTCCCGGCCGAGGTGGCGCGGCACGCGCAGGACCTCGCGCTCGCGGCCCACCGCGCGATCGGGTGCCGCGGGATCTCTCGCACGGACATGATCGCCGCCGGCGAGCGCATGCCCGTCCTCGAGGTCAACACCATCCCCGGGCTGACCGCCAACAGCCTCGTCCCGAAGGCCGCGCGCGTCGCCGGGATCGCCTTCGGCGAGCTCCTCGAGCGCCTGGTGCAGTGGGCGCTCGCCGACGCGGCGGAGGCGGAGGCCGACCGTTCGCCGTAGGCCGGCGCGCCGCGCACGCCCGCGGAGGATGCCTGTCCCGAGCGATCCGGCGCGTGTCGTCGCCGGCATCATCGCTCTCCTCTGCGCCGCCGGCGTGGGCGCGATCGCGTACGCGCCGCTCGAGCCGATCTCGGCGGTAGGCGTGTCCGGGGCGCATCACCTCACCGTCGCGCAGGCGGTGGCCGCCACCGGGCTTGCCGGCATGCCCATCTTCCGGGCGTCCTCCGCCGACGCGCGCGCCGCCCTCCTCCGTCTTCCGGCCGTTCGGGACGCCCGCGTCGACCTGGAGCTGCCGGGATCCGCCGCGGTGACGCTCGTCGAGCGTGAGCCCGTGGGGCGGTGGGTCGTCGGCGCGACGGAGTGGTTCGTCGACGCCGACGGCGTCCTCTTCGCCTCGGCCGACCCGAGCGCCGCGCCCGCGCTCCGCGTGCGCGACGAGCGCGCCCCGTCGCGCACGGCGGGAGAGCGGATCGACCCCGCGCTCGTCGCGGCCGCCATCCGTCTCGCCAAGATCGGCCCGGGCGAGCTCCGCCCCGACGCGACGGCCCCGAGCGTGCGCATCGAGCCGGGACCGAACGGGATCGTTCTCGAGAGCGGAGCGGGGTGGGAGATCCGCTTCGGGACGCCCGAGCACATCGAGGACAAGCTGTCGGCGGCGCTGCGCTTCCTGCGGGAGCGGCCGGACCGGCGGCTAGAGTACGTCGACGTGCGCAACCCCGATCGGATCGTCTACAGCCCGCAGTGACTCTTTGGCTCCCTCTCATCGGCCTCGCGGCCGGCGTGCTGCTGGGCCTGGCCTTCCGGATCACGCTCCCCATCGAGCTGGCGCGGTACACGGCCGTCGGGATCCTCGCCGCGCTCGATTCGATCCTGGGGGCGGCGCGCGCCGAGCTCGAGGGGCACTTCGACGCGCGCATCTTCCTGAGCGGCTTCTACACGAACGCGATACTCGCCGGCGCGCTCACGTTCCTCGGCGACCGGCTGGGCATCGACCTCTATCTCGTCGCCCTCTTCGCGTTCGGCTGGCGCATCTTCCAGAACGTCGCCGTCATCCGGCGCCATTTCCTCTAACGTGGTGAGCCGACATGCCTGACCAGCCCGTCCTCGTCGGGGTCGACATAGGTACGACGAAGGTCAGCGTCCTCGTGGGCGAGCTCGAGAGGGACGGCGCGAGCGTCATCGGGATCGGGTCGGCGCCTTCGGACGGGCTGCGGAAGGGCGTCGTCATCGACATCGACCGGACGGTGCGGTCCGTCATGGCGGCCGTCGAGGAGGCCGAGCGGATGTCCGGCTACAAGGTCCGCTCCGCCCTCGTCGGCGTCTCCGGCAACCACATCAGCTCCCAGAACTCGCGCGGCATGGTCGCCATATCGGGCCACCGCGACGTCGCTCACGACGACACGCTGCGGGCCCTCGAGGCGGCGCGCGCCGTGAGCATCCCCAACACGCGCGAGATCCTGCACGTCATCCCCCGCGGCTACGTCGTCGACGGCCAGGCGGGGGTGCGCGATCCCATCGGCATGACCGCGGTCCGGCTCGAGGTGGAGACGCACATCGTCACGGCCGCCACGACGAGCGTGCAGAACCTCAGCAAGTGCGTGCAGCGCGCCGGCGTCGAGATCGACGAGCTCGTCCTCGCGCCCCTCGCGACCGCCGAGGCCGTCCTCACGGACGAGGACCGCGAGCTGGGCGTCGCCCTCGTGGACATGGGCGGCGACACGACGGACGTCGCCGTCTTCCAGGACGGCTCGGTCGTGCACGCCGCGACGATCCCGATCGGCGGCCGCAGCGTGACGAGCGACCTCGGGATCGTCCTTCGGGTGGCGCCCGACTCCGCCGAGACGATCAAGCTGCGCCACGCGACGGCGCTGCCGCTCGACATCGACCCCGACGAGGTGGTGCAGATCATGTCGATCGGCGAGGAGCTGCCTCACGGCGTGACGCGGCGTCACATCGCGGAGATCGTGCAGTCGCGGATCCGGGAGCTGTTCGAGCTCGTCGCCCGGGAGATCGAGGCCGCGGGCGCGACGAACCGGCTCCAGGCGGGCCTCGTCGTGACGGGCGGGGCGGCGCTGCTCCCGGGGCTGGGCCGCGCGGCGCGCGATCAGCTGGGCATGGCGGCGCGGGTGACGGGGCCTCACGGGCTCGGCGGGCTGACCGACCAGATCGTCGGCCCTCAGTACTCGGCGGCGAGCGGGCTGCTCCTCTGGGGTGCGCGCCACTGGGGGGCGGGGGAAGAGCAGGCGGGATCCCGCTCGTTCGACGGCCTCGGCTCGCGCCTCGGCAAGCTGTTCCGCGGCTTGGTCCCCTGACACCCGTACCAAAGTCGTGACATGCGGTGTTAAAGTCCCTGCGAAACAGATCCGTGCGTGTGCGCTCAGGGGAGGGGCGGCGCGCCGGCAATAAGGCGCAAGGAGGCCCCTCCCATATGCCGGTCCGCTCGGACATCGAGAACTTCGCCCTCATCAAGGTCGTCGGCGTAGGCGGCGGCGGATCGAACGCCGTCAACCGCATGATCCGCGCGGAGCTCATGGGCGTCGAGTTCCTCGCCGTGAACACCGACGCTCAGGCGCTCCTCCTCTCCGATGCCCCCCACAAGATCCGCATCGGCGACAAGATCACGAAGGGCCTCGGCGCCGGGGCCGATCCCGCCGTCGGGCGGAAGGCCGCCGAGGAGGACACGGAGAAGCTGTACGAGATCCTCAAAGAGGCCGACATGGTCTTCGTTACCTCGGGCATGGGCGGCGGGACGGGCACCGGCGCGGCGCCCATCATCGCCGAGATCGCGAAGGACATCGGCGCGCTCACCGTCGCCGTCGTCACCAAGCCGTTCAGCTTCGAGGGCGCCAAGCGGCGTCTCCTGGCCGAGCAGGGCATCCAGGAGCTCGTCGACAAGGTGGACACGCTCATCGTCATTCCCAACGACCGGCTGCTCCAGGTCGTCGAGAAGAAAACGAGCATGGTCGACGCCTTCCGCATCGTCGACGACGTCCTGCGCCAGGGCGTGCAGGGCATCAGCGACCTCATCACCGTTCCCGGGTTGATCAACCTCGACTTCGCCGACGTCAAGACGATCATGACGAACGCGGGGTCCGCGCTCATGGGCATCGGGCAGGGCTCGGGCGAGGCGCGCGCCGCGGATGCGGCGCGCCAGGCGATCATGTCGCCGCTGCTCGAGCAGTCGATCGAGGGCGCGCGCGGCGTCCTCTTCACCATCACCGGCGGGCCCGACCTCGGGCTCTTCGAGGTGAACGAGGCGGCGGAGATCATCCACCAGGCCGCGGACCCCGAGGCCAACATCATCTTCGGCGCCGTCATCGACGAGCGCATGGGCAGCGACGTGAAGATCAGCGTCATCGCGACCGGCTTCGACCCGGCGCGACCGCTGAAGAAGATCGATCAACCGATCCACAAGCGCGACGTCCAGCCGCGGATCGTCGTCGAGCCGCGTGTCGTCGAGGCGGCAGCGCCCGTGGCCCGGGCCGCCGAGCGCCCGTTCGCCGGCGTGAGCGCCAACGGCGCCGGCGACAGGCTCGACGAGAAGAAGTACGACCCGAACGACCTGGAGGTACCGAGCTTCCTACGCCGTCGTTGATCGGTCGATAGGCCGACGCGCTGGGAACGCCGCGATCGGCAGGCCGTGGGGCGGATCGCCCGCTCCGCGGTCTGCCCTGGCTTCTGGGCGTCCCGCTCGGGCGCATGATCCTGCTCCGGCTCCGGGGAGCCGCCCGCTAGCTACGGTCCGCACCGGGCGGAGGGGGCCACCTCCCGCGACTAGATGTAGGGGGGCGGCCCCTATATCTTGTGCGCGTGCGCTGTCCCAGCTGCGCCGCCGCCGACACCCGCGTCGTCGATTCACGGGAGGCCGACGAGGGCTCGGCGATACGCCGCCGGCGGATGTGCGACGCGTGCGGCGAGCGCTTCACCACGTTCGAGCGGACGGAGTCCGCGCGGATCCAGGTCGTCAAGCGCGACGGTGCGCGCCAGGAGTTCGACCGGCGCAAGCTCGCGGGCGCCATCGCCAAGGCCGCGACGGAGGACCTGACGACCGAGCGGATCGCCGCGCTCATCGACGACCTCGAGCAGACGATCCGGCAGAGCGGCGCGAGCGAGGTCAGCTCCCACCGGATCGGCGAGATGGTGCTCGAGCGGCTCGCCCAGCTCCATCCCATGAGCTACATCCGCTTCAAGATCGTCTACGACAAGCTGCAGGATCCGGACGCGCTCCTGCGCGAGGTGGACACGCTGCTGCGGCGGCGCGCCGAGGCGCGCGACCGCCTCGTCGCCGAGCAGATCGCGTTGCCGATCGCGGCGCCGGCGGCCGCGGCGGCGCGATCTCGCCGGAAGCGCTAGCCGACCGTATCCTCGCTGGCATGGTCCTCAGTGACCGCGACATCCGCCGGGCGATCGAGGGCGGCCGCATCCTCATCGATCCGCTGGACCCCCGCTGTCTGCAGCCGGCGAGCGTCGACGTACGGCTCGACTCCCAATTCCGCGTCTTCCGCTCGAGCCGTCACCCCTTCATCGATCTCGCGAAGGGCGTCGACGACATCACCGAGCTCGTGACCGTGGATCCCGCCACGCCGTTCATCCTGCACCCCGGGGAGTTCGTCCTCGGCTCGACGCTCGAGCGCGTCCGTCTGGCGAGCGACCTTGTCTCGCGCGTCGAAGGGAAGTCGAGCCTGGGGCGGCTCGGCCTGCTCATCCACAGCACCGCCGGGTTCATCGACCCGGCGTGGGACGGCCACATCACGCTCGAGCTCTCGAACGTCAACACGATCCCGATCACGCTCTACCCGCGCATGCGGATCGGGCAGCTCTCCTTCTTCCAGCTGTCGAGCCCGGCGGAGCGGCCGTACGGCTCGCCGGAGCTCGGCTCGAGCTACCAGGGGCAGTCGGGGCCGACGCCGTCGCGATACCGGCTGGACACGTAGCGTGTCGGTGACCGCCCTCCTCTACGCCTTCCTCTTCGCCTTCGTGATGACGTTCTTCGGGGGCCTCCAGCTCGTCATCCTCATCCGCGTGATCCTCTCCTGGATCCCGATGCGCCTGCCTCTCGACCTCAACGACCTCATCTTCAGCGTGAGCGAGGCGGTGCTCCGGCCCATCCGGCAGGCGCTTCCCGCGATGGGCGGCCTCGACCTCTCGCCGTTCGTCGCGCTGATCGCGCTCGGGCTCATCCAGAGCTACCTGGTGGTGCCGCTCCTTCGCGCGCTTCCGTACCCCGGTTGACGCTGGCCATCCAGGTCCGCGGCGGCCGGGTGACCTTCGGCGTGCGCGTGGTGCCCCGCGCCGCCCGCACCGCCGTCGGCGGCTCGCGGGACGGCGCGCTCCTGGTGCGTGTCACGGCGGCGCCCGTCGACGACGCGGCGAACGAGGCCGTCGTCGCGGCCCTCGCCCGCGCCCTCGGCGTCGCTCCTCGCGACGTCGTGATCGAGCGCGGCGGCCACGGCCGCCGAAAGGTCCTGAGTGTGCCGGCCGATACGGTCACGCGGCTCGAGGCGCTCGCCCGCACGTAGGCGAAATGGCGGCGCGGTCACCGTCGTATGGGGGAGTGAAGGGACGGTGGGAAGGCACAGAATGGCGCTCGCTCGTGTCGCCGCGCTGGCGTTCCCCGTGGCGCGCGTCCCGGCCCGCAGCGTGACGTTCGCCGAGCTCGTCCGGGAGCACCAGGACGAGGTGTACGGCGTCGCTCTCCGGATGCTCGGCGACCGCGACGCCGCGCTCGACGTCGCCTCGAGCGTGTTCCTCAAGGCGTATCGCGCCTTCGACCGCTACGACCAGAGCCGGCCCGCGCGGCACTGGCTCCTGCGCATCGCGGTGAACGAGTGCATCAGCGCCGGACGCGTGCGCACGCGCGAGCGGGCGCGCCGCGCCGCACCGGAGGAGGCCGACTGCGTCGTCGATCCGCAGCCGCTCCCGGACGAGGAGGCGCTCCGCGGCGAGGAGCGCGAGCGTATCCGCGCCGCCGTGGCGGCGCTCCCGGAGCTCTACCGCGGCCCCGTCGTCCTCCGCTACTTCAGCGGCCTGTCGGTCGACGAGGTCGCGCAGCTGCTCGGGCGGCCGGCGCCGACCGTCGGCGTCCAGCTCCTGCGCGCCCGCGCCCTCCTGCGCCGCTCCCTCGGAGGTGAGGCATGAGCGAGCTCGCCGAGCAGGACATCCGCCGCGCGCTGCGGCTCGACGCGGACGAGACGCCGCCGCGCCTCGATCCGCGCGCGATCGCCGCCGCCGCGCGCGCGTCGCGCTCGACGGCCTCGACCGGCATCGTCGTCGCGGCCTCCGCGGCGTTCGTCGCGGGCTGGATCTGGTCGGAGATCTTCCGCGCTCTCGTGTCCGGCGCGCTCGGTCTGACCGGCGTGGACCTCCTCGGCGGCGGCATCGACCTCGCGAGCGGCGTCCTCGTCCGGCTCGCGCCGGTCGCGCAGGCCGCGACGGCGCCGGCCGTCCCGATAGCGATCCTGACGCTCGCGGTCATCGCCGCGGCATTCGAGCGCACGAAGGGAACCAGACATGCAACACCGTCTTGAGCGCAGCGCGACCAACCGCGTTCTCACCGGCGTCTGTGGCGGCATCGGCGAGTATCTGGTCGTCGACCCCACGGTCGTGCGGATCTTCTTCGTCATCGCCACGGTCCTCACCGCGTTCACGTTCGCCCTCGTGTACATCGTCCTGTTGATCCTCATGCCGCTGCCCGGGCAGCGCGCGCTGTACGAGGAGTGGCTCCCGGGGTCGGCGGCGCCTCCGCCCGGCCCGATCGACCCGAACGCGCCCGCGCCGCCGCGGCCGACCTACACGCACGACCCCGACCGCGCTCGGAACGGCTTCGGCATCGCGCTCATCGCGCTCGGGCTCATCTTCCTGCTGTCGAACCTGGGCGCGTTCCGGTTCGTCCAGTGGCAGCTCGTGTGGCCGCTCGTGATCATCGCGCTCGGCGCGCTGCTCCTCGCATCGAGGGCACGGTCATGACCGACACGACCGCTCCCACCCCGACGTCCGCGCCCACACCGTCGTGGCGTCCGCGCCGGCGCGGCTTCCTGTTCCCCGCGCTCCTGATCCTCGTGGGCCTGTTCTTCTTCCTGGGCAACCTCGGATACCTGCCGCCGATCTCGTGGAGCGGCGTCCTGTCGCTATGGCCGATCCTTCTCGTGCTCTGGGGGATCGAGCTCGTCGTCGGGCGGCGGCAGCCCTTCCTCGCCCTCGCGCTGGAGGTCGTCGTCGCCGCCGCCGGCGTCGGCCTAGTCGCGATGCAGCCGTACGGCTTCTTCGCGCCGGTCGGCGGCGGGACGTCCGGCAGCTCCTTCACCGTGCCGCGCGGCTCGGTGCGGTCGCTGCAGCTGCGCATCGAGGGCGGCGCCGGCACGTACACCGTCCAGGGCGGCTCGTCGTCGCTCCTCGAGGCGCGCTCGCAGGACGGAGAGATCGCCCTCCGCGACAACGGCGCCGGAGACGTGCGCATCCAGCCGCGCGACACGGGCGACATCTTCCGCATGGCAGGGACGCCGCCGACGCACGTAGACGTCCGCGTCGCCTCCGACGTCCCGACCTCGCTGCGCGTGAGCGGCGGGGCCGGCGACTTCAGCGTCGACCTCCGCGGCATCCGCACGCGCGACGCGCGTTTCGACACCGGCGCGTCGCGTCTCGAGCTCACGCTTCCCACACCCGTCGGCGACGTTCCCGTGACCGTCAACGCGGGCGCGGCATCGGTCGTCATCGTCGTGCCGGACGGCGTCGAGGCGAGCATCCGGACGACGGGGGGCCTCATCAGCGTCAACTCCGTCAACCCGCGTCTTCGGACCGGCAGCCCGTCGGTGGTCGGTGCGACGAGCACGACGTACGAGACGTCCGGCTACGCGACGGCCACGGACCGCGTGACCGTCACCGTGAGCGCCGGGGCGAGCTCCATCACGATCCGCTAGAAGGGCTGGGGCGCCGTGTCCCCCCGCAGGTAGAGCGGGTGGCGCGGCGCTCCCGATGGACCGATCGACCGGGCGCGCCGGAGCGCGTAGCGGTAGGCACGCGTCGGATCGAGGACGGCCTCGCCGCGGACCCCGTCGCCGCGCACGCGTCCTAAGATGCGCGCGACGATGGCGAAGGGACGCGGTCCGTCCACGCGTCTCCTCGCCGCGCTCCTCGTGACGCTGGCGGCGGCCGTCGTCGCCGTGCCCGCCCGCGCCGCGACCGACGAGGGCTGGACGGTGGACTCGTTCGCCGCGCAGTACGTCGTGCACGCCGACGGCGTCCTCGGCGTCGTCGAGACGATCGACGTCGACTTCGGCTCCCAGCGGAAGCACGGCATCTTCCGGCGCATCCCCGTCCGCTACCGGTACGACGACACGCACGACCGCGTCTACCGCGTGACCGTGCACACGGTGACGGGCGCGTCGGGTGCGCCGTGGCCGTACGCGACGAGCACGGAGGGGCCCGACCTCGTCATCAAGATCGGCGACCCCGACCGGACCGTGAGCGGGAAGCAGACCTACCGGATCGTCTACGACGTCGCGGGTGCGCTCAACGCCTTCGCCGACCACGACGAGCTCTACTGGAACGTCAACGGCGAGTGGCCCGCGTCGACGGTAGCGGCGACCGCGCGCGTGCAGGTCGAGCGCGGCGCCGTCACGCGCGTCGCGTGCTACGAGGGCCCTGCCGGATCCACCGAGGCGTGCACGTCGACGATCGCGAATGGCGCGGGGGAGATGCGCTCCACACGGCCGCTCGCCCCCGGAGAGCAGA
This sequence comes from Chloroflexota bacterium, assembly GCA_021787445.1. Lineage (GTDB taxonomy): Bacteria > Chloroflexota > Limnocylindria > P2-11E > P2-11E > JACPOT01. The sequence goes on along the minus strand of JAJYLV010000008.1, from coordinate 13,195 downwards.
TGACCGTCGTCGCGGCGTTCCCGAGATCCGCCGCGGGCGAGGCGCGTCCCATCCTCGAGACGCGCGCGCGCGACGTCACCGAGTGGTGGGACCTCACGCCGGCCACGGTCGGCGCGTCGCTCCTCGTCGTCCTCGTCGGGCTCGCCCTCATCCTGCGGCTTTGGCTTCGCTCGGGGCGCGACCCGCGCGGCCCCGAGACGATCGTCCCCGAGTACGAGCCGCCCGACAAGCTGCGCCCCGCCGAGGTCGGGCTCCTCGTCGACGAGTCGGCCGACACGAGGGACCTGACCGCGACGATCGTCCAGCTCGCCGTGCGCGGCTACCTGCGCATCGAGGAGGTCGTCGGCGGTGGCCTCTTCGGCGGCCACGACTGGACCCTCGCCCGCCTCCGCCCGGCGGACGACAGCCTCGCGCTCTACGAGCGCAGGCTCTTCGAGGGCCTCTTCGCGTCCGGCGACGAGGTCCGCCTGTCCGACCTCAAGGGGACGTTCCACGCCGTGCTGCATCACGCCGAGCGCGACCTCTACGAGGCCTCGGTCGCGAGCGGGTGGTTCCCGCGCGACCCCGAGCGCGTCCGCTGGGCGTGGGCCGGCGTCGCCGTCGGCGTCGTCGCGATCGGGGCGGGCGTCGCCGCGCTCCTCGGGATGTGGCTGGGGGCGGGGCTGGTCGGCATCGCGGTCGCGCTCGTCGGCCTCGTCCTCCTCGCGCTCGTCCGGGCGATGCCGCGCCGCAGCGCCAAGGGCCGCGACCTGCTGTGGCACATCCGCGGCTTCCGCCGCTACATGGAGACCGCGGAGACGGACCGCCAGCGCTTCGCCGAGCGGGAGAACATCTTCGCGGCGTACCTCCCGTACGCGATCGTGTTCGGGCTCGTCTCGAAGTGGGCCGCGGCGTTCAAGGACATCGACGTCCAGCGCGCGACGACCGGGTGGTACGCGGGCGCGAACATCGCGAGCGTCGCGGCCTTCTCGAGCGGCCTGTCGGGCTTCTCCGGGAGCCTCGGGACGGCGCTGTCGAGCACGCCGTCGTCCAGCGGCATGAGCGGCTTCGGCGGAGGCGCGGGCGGCGGCGGTGGCGGCGGAGGCGGGGGGAGCTGGTGACTACCGCCGCGGGGCGGGGAGGCGGACCGCGCGCGCGACGATGAGCCACAGGTACAGGTTCACCGCGAGCGCGCCGACGAGGGCGCCGCGGGCGATGCCGAAGACGAGAGCACCCTGGAACTGGAAGTCGAACCACGGCGGCGTGAAGACGAGCACCTGGACGCTGAGGTAGGCGAGCGCCCAGAAGTGCGCGTCGAGCCACCGCCGAAGGTCGTGCCCGCGAAGGCGCGACGAGAGGAGCAGGATGCCGATCAGGGCGACGGCGAGGTGGCCGACGCCGGAGCGGAACTGGATCTCGGTGCCGACGGGGTTGTCGCCGTGGTAGCGGATGAGGATCTCCGTCGCGAGCGACATCGACCCGATCCCGAAGTACGCGAGGACGATCGCGAGCTTGGGCGCGGCCCAGTCGAGCAGCGTCTCGGCCGTCCGCGAGATCGGGTCGGCCCGCCGGAAGGGGACCGCGGCCGTCGCCGCGAGCACGACGGCGCCGAGCACCATCGCGGTCGTCATCACCGTGGTCGAGCCGATGAAGAGGTAGGGGTCACCGAGGACGTACGTGACCATGGAGGCCACGTCGCCGAATCCGGGTGGCGCCAGAAGTGCGTGGACCAAGCTTCCCTTTCCTCTGCCGCGTGAACGCGCAGGCGGGTGATCCCGTTATCGACGGTACCGTGCGCTGCGAACCGTCACCACGCTCGTCGCGTCGATCGAGACCGGATCGTCCGCGCGCAGGTCGAGGAGGATGGCCTCGGGGACCGAGCCGAGGCGCACCGGGACCGTCGCTCCGATCCCCCGACCCACGTACGTGGCGACACCGGCGATCGACATCGCGCCCGCGAGGCGAGGAAGCCGCGAGCGCACCGGCGTCCACGGCGCGCCGACGAGAGGCAGGCGCACCTGTCCGCCGTGCGTGTGCCCGCATAGCGCGAGGAGGACGCGCTCCGGCGCGAGCCCGGCGATGTGGTCGGGCGAGTGAGCCAAGACGAGGCCGGGGCGCGCGACGTCGGCGAGGCGCCGGGGCGCGAGCGGACCGGGTCCCATCCGCCAGCCGCGCCAGCCGATCCCGAGGAGAGGGATGCCGTCGACCTCGACGACCCGGTCATCCGCGCGGCGGATGTCGTGTTCGGCCATCGCTCGCTCGATCCGCGCGACGTCGTTCCGCGCGATGCCGCGCTCCTCGGGGAGGACCGACCAGCGGTGGTAGCGCGACGACTCGTGGTTCCCCGAGACGTACACCGCCGGGAGGCCGGCGAGGGCGTGGCGGAGGCGCCCGGCGACGAGCTCGACCTCGCGGTCGTCGTCGAGGAGGTCGCCCGCGAGGAGCGCGTGCGTCGCGCCGTTCGCCGCCGCCCAGCGCGCGGCGTGCGCGATCCGACGATACGTGCGATGGGAGAGCGCGTGGAGGTGCATGTCGGAGAGGACGAGGAGGCGGTGCGGGCGATCGACGCGCGGATCGATCCGCACGAGATGGGTGAGCGCGAGGCGCGCGGGCTCGACGAAGAGCGCGTACCCCGCGAGGAGCAGCCCTTCGCTGACGGCGACCGACCACAGGAGCCGGAGAGGACCCATACGTCGAAGTGTCGTGCCCGACCGTCGCGCCTGCCCGCGGCGAGATCGTCCTTTCACGCGTGTCGCGGTACCCTAATAGGTGCCGCCCGGGCTGTTAGCTCAGCTGGTCAGAGCGTGCGGTTCACATCCGCAAGGTCGCTGGTTCGAGCCCAGCACAGCCCACGGTGCCCATCTGCGAGGCGTAGACGATCTCCCGGTACGGCTCGCGCGGCAGGACGTCGACCCCGCCGTCCTTGCGGATGCGGAGCTCGGCGACCCACTCCTCGATGAACTCGCGGCGAGTGTCGTCGCTGACGTGCTCCCAGGCACGGCCGATGGTGGTCGCAAGGCGTAGCGCGTCCTCGCTCGGCTCTTTTGCCGGCTGGTCGGTTCCGAGTGCGTCGAGCGCCCGCGCGAGCCGCCTGCGGTCGCCCAGGTACTCGTCCTCGGCAAGATCGCCCCAGCGGTAGAGGTTGCGGACGCGCTCCATCTCGGCCTCGATCTGCTGACGCCGCACCGCCCTCCCGGTGTCGATTGGGTGGGGAGCGTTGAGGTACTGAACGATTCGGACTCGTGCGTCCGCCGGGAGGCTCCACGTCGCCAGCCACGCGCCGATCTGCGTCGTCAGTCGCTCCTCGTTCCGTGAGCCCTGACGGCACCCACGCGGGGCGTGGTAGAGCTGCCGGTAGGGGCGCTGGCTCCGCTGATGGCTAAGGCGGCCCCAGAACCGCTCGCCGCACTCAGCGCATCGCGCGACGGAGGCGAACAGGTATCGGTGGCGACGCTGCGTCACCTTCTCGTCGGCGCCGTAGCGGTGGGCGACGATCTCGCGGACCCTCCACCACGTGTCCATCGTCACGATGGGCGCAACGGCGTTCTGACGCTGCTCGCGCTCGCCGATGGTCCCGATGACCACGGGGTTATCGAGCACATCCTTGACCGTGAACTTCGTGAATGGGCGGAGCACGCCTTTGGAGAGAATGCGGACGCCGCGCCCGTTCAGCTCCGCCGCGAGCGTCGCATAGGTGTAGCGGCCGGTCGAGTAGAGCTCGAAGCACAGCGCACGCTGCGGCGCCGTCTCGGGGTCGGGCTCGATGAGGCGCTTGTCGGCGGTGCGGCGGTAGCCCCACGGGACCGGCCCGATGTGTCCGCCCGAGGCCCACTTGCGCTCGAGCCCCTTGCGGACGTTCCGCGACAGTCGGCGTGAGTACGCCGCAGCGCTGTTGATCGACTCGCCGATCCGGTCCTGCCAGTCGTCGTCGTTCGGGACCAGGACGTCTTCCTCGCAGAAGTGAACAGCGACGCCGGCCTCGATGAGCGCGTGCAGGTAGTTCCAGGAGTCGCGTTCGTTGCGGGCGAAGCGGTCGACGCGCGCGACGAGCAGCACATCGAACTGTCGCGTTCGGGCATCCGCGACCATCCGCTGGAAGTCCGAACGGATAAGAGCGTTCGTCCCGGTGACGTGATCCTCGTAGAACAGCGACATGGGCGCCGTGCCGTAGGCCGAGGCGGACTCTTCCTCATCGTGACGCTGGGCGGCTGGGCCATATGTGTCGGCTTGTCGCTTCGTCGACACGCGGAGATAGCCGCGAGCCCGCCGGCCGCTCAACCACGCACGAGCGTCAGGCCGCATCCCGTTCCTCCACGCCCAGTGACCGCGCCCTCTCGGCGGTGGGGAGTCTACTGATCGCCTCGGCGGCCTCGCGGCACATCTTGGCGAGGATCCGGTAGCCGCGCTCCCTCGGGTCCTCTTCCAGGTCCTCTATCCGGCCCCCGATCGCGCGGAGCACGCCGATACTCCCGCTCACGCCGCCACCGCCGTTCTAGCCCGGGTGCGCACCCTTCGCGGGGCCTTCCAGCGGCCGAGCTCGCACCGCTCGAGGCCCCGCGAGCCCATCTGGGCAGGCGTGAGGCAGCAACGGCCCTTGCCGTCCTTGCCGAAGTCCTGCGAGAAGTCGCCGACGCGATGGCCGTCGAACGCCTCGACGCCGCAGAACACCTCACCACAGGCCATGCACTCGGACGCGGTGCCGTGCTTTTCGCCGATGCGAAGGTTGGACAAGGGGAGCCTCCTGAATGCCGCAGGCCCCGGCTTGTGACCGGGGCCTGCTAGCGGAATGGAGCGAGAAGGAAGGTCAGAAGGGGTAGCGGGGATTAGCTGGACCGCGCTCGCCGAGGAATGGCAGGAAGACGGTCGGCCCCGTGTATGGACGGCGCACGCCGCCGACAACGCGGCCGCTCTGGATCTTCATCGGAGTGCGCGGCTCGCTGGCCGAGGCGATGTTGCGCCCGATGCCGCTGAGGGGTTCGAGGCCCTGGGTCTGGTAGTTGAGGTAGCGCTCGAGTGCCGCCGGGGATCCCTGTACGGCGTTCATGAACTCGCTGACGTCCTGCGCGTAGCCGAGCTCGTCGACGGCCGCGCGCAGCGCCGCCTGGGCGACGGCGGTCCCGCGGGTCTCGAGCTTCGAGCGGTCCATGGGCTTCGTGTCGTACTGCATCTCGTCGTGGTAGTTGCCCACCATGTTCAGCAGCGGCGCGACAGGACCGAAGAGGCGCGTCTCGTACCACCTGCCGCCGAGACGGATGCTGTTGGGCTTCCAGCCCATGTTCATGAGCGCGATGCGAGCGTGGACGTTCGACGGTCCGTCGCCGGTGATCTCGCCGCTGGTGGCCTTGCCGCTGGCCCAGAGCATCAGGCCCGCACCGATGAGAGCGTTCGCCCGCCGGGTGCCCTGCTCCACGGCCGGAACGCTGCGGTCCAGCAGGCCGGGAAGGTTGACGCCGGGTACGAACTCGGATCCTTCCCGTAGCAGGTTCGAGACGACCTTGGCGAACGGGAGCATGGTCCAACTGACCAGGCTCGCGGGCTCGGCGATCGACTTGGGAACGCCGTTCCGCATCATCCGGTCTGGATCGCGGAAGGTGTCGAGCATCCGGACCATCGCGTTGCCGTTGAGCCAGGTCTGACGCATAGCGAAGTCGTGCGCGGTCTTCTCGACCTCCGGGGTGACGTTGCGCTGAAAGTCCGAGATGAACCGATCGCGCTCCGCACCCCTCAGACCCCTCGCCGCCTGGACAGCCTGGTCGTAGAGAGACAGATCGTGCCAGCCGTGAAGGAAGGCGGCGGTGACGCCCGAGAAGAGGCGAGGCATGACGCGGAACACGGACGCGACGTTGACGGCGCCAGCCGCACGGGCCCAGCCCTTGCCCGCCTCACCTCGCATCAGACGAGTGAAGTTCCCGGGAGTGGTGTCGGCGAATTGATACGAGTTGGTGGCGAAGCCTCGCATTGCATCCTGGGTCACGCCCCGTATGAAGCCGCGCCACAGCACGGCCTCGCGTGTGGCCGCACTCCCAGCCTCTGCGCCCGGAGTGAGCAGGCGCGCGAGCGGTATCTGTACGGTGCCGAGGATCATCTTCCCCATGTCGCTTCCGGCCTTGAGGCCGGCGACACCGGGGCCGAGCATGTTCGAGTAGACGAAGGTCTGGAACAGCGTACGGAAGGCACGCAGCTTCGCGGCCTGGACCGTCTCTGCGGGACCGCGCGGCAGCGACGGTCCGCCGGCAGGAGGAGCAGGCGGACGTCGCCCACCGCCGCCGCCCATCTGGGCGATCGCCTTGCGGATCTCGTCGTCGGACAGACCTTGCCGCTGGCCCTCGCGACGGATCAGGTCCTCGAGGCCGGCTCGCTCCGAATCGACCGAGGCGATGGGACCCGACAGTGTTGGGACCGGGCGCGTCGTCTCCGTCGTTGATGTCAGTGCGTTGAGCCGCTGACGCACCGCCTCCTGCGCCGCGGCGGCCTCGCGCTCGAACGCGGCAGCGGGAGCCGTTCGCGGCGCACGGCCCATCGTGCGGTCGATCAGTTCTTGGCTCGCACCGCGCGAGCGCATCGCGTCTTCAGCCGCCCGGCGCGCCATGTCGGCCTCGCCACGCTCGAAGACATCGATGAGCCCCTGGGGCGCGCCGTTCTTCGCGGCCTCTCCGCTGCGGACGGCAGCGCCGAACTCCTTGATGCTGCGATAGGGCGTGGTCGCCTGGATGGTCTTCGTCAGATCACGCGGGGACACGCCCGCGAAGGTCGTGCCCGGAGCGGCGAAGCCACCGGGCTTCGGAGCCCTGCGCGCGGCCTCGCTCGCGGCGCGGGTCTGCGCTTCCTGCGCCGCCGCCTCCTGGGGCGTCGGGAGACCACCCCGGACCACCGACGGGTTCGCGGCCTCGGATGCGGCGGCCTCCCCGGGAGGGACACGGGTGAAGTTCCGGCCCGACGCGACCATGCGCTCGAGGTTCGTCTTCGCCGCATCTGCGGTGCTGGGAACAGCGCGCAACGCGGCGTTCCTCGCCGCGGCGACCTGCTCGGCCCTGTCCGCGTCCTTGAACGCGAGGGGCAGGATCTTTCCGGTCTGGGTGTCCATGATCGTGTGAACGGTCTTGCCGTGGTTCACGACGTAGCGGGCCGCCCTCTGGGCCGCACCCGGGATACCCAGGCCGACCTCGCCCTCCCCCGCGGCCTCGGTCGCGAAGCGACGCACTGCGGGAGACTCCGCGAAGGTGCCGATGGCTCGTCCCGCCTGACCGAGCGCTGGTCCCAGGCTCTCCGACGCCAGGTCCGTCGCTGCGGCGAGAGGAGCACCGGGGAAGATCGGAGGCGTCTCGGGCATGACGTCGCCCGGACGCTGTATCGGCTGAAGCAGGGGCGTCAGGGCCTCGTTCGCTCCACCGAGGATGTCCCACGGCCCGAAGGGGGTGAGCTGGTGTTCGCCCCTCTGCGCCGCGGCGATCGCGTTCGTCCGGGTGACGGGATCCGTCGCGGTCATCCACGCATTCCCGAGCGCGCTGCCTACGCCGCCGAGAAGGTCGGAAAGGGACGGACCGGAGCTCGGCGCGGGAGTGGTAGTGCCCGAAGAGACGAGCCTGGGCACACGACCCAGCGGAACGTTCGCGATGTCGGGAAGCGAGGGCGGCTGGTAGGTGCCGCCGGTGGGGCCAGCGATGTTCGCCATCTCGGTAACTCCTTGTGACGGTCAGTCGGATGCATCGGTCACTTGTGACGGGAGGGGATTTCGGTAACTGGGTCCATGTGAGAGGTGGGGGGACCCGCGCGTTTTTTCGGCCGCGGTTCAGGGTCGGTCATTGCCCCACCGGGGGGCTGCCGACGTCGACGTGCGCGCAGCCGAGGAGGGTCGGCGCGCCGGCGCGACCGCGGCGCGCTCGAGGGGAGCTCTGCGCGCGTCGGTCAACTAGCCGGATACGATCTCGTGTCCATCGCGAAGATGGTGGATAAGTCCTATTGCATTCTCGAAAGCGGCTCGTAAGATCGCGGGCAAGAAAACGGCCCCGCGACGCGGTCAACGTCCGGGGCCCGGCCAATGGAGGTAAGTCCAATGGCGCCCTCAGCCTATCGCTTCGAGACTCCCCAGGACGCGCGCACCTTCGACACCTTCAGCGTGGCTAACGCAGTTGCGGTCAAGACCGCCCTCGCCGAGCGCGGATGCCCCTGCGAGCCCTACGCGGATGTCTTCACGTTCCGTCGCTGGATCGCTCAGGGCCGCGCGGTCCGCAAGGGCGAGCACGGCATCCGGCTCCCCGTCGTGGTCGAGCGAGTGAACGAGGACAAGGACACGGGGGAGCAGCACACGCTCCGGCTCCTGCGTTCCTCTTTCGTGTTCTGCCGCTGTCAGACCGACGAGGCCGCCCCGCGTCGACGTTCCTAGCTCCGAGGCGGCCGCGCTGCCGTCGACGGTCAGCCTTCGACGGCAGGCGGGCGCGCCGGAGCATCCGGCCAACGCTGGAAAGGGAGAACCGTGATCAAGACTGACGAGCTCGAGGATCTGAGGCTCACCGTGTCCGCCGCCGGCACCGAGTTCTCACCGGCTCCGTATTCGCCGTTCGACGCAAAGAGCGCGCGTTTCCTGCACTCGAGCGATGACCCCGAGTCGGACCTGCGACTAGTCGCGAACGAGGTCCTGATCCGTCCCGTGAACGCAGATCCGAGCGTCCGGTACGTCGCGGAGGTCGTCGACGAGATCGTGGGGCGCATCCGCAAGCGCGGAGGCTGCACCACCGGCGAGGCGGACGCGCTCTACGAGGCGGTCCACGCCGCCGCCGACGCGGCAGCGTTCGCGGTCATCCGTGCGCACGTTCGGGAGATCCGCGTCGGCTCCCTCTCGATCCAGCTCTAGTCGGGCCTCCAACCGTGCGGCCCCGGCTCCGGCCGGGGCGTTCCCCGAGCGAGGGGATCAGGACGTCGGAGGTTCGTCACCATGACCGATCAGACCGCGCTCGCGGTGGCCGATCCGAGCCCGACTTCGCCTATGAGAATGGCGGTTCTCGTAAGCCTGGACCGGCATCCCGCGGCCGTGTACCTCGCGCGCCTGGACGTCGGCTCGCGCCCGACCATGCGCCGCGCCCTCGACACCATCGCGAGCATCCTGAGCGATGGCCGATCCGACGCGCTCGGCCTCGACTGGTCCGCGCTCCGCTACCAGCACACGACGGCCGTCCGTACCGCCCTGGCCGAGCGCTACGCCCCCGCGACGGTGAACAAGCATCTCGCGGCCCTGCGAGGGGTCCTGCGAGAAGCCTGGCGCCTGGGAGCGATGGACGCGGAGACCTACCGACGCGCGTCGGACCTGCCGAACGTCAGCGGGTCGACCCTCCCGGCGGGCCGGGCCCTCTCCTCCGGCGAGCTCCGCGCTCTGTTCGCTGTCTGCGCCGAGGATGACCGCGCGAGCGGTCCGCGGGACGCGGCGCTCCTCGCGCTCCTCTACGGCGCCGGCCTGCGACGCTCAGAGGCCGTCGCGCTCGAGCGCTCCGGCTACGACCCGGAGACAGGCTCCGTCACCGTGCGCCGCGGCAAGGGTCGCAAGGACCGCGTCACGTACCTCGCCAACGGGGGCAAGGACGCGCTCGCTGCCTGGTGCGCGATCCGCGGTGATGGTCCCGGACCGCTCCTGTGGCCCGTCGACAAGGCGGGCCGCATTCAGCCCCGCCGCATGACCGCTCAGGCCGTCTACGAAGCCGCCCATCGCCGGGCGGCGCGCGCCGGCATCGGCGCACTCAGTCCGCACGACCTACGGCGGTCGTTCGTCAGTGACCTGCTGGACAGTGGCGCCGATCTGTCGACGGTGAAGGAGCTCGCCGGTCACGCCTCAGTGACGACGACCGCCCGCTATGACCGGCGCGGCGAAGGCACGAAGCGGAAGGCCGCGAACATGCTGCACGTCCCGTACAGCTCCCGGCGCGGCTGATCCCGCTCCGTCACTCCGTCACTTTCTGGTCACCGCGTCCGTCAGAAGCGCGCATAGGCCCCTGACCGGTCTCTATGTGATCGTCGGTGACCGTCACCGATGCCGCCGTTGTGACAGAACCCCAGCTGCCGCGTCTCGTGTGTCGCCTGGGGCTAGCGCGCCCAGGTGAGCCAGGCGGCCGCTGTAAGCGTCATGGCGGCGAGAGCGATGGATCCTCCGGCACCGAAGCAGAAAGGGAACCCCTCTCTCTCATGGAGCACGCAGTTGAACGCGGAGATGTGCATCGATGGGAGCGGTCCGAAGAGCAGATAGGCCGTCACACCGGCCAGCAGAACGACCACGGGAGCACGAAGGTGACTCACCGCCGCGGATGGTAGGCGCGAGCACCACTTTGTTGCGGGGGCTTACCCAGGACGGCCCGCGTGGTCCCGTAAGCGACTCGGGTGATGGACAGTTGTCCATCATGTCCACTGGACAGGTGTCCATCCCGATGGACAGACACGGACGGACTATCTAGTCCGTCCTGTCCATGTGTCCATCTAGGCGGTCTGGGCGTTCTCCTGGTAGAGGTTCGCCCAGCGCAGAACGCCCTCTGGGGTCGGCGCCTTGACGAAGACCTTGCCCTCGGCGCGGCGGAGCGCCTTGTTCACCGCGTCCGTGCTCTCGTCCGTCTCGGCCGCGATGTGCGTCACGGTCTGCGGTCCGTTCTTGAGCACTTCCTGGATCCGCCACGGTCATGGCGACTGACTCGGCTCGAGCAGCCGCCTACAGTTTGGGCTCAGGGTTGACGGGGCCGGCGTGTACACGACGCCGCCAATGACAATCCCGTTGTAGGGCGCAGCATTCTGGCCGAGCGCGGAGCGAAGGCAATCGACGTATTGGGCCCGGCTCGCGGTCGTCGGAGCAGGCGTCGCCACCCCGGTCGCTGTCGTAGGGGCGATAGTCGCGGCGGTCCCTCTCGCCGAGGACGACTGTCCGTCACCTGGCGGCGCCGAGGGCAGAAGTGACGATGGGGTATCCCGGCATGACTGGGGCAATGGCGCCCCGAGTTGCGCATCCGTCCAGCAAGTCGGCATGGTGACATCTCCCGCCGACCCGGGAGGCGGCGTACTGGTCGGTAGCCCGCACCACTCCTCCGTAGTGCCCAGAGCTCTGTACTTCACGCAGCCCTCGAACAATCCCGGCCGTCCGGGCACGCCACGAACGTCCTTGCTGACCACTGTGAACGCGAGCTGCGACTCCAGCGATGCGATGCGCTGCGTGGCCGACTCCAGTGATGCGTCGCGCTGTATCGCGTACGTGCGGTACGCAGCGACCTGCGATTCCAGGGAGGCGATCCGCGCTGTGGCGTAGACGCCGTAGCCGACCAGCAACACGACAGCGAGCGCGATGGGAGCACGAAGGTGGCTCACCGCGGCGGATGGTAGTCGCCGGATGTCGTCGGGGGCCGGACACTTGTCCGGAGAGCGCGGCGGACAGTCGTGGAGATCGCGCGTCCCGGGAAGACACTGTCCGCCCCTTTGAGCCAAATGGGATCAGGGCTCCGGACACTTGTCCGGAGTGTCCGCGGACACTTGTCCGGAGTACCGGACGGACACAGGGGGACTCTTTAGAGTCCCCTGTCCGACTGTCCGGTCCCAGCTAGGCGCTACGAGGAAGATCGTCTCGACGGAGGTTGGCCCACATCTGCACGCCCTGGGCGTTCGGGACGCGGACGAAATATTTCCCCTCGTGCCGACGGAGCGTCTTGCTCACGGTGTCGTTGTCCGCCCCGGTCTCCGAAGCGATGTGAGTGATAGTCCCGGGCCCCTCCTTCAGCGCCTCCTGGATGCGCCAGCGGACAGGGAGCTGTGCCGAGAACTCCGTGACGCTCCCAACATCGCGGCGCGTGAACCGCACCTGGCTGTCCGCGAAGGTGACGTCGTACGCCAGCGGCAGCGGCGGACGGTCGTTGTTGGCCTTCCTGCAGAAGGCACCGATGGTGAAACCGTTGTCGCCGAGCTCCTGTTCGCGCTTGATTAGCCACGTCAGCCGGGCCTGGGCGGCCCAGAATACAGAGCCGTAAGGCATCGAGTCATCCTGGGTCGCCTTCGGCAGGTGAGCGATGGCTACGGCACCGAGCCCGAGCTGGCGATAGGCGAGCCCGAACCGTAGTGCGGCCTCTGAGCTCTCCGGCGGAAGTCCACCACACGCCATCCCGACGCTGTCGATCAGCAAGAACTCGATCTCGCGCTCGCGGATGGTGGTCAGGATGCGGTCAAGCTCGTCCCAGATCGCGCGACGGCAGACGAGGTAGGTGAGAGCAACGCCGGGCGGCGCGATCATGTCGGCACGCTTGCCCTTGACGTGCTCGTCGTCCTCCCAGTCGAGAACGAGAACGTTCATCGACCGGGCAGGCGTCAGTCCCAGGATGTCGCCCCGTCCCGTCTGGAGGGCGCAGGCGATCGCGAGTCCCCACCATGTTTTTCCTTCACCCGGCTTTCCGTAGACGATCGTCAGCTCGCGGAGCAGCGCTGCGGGTGGGAGCGCGTAGAGTTCCTGGTCGACGAGCTTCTGACGCTGATCGAGACGGATCGCCGGCTCGCCCTGGCGGTGCGTCTGCACTGCACGAGTGAACGTGTCGTCCAGAAGCGCGGACCAGTCGATCTTCCGGCCCGACGTCCTACCCCCGAGGTACTTCGCTAGGTCCGGCACCGAGCGCGTTCCTAGAAGGGGCAGCCTGCGCTGCGCGATCTGACGCGCAAGGCCGGGGACCGTGGAGCGGACGACGACTTCCGCCGACAACTCGTCGCGTCTGTCATCGAAGCGGTCGATGTCGATGCGGACGTAGGTCGGCGCCGGCCACGATGCCGAGAAGGCACCGCGCTCGGTCGCGAACGTTGGCTTGGCATCTACTACTGAGTCCTGTGCCAGGGCGATCTCGTCGAGCTCATCCTGCTCATTGATGGTCGGCAGCGCGTGGAGCGACGTCATGCCGCGAGCGCCACGGGCTCGGCGGCTTCCCCTTCGTGGAGGACCGCCACACCCCAGGCGGTCTCGAGGGTCGGCGTACCGGCCTCCTCGGCGCGGAGCTCCCCGAGACAGGTGGCGCACATCTGCTCGGGGCTGAACTCAGTGAGGCCGCGGCAGTGACGGACCAGGCTCATGGCGCTTGTGACGCGGTGACAGCGTGGACAGGAGTACATTTGTCTTCTCCAAATACGAACGCCCGCGTTCCTCTCCGGTGGCACTAGAGGGCGCGGGCGTTTCAGTGATCTCTAGGGCCGCTTCGCTGAGTAGGGGTCCCGCGAGATGACG
>JAJYLV010000007.1 GCA_021787445.1 Chloroflexota bacterium | reverse complement strand
TGGCGCTGCCACGAGGAGCTCGTCTTCCGCGTCGACGACGAGTGGTTCATCTCGATGGCCGAGCTGCGGCCGCGGATGATCGCCGCGGCCGAGACGGTGCGCTGGGTCCCGGAGCACGCCGGACGCCGGATGCGCAACTGGCTCGAGAACATGAGCGACTGGAACATCAGCCGCAAGCGCTACTGGGGCCTCCCGCTGCCCTTCTACACCTGCGCGAACGGTCACTTCTTCGTCGTCGGCGGCGAGGCGGAGCTGCGCGCCCTCGCCAAGAGCGGTCTGCAAGACCTCAGGGAGCTGCACCGGCCGTGGATCGACAAGGTCGTCGTCGGCTGCCCGCGGTGCGGCGCGGACAGCACGCGGGTGAAGGAGGTCGGAGACTGCTGGCTCGACGCCGGCGTCGTGCCGTTCTCGACCCTCGGCTACCAGCGGGGGAGCCCGGAGTGGACGACGTGGTTCCCGGCCGACTACGTCGTCGAGATGGTCGAGCAGGTCCGGCTGTGGTTCTACTCGCAGCTGTTCTTCAGCACGGCGCTCACCGGCGGCGCGCCCTACCGCGTCGTGCAGACCTTCGAGCCGATGCTCGACGAGTCCGGCGGCGAGTTCCACAAGACCGGCGAGAACGTCGTGCTCCTCGAGGAGGTCATGGAGAAGGTCGGCGCGGACGCGATCCGCTGGACGGTGAGCCGCCAGCGCGCGGACGAGACGATGCTCTTCAGCCTCAAGGCGCTCGACGACATCAAGCGCCGGCTCCTCGTGCTGTGGAACACCTACTCCTTCTTCGTCACCTACGCCGAGCTCAACGTCTTCGACCCGAGCGCGGCGGCCGTCCCCGCCGCGCAGCGGCCGCTCCTGGACCGCTGGCTCCTTTCGGTGCTGAACCGCCTCGTGCGCGACGGCCGCGCCGCGCTCGAGCAGTGGGACGTGCGCACGCTGACCCTGCGCGTGGAAGCGTTCATCGAAGACCTCTCGCAGTGGTACGTGCGGCGCAGCCGGCCGCGGTTCTGGGGCACGCGCGACACGCGGAGCACGCTCGCCGCGGAGCAGACGCTGTACGAGGCCCTCGTGACGACGGCCCGCCTCATCGCCCCCGTCATGCCGTTCTTCTCCGAGGCGCTGTACCAGCGCCTCGTGCGCGGGGTCGTCGCCGGCGCGGAGCCGTCCGTCCACCTTACGTCGTACCCCCAGGCGGACGTGACGCTCATCGACGACGAGCTCGAGCGCCGCATGGACGCCGTCCGGCGCGTCGTCACGCTCGGCCACGCCGCCCGGCAGTCGGCGGGCGTGAAGACGCGCACCCCGCTGTCGCGCCTCGTCGCCGTCTTCGACCCGACCGACCACGAGCGCGGCGTGCTGCGCGGGCGCGATGAGCTCGCCGAGATCGTCAAGGACGAGCTCAACGTGAAGGCCTTCGAGGTGCGCGACGACGCGGAAGGCCTGGTCCGGGAGATCGTGAAGCCCGAGCTGCGCTCTCTGGGCCCCAAGCTCGGGAAGGATCTGCCGAAGGTGCGCACAGCCCTCGGCGAGGGGCGCTACGAGCGCCGCGACGGCTCGTTCCTCGTCGAGGGGCACACGCTCGCGCCGAGCGACGTCCTCGTCTCGCACGAGGGGACGGCGGGCCACGCCGTCGGACGCGACGCGGGGCTCGTCGTCGCGCTCGACACGCGCATCACGCCCGAGCTCGAGGCGGAGGGCCTCGCGCGCGAGCTGGTGCGCCGCGTCAACGAGATGCGCAAGGAGGCGGGGCTCCAGATCAGTGACCGTATCGAGCTGCGCTACGAAGGAGCGATCGCCGCGGCGCTCGAGCGCCACCGCGACCTGCTCGCGAGCGAGACGCTGGCGACGCGGGTGGCCGCCGGCACGCGGGGCCAGGGGTATCGCTGGAGCGGAGACCTCAACGGGGTCGCGGCGCAGCTCGAGATCGAGAAGGCTTAGCGCAGCAGCGACGTCCGGAGCGCCTCCGCGATGAGCCGCGGCGCGCGGCGGCGCGCCGGACCGATGAGCGCTGAGCGCCACGTCGGATAGGCGAGCATCGCGTGGGCGAGCGCGATCGCGTCGTCGGGGCGAACGCGCAAGGCGCCGATCCCCGCGAGCGAGCCGACCGCGCGCTCGATGAGCACCAGGCGCACCCGGTCGAGCGAGCGGAGCACCTCGGCGCCGCGCGGAGCGCCGCTGCCCACGAGGATCTCGAGGAGCTGCCGCTCGGCGCGGTACGTCCGCTCGTGCAGGGCGACGAGGTCGTCGAGGATCGCCGGCGCGGGCGCGTCGGGCGGACGCCAGCGCTCGACGCGCCGCGCGAGCGCGGCCGCGCGGTGGCGCAGCGCGGCGGTGACGAGCGCGTCCTTGGTGCGGGAGTGCAGGTAGACGGTCCGCAGCGCGACGCCGGCACGGCGCGCGACGTCCGAGAGGCGGAGCCCGGCGTACCCCCGGACGCGCAGCTCGCGCAGCGCGGCGCGCTCGATCGCGGCGGCGGTGCGATCGCTCCGCTCCGCGCGCAGACGCTGGACGTAGCCGCGCACGGACGTATTTTCGCTGCATAGCGCATGCAGCGCCCGCTCGGCTGGCGGTGATACGCTCAGGGTCCCGTGACGCACTCGCTCGCTTTCGTGTTCCCCGGCCAGGGCTCGCAGTCCGTCGGCATGGGACGCGGCGTCTTCGATTCGTCCCTCAGCGCCCGGCGCACGTTCGAGGAGGCCGACGACGTCCTCGGCTATCCGCTCTCGGAGGTCTGCTTCGAGGGCCCGGCCGATCGCCTCGACGACACCGTGACGGCGCAGCCGGCGATCCTCACGACGAGCGTCGCTGTCCTCGAGGCGCTCGCCGAGCGGACCGCCGCCCTCGGGCGACGGATCAGCGAGGGTCTCGATCCCCGCGGTGTCGCGGCGCTGCCCGCCGACCTGCGCCCGTCGTTCGTGGCGGGCCACTCGCTGGGCGAGTTCACCGCCCTCGTCGCCGCCGGCGTCCTCACGTTCGCCGACGCGCTCCGCCTGGTGGCCGAGCGCGGACGGCTCGCCGCGACCAAGGGCGCGAAGGGCGCGATGGCCGCGATCGTCGGGCTGTCCGCGGCGGAGGTCGAGGAGGTCATTCACGACGCGGCGCCCGACGGACGGACGGTCGTCGCGAACGACAACGGACCGTCGCAGGTGACGATCGCCGGCGACGCCGACAGCGTCGGCGCCGTGGTCGAGGCGCTGCGGCGGCGCGGCGCGAAGAGGATCGTGCCGCTGCGCATCAGCGGTCCCTTCCACTTCCCGCCCATGGGGCGCATCGGCGACGAGCTGCGGCAGTTCATGGACGGCATCCGCTTCCACGAGCCGGTCGTTCCGGTGATCGCGAACATCAGCGGGCTGCCGCATCCGAGCGCCGCGACCATCCCGGACGCGCTCGTGCGTCATCTCGCGCAGCGCGTCGAGTGGCTCCGATCGGTGAAGTTCATGAGGGAGGGCGGCGCCTCGACGTTCGTCGAGATCGGGGCGGGGCAGGTCGTGAGCGGCCTCGTCAAGCGGATCGTCGACGCGCGGACGGTCGCGATCTCCGATCCGCCGTCGATCGCGGACCTCGTCGCGAAGCTGAGAGGAGCGCCGCAGTGAGCCGTCGCGTGGTCATTACCGGGATGGGATGCGTCACGCCGCTCGGCAACGACCTCGCCTCGACGTGGGAGGGCCTCGCATCGGGCCGCAGCGGGATCGGCCGCATCACCCGGTTCGACCCCTCGCCCTACGAGACGCAGATCGCGGGCGAGGTGAAGGGGTACGACCCGCTCGTCGCGATGGACCGCAAGGACGTGCGGCGCACCGATCGCTTCACGCAGCTCGCGACGGGATCCGCGAAGCAGGCGCTCGACGACGCGAAGCTCGACACGGCGAAGGAGCAGGACCGGATCGGGGTCGCGATCGCGACGGGCGTCGGCGGTCTGGAGACGCTGATCGAGCAGGTGCTCGTCATGGAGAAGCGCGGGCCCGGACGGCTGTCGCCATTCCTCGTCCCGATGCTCATGGCGAACGCCGCATCGGCGCAGATCTCGATGCAGTTCGGCCTTCGGGGACCGAACCTCACGCACGTGTCGGCGTGCGCGTCGAGCGCTCACGCGCTCGGCGAGAGCGCCGAGATGATCAAGCGCGGCATGGCCGAGGTCATGGTCGCCGGCGGCGCCGAGGCGGCGGTCATCCCGCTCGCCATCGGGGCCTTCTCGAACATGCACGCGATGAGCCGCCGCAACGACGACCCGCAGGGCGCGTCGCGCCCGTTCGACAAGGACCGTGACGGCTTCGTGCTCAGCGAGGGGTCGGCCGCGCTCGTCCTCGAGGACCGCGACCACGCCCTCGCCCGCGGCGCCCGGGTCTACGCCGAGCTCATCGGCTACGGGGCGACGGCCGACGCGTACCACATCACGTCGCCCTCCCCCGAGGGCGAGGGGAACGCGCGCGCGATGAAGATGGCGCTCGCGGAGGCCGATCTCGAGCCGAGGGCGATCGACTACCTCAACGCGCACGGGACGTCGACGCAGCCGAACGACCGCGAGGAGACCGCCGCCATCAAGCAGGTCTTCGGCGACCACGCCCGCACGCTCATGATCTCCTCGACGAAGTCGATGACCGGGCACCTCCTCGGCGCCGCGGGAGCGCTGGAGGCGATCGCGAGCGTCATGGCGATCGTGACGGGGAGGGTCCCCCCGACGATCAACTACACGACGCCCGATCCCGAGCTCGACCTCGACTACGTCCCCAACACGGCGCGCGCGGCGACGGTGACGACCGCCCTGTCGAACTCGATGGGATTCGGCGGCCACAACGCGTCGCTCATCCTCACCGCCGCCTGAGCCGCTCGTGGCCTCCTTCGCGGGCAAGGTCGCGCTCGTGACCGGCGGCGCCCGCGGCATCGGCCGCGCGACCGCCGTCCGCCTCGGCTCCGGCGGCGCGAAGGTCCTGGTCAACTACAAGGGGAACGCCGCCGCCGCGGAGGAAGCGAAGGTCCTCGTCGAGAAGGCCGGCGGGACGGCGGAGGTCGTCCAGGCCGACGTCTCGGTCGAGGCCGACGTCGACCGCCTGGTGAAGGAGGCGGTCGCGTTCGGCGGCGGCCGGATCGACGTGCTCGTGAACAACGCGGGCATCACGCGGGACGACCTGCTCATCCGCATGACGCCGAAGGCTTGGGACGAGGTCCTCGACCTCGACCTGCGCGCCGCGTTCCTCGTCACGCGCGCGGTCATGCGGCCGATGATGAAGCAGCGCTACGGGCGGATCGTGAACGTGTCGTCCGTCGCGGGCGTCGCGGGGAACGCCGGGCAGGCGAACTACGCCGCGGCGAAGGCCGGGCTCATCGGGTTCACCAAGACGGTCGCGCGCGAGATGGCGAGCCGCAACGTGACGTGCAACGCCGTCGCGCCGGGCTTCGTCCCGACGGATCTGACCAGCGAGCTCCTCGAGAAGATGAAGGGCACGATCCTCCCCCAGATCCCGCTCGGCCGGTTCGGGACCGTCGAGGACGTCGCGAGCGCGATCGCCTTCCTCGCCTCGGACGAGGCGAGCTACATCACGGGGCAGGTGCTCGTCATCGACGGGGGCATGGTCACGGCGTAGGCAGCGCGCCGGCCGCGAGGAGCGGTCCGTCCGTCCGGTATCGGCCCTAGCATTCGTTCGGTGCTCCCGCCGTCGCGTGTCGTGCTCATCGGCGTGGTCGGCATTGTGACCTTCGCGCTCGACCGCGTCACGAAGAGCTGGGTCGTCGCGAACATCCCGCTCGGCCAGGCCCGTGAGGTCGCCGACGGCTGGGCGCGCATCGCGAACGTGCGCAACACCGGCGCGGCGTTCGGCCTGCTGCCGGAGCGGACGTCGCTCCTGTCGCTCCTGTCGGTCGTCGCGGTGCTCGTCATCCTCTACTACTACCGTGGCCTCGCGGCGCGCTCGGCACCGATCGCGATCACGCTGGGCATGCAGCTCGGCGGCGCG
Source organism: Chloroflexota bacterium (assembly GCA_021787445.1). Taxonomy (GTDB): domain Bacteria; phylum Chloroflexota; class Limnocylindria; order P2-11E; family P2-11E; genus JACPOT01. Next base: position 43,475 of record JAJYLV010000007.1, on the reverse strand, counting down.
ACGGGGAACCTGGTCGACCGCGTCGGCCAGGGCTACGTGACGGACTTCGTCGACGTCGGGATCCCCGGCGGGTGGCGCTTCTGGGCGTTCAACGTCGCCGACTCGTCGATCGTCGTGGGGATCATCATCGTGACATTCCTGCTGTGGATAGAGGAGAGACGGGCGGCGACGGCAAGCACCTAGTGCTGCGCGCCGGCGACGCCGCCGCCATGCGCGTCGACCGCTACGTCGCCGAGCACAGCCAGCTTTCGCGGAGCGCCATCGCGCGGCTCGCGCGCGAGGGCCACGTCCGGATCGGCGGCCGCGCGGTGGAGGCCGGGCACCGCGTGCGGCGAGGAGACGAGATCGTCGTCGACGTGCCGGAGGAGGCGCCGCCGCTCTCGCTCGAGGCGGAGGACATCCCCGTCGACGTCCTGTACGAGGACCGCGACGTCGTCGTCGTGAACAAGCCCGCGGGCCTCGTCGTGCACCCCGCGTACGGGCACGCGCGCGGCACGCTCGTCAACGCGCTCGTCGGGCGCATCGGCGCCGAGACGGGCCGCGCGGCGGCGCGTCCGGGCATCGTGCACCGCCTCGACAAGGACACGAGCGGCGTCATGATCGTCGCCAAGAACGACGTCGCCCAGCTCGCGCTCGCGCGCCAGCTGCAGGGCCGCACCGTGCGCAAGGAGTACCTCGCGCTCGTGTGGGGCGACCCCGGTCCCGATCCGGCGGTCATCGAGGCGCCGGTGGCCCGCGACGCCGCTGACCGGCGTCGCGTCGTCGTGCGCGCGGCGGGACGAGAGGCGGTCACGCGCTTCCGGCGCGTCGCGGCGTACGGCGAGCGCGCGTCCCGGCAGGCGCTCCTCCTTGTCCAGCCGCTCACCGGACGCACGCACCAGATCCGCACGCATCTCGCCTTCGCGAGAACCCCTATCGTGGGCGACCCCGTGTACGGACGGCGCGGCGACACGAGCGATCTCGGCAGGCAGTTCCTTCACGCCTGGCGGCTGACCGTGCGCCTCCCGCACGCCGGCGAGCGCACCTTCACCGCGCCGCTGGCACCCGACCTCCGCCGCTACCTCGCGTCGCTCGGCGAGCCGCGCACGACCGCGGAGCCGTTCGCGGAGGTCGAGTGACCGACGACGACCCACCGCGCGAGCGCCGTCCCGTCAAGGGCCTCCTGGTCATCATCTCGGCGCCCTCGGGCGGGGGGAAGGACAGCGTCATCGAGCGCCTGTGCGAGCGCCTCGACGACGCCGTCGTCTACGTGACCGCGACGAGCCGGGCGCCCCGCCCGGGCGAGGTGCACGGGAAGCACTACTTCTTCTACTCGCCGCAGAAGTTCCGCGAGGAGATCGAGGAGGGCAACTTCCTCGAGTGGTCGATGGTCCACGGGGAGTTCAAGGGCGTCCGCCGCGATGCCGTCGCCGAAACGCTCGAGAAGCACCGGATCGTCATCGTCAAGCCCGATCCGCAAGGGATGCGGAAGCTCAAGGTCGTTCTGCCGGAGGCCGTCACGATCTTCGTCCAGTCGCCGTCGCTCGAGTCGCTGCGCCGCCGCCTCGTCGCGCGCGGGACCGAGACGCCCGAGGCCCTCGAGCTGCGGATGAAGAACGCGGAGATCGAGATGGCCGCCGCGCCCGAGTACGACCACGTCGTGGTGAACTCCGACGGCAAGCTCGACGAGACGGTGAAGCAGGTCGCGGAGATCGTCCGCAAGGAGGCCGAGCGCCCGCGCACGTACTGGCTGTGAACGCGGAGGTCGCGGTCTTCGCCGGCCTCCGTGGGCCGGCCCGCACCTTCACGTACGGCGTCCCCGAGGGGCTCGCGCTCGCGCCCGGGCACCTCGTCCGTGTCGCCCTCGGGCCGCGCGTCGCGGCCGGGGTCGTCGTCGCCGTCGACGTGCCGTCGCCGGGCCGCGAGCTCCGCCCGGTCGAGGCCCTCGCGCAGCCGGAGCCCGTCCTTCGCGCGTACCAGCTCGAGCTCGCGCGCTGGATCGCGCGCCGCTACCGCTGCTCGCTCGCCGACGCCGTCCGCGCCATGGTCCCGCCCGGGCTCGCGCGGCGCGCGCGGACGCCCGTCCGCACCCGCGCGCGGCCCCGGCGCATCCCGGCCGAGCTCGCGCTCGCCGAGGACGATGCCGTGCGCGACGCGGACGCGACGGCGGCGCAACGTGCCGCGCTCGAGGAGATCCAGCGCGGGCTCGACGCCGACGGCGGCGCGTTCCTCCTCCACGGCGTGACGGGGAGCGGGAAGACCGAGGTGTATCTGCGCGCCGCCGCCTACGTCCTTGCGCAGGGACGCGGGGTCATCGCGCTCGTGCCCGAGATCGCCCTCACGACGCAGGTCGTCGCGCGGTTCGTGGCGCGCTTCGGCGAGCGCGTCGCGCTCCTCCACAGCGCGCTCTCGGAGGGCGAGCGTCTCGACGAATGGCGTCGCGTGCGCGCCGGCGCCGCGGACGTCGTCGTCGGCTCGCGCTCCGCGCTCTTCGCTCCGCTCGCGCGGCCGGGGCTCGTCGTCGTCGACGAGGAGCAGGAGCCGTCGTACAAGCAGGAGAGCGACCCGCGCTATCACGCGGTGGACGCGGCGATCGAGCTCGGGCGGATCTGCGGCGCGGCGGTCGTGCTCGGCAGCGCGACGCCGCGCGTCACGACCTACGCCGCCGCGCGCGAGGGCGCGCTCCGCCTGCTGCCGCTTCCGGAGCGCGTGAGCGAGCTGCCTCTGCCGCCGACGACGATCGTCGACCTTCGGCTCGAGCTGCGCGCGAACAACCGCTCGACGCTCTCGTCGGCGCTGCGCGCCGCTCTCACGAAGGCGGTCGCGAAGAGCGAGCAGGCGATCCTCTACCTCAATCGCCGCGGATACGCGACCGTCGTCCTCTGCCGCGACTGCGGCTTCGTCGTGCCCTGCCCGGCGTGCGAGATCCCCTACGCCGTCCACGCCGACGGCCGGATGGTGTGCCACCGCTGTGGGCGGACCGAGACGGCCCCTCCGCCGCGCTGTCCCTCCTGCGGAGGTGCGCGCATCCGGCAGCTCGGCGTCGGGACGCAGCGGGTCGAGGACGAGGTGCGCGGCGCCGTGCCCGCGGCGCGGATCCTGCGGCTCGACCGCGACGCGGTGCGGCGCAAGGGCGCGCACGCCGCGGCGTTCGAGCTCATGCGCTCGGGACGCGCGCAGGTGATCGTCGGGACGCAGATGGTCGCGAAGGGCTTCGACCTTCCCGGCGTCACGCTCGTCGGCGTCGTCAGCGCCGACACGATCCTCAACCTCCCCGACCACACCTCCGCCGAGCGCACCTTCCAGCTGCTGACGCAGGTCCTCGGGCGCTCGGGACGCGGGAGCGCCGGGGGGCGCGGGATCCTGCAGACCTACCTTCCGGACCACTACGCGATCCGGGCGGCCGCGGCGCACGACTACGCGGCGTTCGCGGAGGCCGAGCTCGCGGCGCGGAAGCGCTTCGGCCATCCGCCGTTCGGCCGCCTCGTCCTCCTACAGACGGCGGCGAAGCAGCAGGCGACCGTCGAGCGCCGCGCGGAAGCGCTGGCGCGCGCGCTTCGCGATGCCGCGGCGAGCGACGCCGACGTGCTCGGGCCCGCACCCGCCTTCGCGGCGAAGAAGGCCGGCACGTATCGCGCGCAGGTCGTCCTGCGCGGTGCGCGCCCCGATGCCGTCCTCGACCGCGTCCCCGTCGGCGCGGAGTGGAGCATCGACGTCGATCCGATGACGCTCCTCGGCTAGGCTGTCGCCGATGGCCGACGAAGACGCCACGCCGGAAGAGCCGCACCAGCCTCGGATCCGCGTGACGAAGGGCAGGCCGTGGCGGATCGACGCGTCACGGCGCGCGAAGTGGTCGGCGGAGGACTTCGTCAAGCAGCACGCGGTCGAGATCCGCCAGGTCGGCGACCCCGTCCTTCACACGCCCGCGAAGCACCCCAAGCTATCCAAGCCCGAGCTGGAGGCGCTCGTCGGGCGCATGTTCGCGTCGATGGTCGCGGCGCGCGGGATCGGCATCGCGGCGCCGCAGATCGGCGTCGGTCTGCGCATCGCGATCATGGACGTCGACGAGGCGGGCGTCGTCGCGGTCGACCCCGTCGTCGACGAGGTCTCCGAGGAGGTCGACCGGACGAGCGAGGGCTGCCTCTCGGTCCGCGGCTTTTACGGGATGCTGGAGCGGCCGCTCGGGGCGCGCCTGAGCGCCGTCGACATCAACGGGAAGCGCTTCGCGATCGAGGGCGACGAGCTCGGAGCGCAGTGCATGCTCCACGAGACGGGGCACCTGAGCGGCGAGCTCTACGTCGATCGCCTCGCGTCGCGCGACGACCTGCATCCCGTCGAGCTCGAAGACACCGAAGAGGTGGGGGCGTAGCGGCGGACGCCGCTCCGCGCGTCGTCTTCCTCGGCACTCCGGCCTTCGCCCTCCCGCCGCTCGACGCGCTCGCGCGGCTCCAGCAGCGAGGACGGATCGACCTCGTCGGCGCGATCACACAGCCCGACCGCCCCGGGCATCGCGGGCGGATCACCTCCCCTCCGGTGAAGGAGCGCGCGCTCGCGTGCGGCGTTCACGTGCTGCAGCCGGCGCGTCTCCGAGGTGGCGCGCTGCGCGGGATCCTGGAGCTGCGCCCTGACGCGCTCGTGTGGGCCGCGTACGGGAACCTGGTGCCGGCGGCACTCCTCGACGCCGTCGGAGGCCGTGCGCTCAACGTGCATCCCTCGCTGCTGCCGCGCTGGCGCGGGGCCGAGCCCATCGCGCACGCGATCCTCGCGGGCGACGCGCGCACCGGGGTCACGCTCATGGAAGGGACGGCCGAGCTCGACGCCGGCGCGATCGTCGCGCAGGAGGAGGTCGAGATCGGTGGGAGCGAGACGACGGGCGAGCTCGAGGAGCGCCTCGCGCGTCTCGGCGGCGAGATGCTCGAGCGCGATCTGCCGCTCTACCTCGAGGGGGAGATCGTGCCACGGCCGCAGGATCCCGGAGGCGCCACATGGGCGCCGAAGCTCGATCCCAAGGGCGGGGCGCTGGACCTCGAGAAGCCGGCCGACGAGCTCGCGCGGATCGTCCGCGCCTACACGCCGGACCCCGGCGCGTTCACCACGTTCCGCGGCCAGCGCATCGGCGTGCGGCGCGCGAGCGTCGCCGGGGGCGCACCGGCCCAGCACGGCGTCGTGGCGCTGCGTGGCGGCGTGCCGCACCTCGCCGCGGGCGCGGGCTGGCTCCGCCTCGACGAGGTCAAGCCCGCGGGGAAGCGCGCCATGAGCGGCGCCGATTGGGCGCGTGGAGCGCGAGGGCTCGAGGGAGCGACCCTCCCCAGCTGATCGGGTGGAGGAAAGGTGCACGCAGAACGGCACCGGTACGCTGGAGAGCGTGCCCACCCCTCTCCCCTCCATCACCGACGTCAGCGACGAGGCGCTCGCGCGCTGGCTCGCCGGGCACGGCGAGCCGCCGTACCGCGCGCGCCAGATCCGTCACGGCGTGGCCCGCTCCGCGGCGGCGGACTGGGGCGGTCTCACCGACCTGCCGCTCGCGCTGCGCTCGACGCTCGCGGCGTCGTTCCGCTGGTCGTCGGTCGAGCTCGAGACGGAGGTCGCGAGCGCGGACGGTGAGACGCGCAAGGCGCTCCTTCGCCTCCACGACGGTCACCACGTCGAGACGGTCCTCATGCCGCACCACGGCAAGCGGGACTCGGTGTGCATCTCCTCGCAGGTCGGGTGCCCCATGGCCTGCGCGTTCTGCGCGACGGGCGAGATGGGGTGGATACGGGACCTCACCGCCGGCGAGATCGTCGACCAGGTGCGCTTCTGGCAGCGGGAGCTGAGGTCGGGGGACGCGCGCGTCTCGCACGTCGACTACATGGGGATGGGCGAGCCGCTCCGCAATTACGGCCCGGTCATGGCGTCGGTGCGCATGCTCATGGACGCCGAGACGTTCGGGATCAGCCCGCGCCGCATCACCATCTCGACGTGCGGGATCGTCCCGAAGATGGACGCGCTCGCCGCCGAGGGCCTGCCGATCGACCTCGCCGTCTCGCTCCACGCCGCCGACGACGCGACGCGCGCGCGGATCATGCCGGTCGACCGCAAGTGGGGCGTCGACGCGCTGCTCGCGGCGTGCGCGCGCTACGTCGAGCGCACGAAGCGTCGCCTCAGCGTCGAGTACATCCTCCTCGCGGGCGTGAACGACTCCGCGGAGCACGCCGAGCGGCTGGGGCGGAAGATCGCGGCGCACGGGCGCACCAGCCTGTACCACGTGAACCTCATCCCGGTGAACCGGGGCCCCGGCGCCTTCGAGCGGCCCTCGCCCCAGCGGATGGAGCGCTTCGCCGCGATCCTCGAGCGGCACGGCATCGCGACGACGACGCGCATCAGCAAGGGGCAGGACATCGCGGCGGGGTGCGGGCAATTGAAGGTCGCGGAGGGGCGCGCGGCGGCGCTCGCCTCGTGCGGCTAGCGGGAGCGGACGGCCTTCGCCTTCTTCTGCGCGAGGCGCGCGTCCTTCGTGAGGCTGCGGCGGCAGCGTGTGCAGATGAGGAGCTTCTCGCCCTTCACGACGGCGGCGTGGAGATTGACGTCGAAGCGCCGGTGCGTGTGCACCTTGGAATGGCTGACGTTGTATCCGTACGCGGCGTGCTTGCCGCACAGGGCGCAGGCGCGTGGCATCGAGGGCGTGCTCCTTTTGGGGAGATGCTGCTGTGCTAGGGTCCATCGATCGTAGCACGGTGGGACGGACGCGCGCTGCTGCACGTGGTGACCGCGGCCGCGTCCCGACTGGAGCGCGAGGCCGCGGAGGTGGACGCGCTCAACGTCTATCCGCTCCCCGACGGCGACACCGGCCGCAACATGCATCGGACGATCAGCGCCGCGGTCGCGCGCGCGAACGTCGCGGGCGGGGCCACCGTCGCCGAGGTGAGCACCGCGCTCGCGCGCGGCGCGCTCATGGGAGCGCGCGGCAACAGCGGCGTGATCCTCTCGCAGATCCTCCGCGGATTCGCCGACGCCTTCGCGGGCGTGGAGACGGCGGGGCCCGCGGAGCTGAGCCAGGCATTCTCGCGCGCGCGCGCGAACGCGTTCGCCGCGGTCGACCGACCCGCGGGCGGGACGATGCTGTCCCTCTGCGCGGCGGTGCACGAACGCTGCGGTACGGAGGACGACATCGCCCTGGTGCTCCGTCGGGCGGTCGAGGTCGGCGCGGAGGCGCTGGCGCGGACGATGGAGGACAACCCGATGAACAAGGCCGCCGGCGTCGTCGACGCGGGCGCGTACGGGATCTGGCTGCTCCTCGTCGGCGCACAGCGGGCGGTCGACCCGGCGGCGCCGGTGCCGTCGCCCGTCCTCCGCCGGGCGGGAGCGCATCGCGTCGTGACGACGGACGCCGACGTCGCCGCCTGGACCGGCGGGCACTGCGTGCAGTACTTGGTGCCGTCGCCCCGGCGGGCCGCCGACGAGCTGCGGCACGAGATGCTCTCGGCCGGCGCTGACAGCGTCCTCGTCGTCGGCGACGGCGCTCTCCTCAAGGTCCACGCGCACGCGGCGAAGCCCGAGACGGTCATCGCGGTCGGCGAGACGGCCGGTCCGATCGAGGACCTCGTGGTCGAGGACTTCGACGCCATGGTCGCGGAGCACGAGCGCGCGACCGGCATCGTCCTGCGCTCGCCGCCGCGTCCGCTCGCGGCCATCGCGGTCGTGCCCGGCGACGGGTTCGCCGCGATCGTGCGCTCCCTGTACGCGGTCCCGTTGCGCGGCGGTGCGACGATGAATCCGTCGGTGGGGGAGCTCGTGGGCGCGATCGAGGAGGCGAACGCGCACACCGTGCTCCTCCTCCCGAACGACAAGAACGTGATCCTCGGCGCGCGCGAGGCCGCGAAGGAGTCGAAGACGAACGTGCGCGTGCTCGAGACCAAGAGCGTCGCGCAGGGGATGGCGGCTCTCGTCGCGTTCGACCCGATGCGCCCGGCCGACGAGACCTGGGAGCGCATGACGGCGGCGGCCGCCGCGGCGCACAGCGTCGAGGTGACGCACGCCACGCGCGACGCGACGATCGACGGTCGCGACGTACGCGCCGGCGACGCGATCGCTCTGCTCGATGGGCGCCTCGTCGCGCACGGCGCGAGCGTGGTCGACGTGGTCGCCGAGGCGCTGCGGGCGATGGACGGCGTCGGCATCGCGACGCTCTACGCCGGGGCGGAGGTGAGCGATGCCGACGCGGAGTCCGCCGCGGAGCGCCTGCGCCGAGAGCTCGCCGACGTGGAGGTGGAGGTCCGGCGTGGCGGCCAGCCGCACTACGCGTACATCGTCCAAGCCGAGTAGCTCGGCCCTCGCGGAGCCGGTCCAGCGGCTGCGCGGCGTCGGCGCGGACTCCGCGAAGCTTCTCGATCGCCTCGGGATCCACACCGTCGAGGACCTGCTCTGGCACCTGCCGTCCCGATACGAGGACTACTCGAAGGTCGTCCCGCTCGGGTCTCTGAGGCCGGAGGCCGAGCAGACGGTCGTCGCCACGGTCGGCCACATCGCGACGATCCCCGGACGCCGCGGCCCGCCGCGCACGGAGATCGAGCTGCGGGACGAGAGCGGCGTGCCCTCGCGGCACAAGGCGGTGTGGTTCGGGAACGCCTTCATCCGCCAGCGCGTGCAGGAGGGCCAGACGGTGCGCATCTCGGGAAAGCCGAAGTGGTTCGGGCACGGGCTGTCGTTCACGAACCCCACGCTCGAGCCGGCGGATCGCGAGGCCGTGCAGACGGCGCGCATCGTCCCGGTCTACCGGCTGACGGAGGGCCTCAAGGAAGGCTACCTGCGGCGCTGGCTCCTCTCGCTCGTGACGTCGCAGCGTCTCGCGCTCGTTGCCGATCCCCTTCCGCCGGACGTCCGCGACCGCCAGGGCCTGCCGCCGATCGCCGACGCGCTCCGGCAGGTGCACTTCCCCGAGGCGCCGCAGGAGCTCTTCCGCGCCCGGCGCCGGCTCGCGTTCGACGAGCTGTTCATTCTCCAGCTCGCGACCGCGCAGCGCCGCTCGCGCTGGGTCGCCGAGGCGAGAGCGCGCACTCTCGCCGTCACCGACGCGGAGCTCGACGCGTGGATAGCGGAGCTCCCGTTCGCGCTTACGGGCGCGCAGCGCCGCTCCCTGGCGCAGATCCGCGGCGACCTCGCCCGCGCGGTGCCCATGTCGCGCCTCCTCGAGGGCGACGTCGGATCGGGGAAGACGGTCGTCGCCGCGCTCGCCATGCGGATCGCGTTCCGGTGCGGGATGCAGTCGGCGCTCATGGCCCCGACGGAGCTGCTCGCCGATCAGCACTACGCGACGCTCGAGGCCCTCTTCGCGCGGGGCGGCCCGAAGGTCGCGCGACTGAGCTCGAGCACCTCCGCGGGCGAACGCGAGCGGATCCTCGAGCGGCTCGAGCGCGGTGAGCTCGACGCGGTGGTCGGTACGCACGCGCTCATCCAGGAGGGCGTCTCGTTCCCGCGCCTGGCGCTCGCCGTCATCGACGAGCAGCATCGCTTCGGCGTGGAGCAGCGCGCGACGCTGCGGCAGAAGGGGACGTACCCGCACGTCCTGCTCACGACGGCGACCCCCATCCCGCAGACGCTGTGGCAGACGCTCAACCGCGATCTCGACGTGTCCGTCCTGGACGAGATGCCCGCGGGCCGGCGTGAGATCCGGACGGAGGTGCGCACCCCGGAGGCGCTCCCGCGCGCGTGGCCGTGGGTGGCGGAGCGTGTCCGGTCGGGTGAGCAGGCGTTCGTCGTGTGCCCGCGCATCGATCCCGCGGACGAGGAGAGCGATACCCTCTTCGAGAAGAGCTGGCAGCCGAGCGCGGTCGCGACCTTCGACGAGCTGCGCTCGGGCGCCCTCTCCGGCGTGCGCGTCGGGCTCGTCCACGGACGGATGCCGCAGAAGGAGCGCGACGCGGTCATGACGCGCTTCCGCGACCGCGAGCTCGACGTCCTCGTCGCGACGACGGTCATCGAGGTCGGGATCGACATCCCGCACGCGACGGTGATGGTCGTGCTCGGCGCGGAGCGCTTCGGCCTCGCGCAGCTCCACCAGCTGCGCGGGCGCGTCGGGCGACGCGCGGAGCAGAAGGCGTTCTGCGTGCTCGTCAGTCCGAAGACGGACTCGGACCGGCTGCGCGCGATGAGCGAGCGCGTCGAGAAGGACGCGACGGAGCGCCTCCTGAACGGCTTCGAGCTCGCCGAGCGCGACCTCCAGATCCGCGGGCCGGGTCAGTTCCTCGGACAGGAGCAGAGCGGGATCCGCGATCAGCTGCGCCTCGTCGACCTCACGGACATCGATCCACGGCTCCTCGACGACGCCGCGCGCGAGGCCGACAAGATCGTCGCGGTCGATCCCGAGCTCGAGCGGACCGAGCACCGCGGGCTGCGCCAGGCGGTCGACGCGCTCTGGGAGCGCTACGCCTTCGTCTAGGCCGATGCGGGTCGTCGCGGGCGAGGCGAAGGGCCGCGCGCTCGTCGCCCCGCCGCCGAGCGTCACGCGAGCGGCGACCGAGCGCATCCGTGAGAGCCTGTTCGCGATCCTCGAGCCGCGGCTCGGCGACGCCCGGGTGCTCGACCTCTTCGCGGGTGCCGGCACCCTCGGGATCGAGGCGCTCTCGCGGGGCGCGGCTCACGCCACCTTCGTCGAGCGCGACCGCGCCGCGCTGTCGGCGCTGCGCCGCAACCTCGCGGCGACGGGCTTCGGGGACCGCTCGAGCGTCGTCCCGCGCACGGTGGCGGCGTACCTCGACGGGGCGCCGGCCGGTCCGTTCGACCTCGTCTTCTGCGACCCGCCGTTCGCCGACGCCCGGGGTCTGGGCGCGACGCTCCGGCATCCCGGCCTCCGCGCCGCGCTCGCGCCGGACGCCCTCGTCGTCGCGCGCGCGCTGCGCAAGCACCCTCCGGCGGTCCCGGAGGGCGCGACGGCGCTGCGCACGAAGGAGATCGGCGAGGAGGTGCTGGTCTTCCTGCGATACGATGCCTCGCGACCGAGCTGAGAGGAGAGGGACCCACGTGGACATCCAGTTCCTGGTGGAACGGCTCGAATCCCTCGTCGTGCACGCTCGCAAGGTCCCCATGACCGATCAGGTGATCATCGAGCAGGCATCGCTGCTCGATCTCATCGACCAGCTGCGCGTCGCGGTCCCCGAGGAGGTGCGCCAGGCGCGGCGCACGATCCAGGAGACCGACCGTATGCTCGCCCACGCGCGCGAGGAGGCGGAGCGGATCATCGCCGCGGCACAGGAGCAGGCGGCACTCCTCCTGCAGGATCAAGCCATCCTGGCGGAGGCCGAGAAGCGCGCCGACGGCATCGCCGGACGCGCCGAGCAGCGCGCGGAGGAGACGATGCGTGGGGCCGATCAGTACGCGTCCGACGTCCTCCTCCGTCTGCAGAGCGACCTCGAGAAGACGCTCGGGATCGTCCAGAAGAGCCTCGAGGTGCTGGAGGAGCGGAAGGCCGCGCCGGCGGAGGCATGAGCGGTGAAGGTCTGCGTCGGACCCCTGCTCAAGCAGGCGCTGGGCGATCACATCGATCTCCACGTCGAGGAGTCGCCGGTCGACCCGCGCGGTGAGAACGCGGGCCTCCTCGACGCCGATATCACGTCCTTCGACGCGGACATCAAGGCGACGCACACCGATCCCGGCGCGTATCTGGAGGGCGGCGTCCGCGCGAGGGTGGAGCAGCAGTGCGTGCGCTGCCTCCGGCCGGTCCGCTCGCCGGTCGACGCGCGTCTCGCCGAGCAGTACTACGCGACGGAGCGCGTCGAGACGGGCGCGCCGATGCCGCAGCCGCCGCGCGACGCGAAGACGATCGGATCCGACTTCCTCATCGACCTCACGCCGCTCATCCGCGAGGAGGTCATCTTGGCGACGCCCCAGGCGCCGCTCTGCCGCGCCGACTGCAAAGGGCTGTGTCCCGTCTGCGGGGAGGACCTCAACGAGCGTCCCCACCAGCACGAGTCCCCGCCCGACACGCGCTGGTCCGCGCTCGAGACGCTGAAGGATATGAAAGACTAGGGACATGGCTGGACATCCGAAGAAGAAGTACTCCCACGCGAACCAGGGCAAGCGCCGGAGCCACCTCGCCCTCGCGGCGGTGAACCTCGCGCCGTGCCCGCAGTGCCGCACCCTGAAGAAGCCCCACGAGGCCTGCCCGCACTGCGGGACGTACCGCGGCCGGCAGATCACCGTGATCAAGACGAAGAGGGCGGCCCCCGGCCCCGCCTAAGGGTCGGATGCGCATCGCCGTCGATGCCATGGGTGGCGACCACGCCCCGGACGAGATCGTCCGGGGCGCTCTCTTGTACCGGGCGTCCGGCGGCGCCGCCGAGGTGATCCTCGTCGGCGACCCGGCGCGCCTTCCGGCGCCGTCCGACGGCATCTCGGTCGTGGCGGCGCGTGAGATCGTCGAGATGGGCGAGCATCCGGGGGCGGCGCTGCGGCGGCGGGGCGGGACCTCCATCGGGATCGCCACGCGGCTCGTGCGCGACGGCCACGCGGATGCGGTCGTGTCGGCGGGCAATACGGGCGCGACGATGGCGGCGGCGCTGCTCATCCTCGGACGCGTCCGTGGCATCGACCGTCCGGCGCTGTGCGGGATGCTCCCGACGACCAAGGGCGGTCCGGCGTGTCTCCTCGATGCGGGCGCGACGATGGACGCGACGGCGCAGCACATCCTCCAGTTCGCGCGCATGGCCTCGCGATTCATGGAGCGCGTGCACCGGATCGAGCGCCCCACGGTCGGTCTCCTCAACGTCGGCGAGGAGCCCGAGAAGGGCGGACGGATGCAGCTCGAGGCGCACGAGCTCCTGCGCGGCGCCGCCGACCTGAACTTCTACGGCAACGTCGAGGGCCGCGACATCCTGCGGGGGACGACGGACATCGTCGTCACCGACGGGTTCACGGGGAACACCGTCGCGAAGGCGATGGAGGGCGTCCTCGACGTGATGACCGACGGCATCCGCCGCGACATCTTCGGCGGCGCGCTCGGGAAGGTCGCCGCGGCCGTGGCGATGCCCGGGATCCGCCGCTTCCGCGCGCACATGGACTACGAGCCGTACGTCTCGGCGCCCCTCCTCGGCGTGAACGGCGTGTCGGTCGTGACGCACGGCCGCGCGCGTGCGCGGATGCTGAAGCTCGCCATCGACGTCGCGGAACGCTCGATCTCCTCCGGTCTCATCGCGTCGCTGGGTGTCGCGGCGTGAAGCAGCGGACGCCGCGCGGCGGGCGTCACCCCGCGCGGCGGCTCGCGCTCCAGACGCTTTTCGAGATCGACCTGAACCGCGGCGCGGACGCGAAGGTGACGTGGGAGCGCGGGGTGTTCCGCGCGGGGCTCAACGAGCGGGCCGGGGCGTTCGCGTGGGAGCTCGTCGAAGGCGTGCTCGACCACCGCAAGGAGCTCGACGCGGAGATCGCCGAGCTGGCTCCGGAGTTCCCCATCGACCAGATGCCGCGCATCGACCGCAACGTCCTGCGGATCGCGCTGTACGAGCTGCGCTACGCCGGCGACGCCCCGGCGAGCGTGATCATCGACGAGGCCGTGGAGCTCGCCAAGCTGTTCGGCTCCGAGGCGTCGGCGAAGTTCGTCAACGGCGTCTTGGCGACGGCGGTCGGCGGCTAGCGGGCGCCGCCGACGGGCCGGAATTGACGCTTTTCCTCTCGCCGGTGACACTTGCGCCGCAGCGCGGGCACATCCGCCCGTCGCTTTGAGGAGGACCACTTGGCGGAGGGACCGGCCTACGAGCGGCTGAAGAAGATCATCGTCGAGCAGCTCGGCGTCGACGAGGCCGAGGTGAAGCCCGAGGCGTCCTTCGTCGACGATCTGAACGCGGACTCGCTCGACCTGGTCGAGCTGATCATGAGCCTCGAGGAGGAGTTCGGGACGGAGATCTCCGACGAAGAGGCCGAGAAGATCAAGACCGTCGCTGACGCGCTCGAGTACATCGAGGAGAAGACCGGGGCCTAGACTGGGACCCAGCGACACAGCGAGACACGGACGCGATAGGGGAGGCAGCCGCTTCGTGCGGCTGCCTCTTTGCATGCAGTGGAGGACATGGATAACGAGGTCTCCGGCTATCGCTTCAAGGACGAGCGGCTCCTCGAGACCGCGCTCACGCACGGCTCCTACCTCCACGAGCACCCCGGCGAGGGGGTGCACGACTTCGAGCGCCTCGAGTTCCTCGGGGACGCCGTCGTGGATCTGGTCGTCGGGGAGGATCTCTTCCTGCGCTTCCCCGACGCGCCGGAGGGCGAGCTCACGACGCTCCGCGCGCGTGTGGTGTCGGGCGAGGCCCTCGCGGCGGTGGCGCGGCGCCTCGGGCTCCCCGAACGCGCGCGCCTCGGCGCCGGCGAGGAGGCGAGCGGTGGACGGCAGCGCACGGGGCTCGGCGCGAGCGTGTTCGAGTCGGTGATCGGCGCCGTGTACGTGGAGGCGGGGTTCGAGGTGGCCCGCGACCTGGTGCTGCGCGTGCTGCACGACGAGCTCGAGGCGACGGCGACGGCGCCGCGGAAGTCCGCCAAGAGCCTCCTCCAGGAGTGGGCGCAGGCGGAGAAGCTCGCGCTCCCGGTTTATCGCGTCGTCGAGGAGCGCGGTCCTGAGCACCGCCGCGATTTCCTCATCGAGGTCGAGGCGGCGGGACACGTCGCGCGGGGCGAAGGCGCATCGAAGCGCGAGGCGGAAGAGGAAGCCGCCGCGAGGCTCCTCGAGGAGGTCGACGAACGGTGACCGATGAGCTCAGGGTGATCGAAGGCGGCGCGAGGCCGAACGCCGTGCTGCGGACCGCGACCATCGTCGGCTTCAAGTCCTTCATGAACAAGACGACGATCGAGTTCGCGCCGGGGATCACGGCGATCATCGGGCCGAACGGATCCGGCAAGTCCGTCCTCGGCGAATCGATCCGCTGGGTGCTGGCCGAGACGAACCCGCGCCACCTGCGCGCGAAGAAGAGCGAGGAGCTCATCTTCGGCGGGTCCGAGACGCGGCGCAGCCTCGGCATGGCCGAGGTCGTCCTCCACGTCGACAACAGCTCGCAGCGCCTCCCCATCGACTTCACCGAGGTCGAGATCGGTCGCCGCATCTACCGCGACGGAGCGTCCGAGTACCTGGTGAACGGCGCGCGGGTGCGCCTGCGCGACATGGAGGAGCTCCTAGCCGGGGCGAACCTCGCCGACAACCCGTTCACATTCATCGGCCAGGGTCTGGTCGACCAGGTGCTCGCGCTGCGCCCATCGGATCGCCGTCTCGTCATCGAGGAGGCCGCCGGCGTGCGGCGCCTGCACGAGAGGAGAGAGGACGCGCTGCAGCGCCTCAAGGTCGCGGAGGCCGAGCTCGTGCGCGTCATCGACATCCTCCGTGAGATCGGCCCGCGCGTGGAGCTGCTCCGCGAGCAGGCCGCGAAGTGGCAGGAATACGAGACGATCAGGAACGAGCTGCGTCGCAAGGCCATCCGCTGGTATCGCAGCTCCTTCGGCGAGACGGCGAAGACGCGCGCGGAGCTCGCGGCGAAGCTCGAGAGCGCCGGTGCGGAGATCGCCCGCTACACGGACCAGATCGAGGAGATCGGTTCCGCCGGCGCGGTGAGCGACGAGGAGCTGCGGCAGGCGCGCGAGGAGGAGGAGAAGCGACGCATCGCGCTGAGCGACGCCCTCGCCGCCGAGACCGCCGTGCGCGAGAGGATCGCGGCGACGTCCGCGAGCATCGAAGCCGTCGCGCACGAGCGCGAGCGCTCGCGGCAGGCGCTCACGACGCTCCCCCGCGAGCTCGCGCAGCTGCGGTCGAAGCGCGGCGCGCACGACGAGGAGGCGCTCGCGGCGGCGCGCGGAGCGCGCGAGGCGGCGGACGCCGCGCGCGTGGCCGAGGTCGAAGCCTCGCGCACCCGGGTCGCGCTCGCCGAGGCGCAGGCCGCGCGCGTGGAGGCGCTCCTGCGCGGCCAGGCCGCGGCGCTGCGCGAGGCCGTCGCGCTCGTGCAGCGCGAGATCGAGGGAGAGCTGCCCGCGGGGTTGAAGTGGGCCGACGATCTGGGCGAGGGCATGGCGGTCGCGACGACCCGCTCCGCGGTCCTCGGACTGCGCGTGCGCGGCGTCTCCGTGTTCGTCCCCGACGATGCCGAGGCGGTGCCGACGCCGTCGGGATGCGAGCGCGTGCGTGACGGCATGAACGTCTTCGTCGCCCCCGACCGGCGGACGGCGCTGGCAGCGTCGCGCAACGCGATCGTCGTGACGCGCGACGGCTTCGTCGCGAGCGGCGGCGTCGTCCACGTCGGCGGCGCCGCGCGGATGCTCGCGGAGCTCCTCGAGCGCATCCGCATCGACGTCCCGGACGGGCCCGCCGACGTCGGCGTGGCGGAGGCCCTCGAGCGCGCCGCGTTCGACGCGCACGCGGCGGCGACGAAGTCCGCCGAGGATGCCCGCCTGGAGGCGGCGACGAGCGAGGAGCGCCGGGCGGCGCTGGTGCGCCTGCGCGACACGCTCGACGAGCAGATCGCCGCGACCGAGAAGCGCATCGCCGACGAGGACGAGCGCGCGCGCAGCCTGGAGGAGCAGGAGCGCGACGCTCGCGCGCGGCTCGCCGCCGCCCAGGGCGAGCTCGGCGTGTCGTCGGCGCAGGCGCGCGAGGCGGAACGCTCCGCGCAGATCGCGCGACAGCGGGCGCTGGCGGCGGAAGGCTCGCGACGGGAGTCGGAGCAGCGTCTCGCGCGCGCTCGCGAGCGGCTGGCGGAGCTGCGCGGCGAGCGATCGAAGCTCGCGGTGGAGGAGGAGCGCGCGAGCGGCGCGCTGCGGCTGCTGGAGGAACAGGTGAGGGCCGAGCTGGGTCTCGCCGACGATGAGCCGCTCCCCGACCCGGATACGCTCGACGGCGAGGACCAGGGTCCGGTCGAGCCGAACGTCGTTCGCGATCTCCAGCGGCTGCGGCGGAGGCTCATCGCGCTCGAGCCGGTCAACCCGCTCGCCGCGACCGAGCTCGCCGACATCGGCCAGCGCCACGAGTTCCTCACGACCCAGAAGGACGACCTCGAGAAGGCGATCGCGGACCTGCGCGCGCTGGCGGACGAGCTCGCGACGACGATCGCGGAGCAGTTCTCGACGACGCTCCAGGCCGTCGACCACGAGTTCGGGATCTTCTTCCAGCGTCTGTTCAACGGCGGTGAGGCGCGGCTCCGGACGAGCGTCGATCCGGAAGAGGCGGGGATCGACATCGTCGCGCGGCCGCCGGGTAAGCGCATCGGGAGCCTCACCCAGCTGTCGGGCGGCGAGCGCGCGCTGACCGCCGTCGCGCTCCTCTTGGCGATCCTGCGCGTACGTCCGGCACCCTTCTGCGTCCTCGACGAGGTCGACGCCGCGCTCGACGAGCGGAACGTCGGTCGCTTCACCGAGGCGCTGCGCGAGCTGACCGACCGGACGCAGTTCATCGTCATCACGCACAACCGCGGGACGATCGAGGCCGCCGACACCATGTACGGTGTCTCCATGGACGAGGGCGGCGTGTCCAAAGTGATCTCGATGAAGCTGTCGGAGGCCCGCCGAGCCGCGGGCGCGTGAGCATCGAGCAGGGGGTCGGCAAGACCCGCAGCGGCCTCTTCTCCCGGCTCTTCGGGGCGCTCCGCAAGCCGGAGGAGGAGCCCGTCACCGACGAGTGGCTCGACCGGCTGGAGGAGGCGCTCTTGCGCGCCGACCTCTCCGTGTCGCTCGTCGATCCGGTGATGCTTCAGGTGCGCGACGTCGTGCGCGAGGGCCGCGCGAAGACCGTGCCGAAGGTGCTCGACGCCGTGCGCGACGCGCTCGTCGCGGTCATCCCTCCGGCGGCGGAGGCGCCCGCGGGGACGCCGCGCGTCATCCTGGTCGTCGGCGTCAATGGGAGCGGCAAGACGACCTTCGCGGCGAAGCTGGCGAAGCGGCTGCGCGACGGGGGCGAGAAGCCTCTCCTCGCGGCGGCGGACACCTTCCGCGCGGCGGCGATCGAGCAGCTCGAGAGCTGGGCTCAGCGGCTGCAGCTGCCGGTGGTCAGCGGACGCCCCGGCGGCGATCCAGCCGCGGTCGTGTTCGACGCGATCCAGGCCGCGCGGTCGCGCGGGAACAGCGTCGTCATCGCGGATACGGCGGGGCGGCTGCACACGAAGGGGTACCTGATGGACGAGCTCGAGAAGATCGTCCGGGTCGCGGGCCGCGCGCGCGAGGGCGCGCCGGACGAGGTGCTCCTCGTGCTCGATGGGACACAGGGTCAGAACGCGATCTTGCAGGCGCGCGAGTTCACCAAGGCCGCGAAGGTGACCGGCCTCGTCGTGACGAAGCTCGACGGGACAGCGAAGGGCGGCGCCGTCTTCGCCATCGCGAACGACCTCGGCCTGCCCGTCCGCTGGCTCGGCGTGGGGGAGAAGGCGGAGGACCTCGTTCCGATGGACGCCCGCGCGTACGTCACGGCTATGCTGCCGAACGGCTGAGTCAGGTGTTCGAGCAGCTCCAGGACCGCCTCGCGGCCACGTTCGCGACGCTCCAGGGCCGGCCCCGGGTCACGGAGGCGGACCTCGAGGAGGCGCTGCGCGACGTCCGCGTCGCGCTCCTCGAAGCGGACGTCAGCTTCAAGGTCGTGAAGCAGCTCGTCGCCACGGTACGCGAGCGCGCCATCGGCCAGCAGGTCGTCCAGAGCGTCAGCGGCGCGCAGCAGGTCGTGAAGATCGTGCACGACGCCCTCGTCGAGATGCTGGGGAGCGAGGCGTCACCGCTCGAGCGGGCCACGACGGCGCCGACGGTCATCGTGATGGTCGGGCTGCAGGGGTCGGGCAAGACCACCACCTCGGCCAAGATCGCCAACGTCCTGCGGAAGCAGGGGCGGAAGCCGGTCCTCGTCACCGTCGACGTCCACCGCCCCGCGGCGATGGATCAGCTCGAGGCGCTCGGGAAGCAGCTCGGGCTACCCGTCCGGCGGGCCGACCCGAAGAGCGTGCCGCTCGACGGCGGCGACACGGTGATCGTCGACACGGCCGGGCGCCTTCACATCGACGAGGCGATGATGGCCGAGGTCGAGTCCATCGTGGCCGCGACCCATCCGACCGAGGTCCTCCTCGTCGTCGATGCGATGGCCGGCCAGGACGCCGTCGACGCGGCGTCGGCGTTCAAGGCTCGGCTGCCGATCACGGGGCTCGTGCTGGCGAAGGTGGACAGCGACGCGCGCGGCGGCGCGTCGCTGTCGATCCGGGCCGCCACGGGTATCCCGGTCAAGCTCATGGGGACCGGTGAGAAGCTCGACGCCATCGAGGTCTTCCACCCCGACCGCCTGGCGCAGCGGATCCTCGGCATGGGCGACGTCGTCACGCTCGTCGAAAAGGCGCAGGAGGTCGTCGACCAGAAGGAGGCGGAGGAGCAGGCGAAGAAGCTCCTCGAGGCGCGGTTCACGCTCGACGACTTCTACACCCAGCTGCAGCAGCTCAAGAAGATGGGGCCGCTGGGCGACCTGCTCAAGATGATCCCCGGGATGGGGCAGCTCGCGAAGCAGCTGCCGCAGGGCCCCGAGGCGGAGCGGGAGCTGAGGAAGGTCGAGGCGATCATCTCGTCGATGACCAGGGGCGAGCGGGCCGACCCGTCCATCGTCAACGGCTCGCGGCGCAAGCGCATCGCGCGCGGGTCGGGGACGACGGTGTCGGACGTCAATCAGCTGCTGAAGCAGTTCGAGGAGATGCGGAAGCTCATGAAGCAGCTGGGCGGTATGGCCAAGGGTGGGCGCTTGCCATACCATTTACCTCTCCGGAGGTAGTAGTGGCCGTACATATCCGCCTGCGCCGCCAAGGGAAGACGAAGCAGCCGACCTATCGGCTCGTCGTGGCCGACTCCCGCGCGCCCCGCAACGGACGCTTCATCGAGACGCTCGGGCACTATGACCCGCGTCGTGAGCCCGTCGAGCTCGTCGTCGATCTCGAGCGCGCGAAGCACTGGTTCAAGTCCGGCGCGAAGCCGACCGAGACGGCGCGCGACCTTCTCGTGAAGGCCGGCATCCCCGACGCCGAGGTCCCCGCGGTCATCCGATGACCGACGCCGCAGCTCCCGCGACCAGGGAGGGGAAGGTCCTCGAGCACATCGCGCGTCAGCTCGTCGAGGACCCGAGCGCCGTCGTCGTCACGGAGACGAACGACCGGGACACCCTGAAGCTGCATCTGGGCGTCGCCGAGCCCGACGTCGGAAAGGTCATCGGCCGCGGAGGCCGCATGGCGAAAGCCGTCCGGGCGCTGCTGAAGGTGGTGGCGACGCGCGATGGCGCCAAGGTCGACCTCGAGATCGACTGAGACCGATCGGCGTTCGGCCGACGTCGTCGTCGGCGTCGTGCGCGCGCCGCACGGGATCCGTGGCGAGGTCCGCGTGGAGCCGATGACCGATCGCGCCGCCGAGCGTTTCCGCGTCGGCTCGCGCCTGACGACGGATCGCGAGAGCCTCGTCGTCGCGTCCGTACGCGGCACGTCGGACGCGCCGATCGTCGCGTTCGAGGGCGTCGCCGACCGCAGCGCCGCCGAGAGGCTCCGCGACCGCGAGCTGCGCGTCCCGCGCGCCGCGGCGCGCCGCGAGGGTGAGTATCTGTGGGACGACCTCGTCGGCCTCGAGACCTGGACCGTCGGCGGGGAGCGCCTCGGCGAGGTGCGCGAGGTGCTGCGTGCCGGAGGCGCCGACGTGCTCGTCGTGCGTGACGGTGACCGCGAGATCCTGCTGCCGATGCTCGAGTCCGTCGTCCGGGAGGTGGACCTCGGCGGAGGACGCATCGTCGTCGCGCCTCAGGAGGAGGCGTGATGCGCATCGACGTCCTCACGCTCTTCCCGCGGATGTTCGACGGCCCCTTCGCCGAGAGCATCGTGAAGCGCGCGCAGGACGCGGGCCTGGTCGCGGTCCACGTCCACGACGTACGCGACTGGGCGGCGGACCGGCACCGGACCGTCGACGACACCCCGTACGGCGGCGGCCCGGGGATGGTCATGCGGCCCGAGCCGCTGACCCGCGCGATCCGGGCGGTGCGCGCAGGTGATGGGCACGTCGTGCTCCTGTCCGCTCAAGGGCGGCCGTTCGACGAACCGACCGCCCGCCGGCTCGCGGATCTCGCGCACCTCGTCCTGGTGGCCGGGCACTACGAGGGGGTCGACGAGCGCGTCATCGAGGGCGACGTCGACGAGGAGATCTCGATCGGCGACTACGTGTTGACGGGGGGCGAGCTCCCCGCGATGGTCGTCGTCGACGCGGTCACGCGGCTCGTGCCGGGTGTCATCGAGAAGGCGTCCCTCGTGCAGGAGTCGCACACCGGCGGGCTCCTCGAAGGGCCGCAGTACACGCGACCCGTCGACTACGAGGGACGGCGCGTGCCGCCGGTGCTCCTTTCCGGAGACCACAAGGCGATCGCGGAGTGGCGCCGCGCGGGATCGATCAACCGAACGGCCGAGCGTCGCCCCGATCTCCTGCCCTCCGCCGACCTGACGCCCGAGGAGCGGGCGCGGCTGCCGCGGCCCGCCGCTCGTCGCCCGCGGGTGAGCGACGAGGAGCTCGTGCGCGCGTACCGTTCGGGGGTCGGCTCGTACCGCATCGCGGCGCGCTTCGGCGTGTCACCGGCGACTGTCCGG
This sequence comes from Chloroflexota bacterium, assembly GCA_021787445.1. GTDB lineage: Bacteria > Chloroflexota > Limnocylindria > P2-11E > P2-11E > JACPOT01. The sequence continues at coordinate 21,924 of JAJYLV010000007.1, read as the reverse complement.
GCACGCCTGCGCGACGCGGGTGTGCGGATGCGCCCGGCGAAGGGGGCGCCGCGCGGCCCCACGGCGGCCGAAGTGCATCGGATGCGCAAGACCGGGATGACGATCCGCGACCTGGCGAAGCACTTCGGTGTCTCCCACGTGACGATCATCGATCGCCTGCGCCGGTCGAAGGCGTAGATCTGCTATGATCGACCGGCCCCGTGACAATGACACTGACGATGGACGACGCCCTCAGACAGCTTGCCCAGGAGCAGATGAAGACCGACCTCCCGGAGATCCGTCCGGGGGATACGGTCCGTGTCTCCGTGCGCGTCATCGAGGGCAACCGCGAGCGGCTCCAGAACTACGAAGGGACCGTCCTCCGCGTGCGCGGCGGCGGGCTCGACGAGCAGGTGACGGTCCGCCGTGTCGCGAGCGGCGTGGGTGTCGAGCGCACCTTCATGCTCCACTCGCCGCGCGTCGAGAAGATCGAGGTGACGCGGCACGGGCACGCGAGGCGAGCGGCCCTCTACTTCCTCAGAGAGCGGGTCGGAAAAGCCGCCACCCTTCGGGAGAAGCGCCGCTAGTCTCCATCGCGTAATGCCCTCTCTCGCTTTCGAGAAGCGGCTCTGGGCCCAAGGGCTCACGCGCGTTGTCGGAGTGGACGAGGTCGGCATGGCGGCGCTCGCCGGGCCCGTGGTCGCGGCAGCGGTGCTCGTGACCCCGGAGTGCCGTCTCATACGTGCGGTCCGCGACAGCAAGGTGCTCACGCGCGGGCAACGCGAGGCTCTCGTGCCCATCATCCGCGATCGCGTCGTGCGCGTCGGGGTCGGTGCGGCCTCCGTCGCGGAGATCCACCGGCTGAACATCTACCACGCGAGCCACGTCGCGATGCAGCGCGCCCTGCGGCAGGTCGGCGCGTTCGACCACGTCATCGTCGACGGCCGCCGCATCGTCGACCCCGCGTTCGTCGCCGGACGCCACACCGAGATCGTCAAGGGCGACGCCCGCTCCTTCGCGATCGCGGCCGCCTCGATCGTGGCCAAGGTCACCCGCGACCGGCTCATGGCGAAGCTCGCGCTGCGGCACCCCGGCTACGGCTGGGAGCACAACTGCGGCTACCCGACGATCGACCATCGCAGGGCGCTACGCGAGCGCGGCCTGACGCCGTTCCACCGCCAGGACTTCGGAACGGTGCGGATCCTCCTCGCCGCCGAGCAGACCGAGCTCGGCCTCATGGACGAGGTGGTCAGGGAGACGCTCGCGGGCTGAGCGTCAAGCCGAAGCCGATGATGTCCGCGTGCCCGACCTCCGCCGCATGCTCGGCGCCTACGGCGAGCAGCTGGCGGAGCGCGCTCTGGCCGAGCGCGGCTGGCGGGTCATCGCGCGGAACGTGCGGAGCCGCTACGGGGAGATCGACCTCGTGTGCCACGACGGCAAGGGCTTCGTCTTCGTCGAGGTGAAGACGAGGAACAGGAGCTCGTTCGTCTCGGCGATCGAGGCGGCGGGACCGCGGAAGGTGGAACGGCTTGCGCGGCTCGCTGAGCGCTGGCTCGCGGTGCACCATCGCCGCGGCTCGCCATCACGCCTGGCCGTGCTGGCGCTCACCGTCGGCCCCGGTGGCATCCGCGCGCAGCTCGCCGATGCTGTCGACACCTGAGCCAGGAGGCAGAGGAATCGGCCACGGCGTCCCGCCTGTTGGACAGGGGCGACCGTTTTGGAGAGGCGAGGACACCGGCATCTCAGCCGCTTCACTTGTAGCCGCTGTGATGCCATCTTCTGCGATGCGGCTTGACTCTTTAGCGTGCCGGGAGAAGTCGCTGTCCGGAGCGGAAAACCTACTGGGTGGATCGGCATCTGAGGCGCTTCACTTGTAGCGGCTGAGATGCCGATCTCCACATAGGCGCGAGCGAGGTGGATGGCCGTGCAACCGTCTGCCGATCCACCGCCGGATGGACTTCCTCGAAGGGCTGACGGGATCTCGCACGCGCGCCGACGTTCTGGCCGCGCTCTTCTTGGACGAGCCACACCCCTGGATGGTGCGCGAGCTCGGAAGGGCCGCGAACAAGCCACACCAAATGGCGGGTCATGAGATCGAGTGGCTCGTTGAATGTGGGGTCCTTCGGGGGAGGGGCGAGGGTATCGCGCGGTCGTACGCCTTGGAGATGGACGATCCTCTCGTCAAGGAGCTGGGAAGGCTCATCAGACAGTCTCGCGGGCGCGTGCCGGACGTTCGACGGACCCTGCTCCGCCTCTCCCAGCCGATGGTCGCGTGGCTCACGCGCACCTCGTCGCCGGCGGTGCGCTACGCCTCCATCGGGTCGGACCTCGTCGTCCTCAGCAGCGTCCCGAAGAGCGTGATCCAGCTGCAGCTCACCAACGTCGCCGGACGCGGCACCCGCGTCCATCCGATGTCGGTCGCCGAGTGGATCGCCCGCCTTCAGAAGGGCGAGGTGACCGTGCGGCAGGCGCGCCGCGCGCGGAAGCTCTGGGTCGTGGGCTCGTGGGAGGACCTGCGACGGCTGGAGCAGCGATACGTCGAGTCGAGGAGGGCCCTCGCCGCTGCGATGACGAACTGGCAGGAGGAGCTTTCCGACGAGTGGGACGAGGATTACGACCCGCTCGCGGCCGAGGAGCGCATCGGCTGAGCACGACGGACGCGCCCGCAGCCGCTGACACCGCCGGCTCCGCCGCGGCTCCCACCGCCGCCCTCAGCGCGATCCCGCTCGAGGTCGACGAGCCGCATGGGATCGCGCGGGTCCGGACGTGCGCCCTCTGGGGCCTCGAGACCGCGCTCGTGTGGGTCGAGGCCGACGTGGCGAACGGCCTTCCGCACTTCTCGATCGTGGGACTGCCCGACACCGCCGTGTCGGAGGCCCGCGAGCGCGTTCGATCGGCGATCCGCAACTCGGGCTTCGAGTTCCCTCTGCGGCGCATCGTCGTCAATCTCGCGCCCGCCGAGCGACGAAAGGAGGGGACGGGGTTCGACCTCGCGATCGCGCTCGCGATCCTGAAGGCGAGCGGCCAGATCGAGCGTGAGATCGATGGGCTGTGCCTCGGCGAGCTCTCGCTCGACGGCGCGGTGCGGCCGATCCGCGGCGTCATGCCGCGGATCCTGCGAGCGCGCGACAACGGCATCGAGCGCGCCTACCTGCCCGCCGCGAACGCGTCCGAGGCGGCCGCTCTGGGGAGCGAATCCATCCCTCTCCCGCACCTGCGCGCCGCCGTGGAGCACGTCGAGGGCCGCGCGCGTCTTGTGCCCGCGCCCGTTCCTCCCGCGGCCCCCGAGCCCTCCTGGGACGTGGATCTGGCCGACATCGCGGGTCAGGACACGCCGAAGCGCGCGCTCGAGATCGCCGCGGCGGGTGGCCACAACCTGCTGCTCGTCGGTCCGCCGGGGACGGGGAAGACGATGCTCGCGCGCGCCCTTCCGTCGATCCTCCCGCCTCTGGAGCCGGACGAGGTCCTCCTCGCGAGCGCCATCCACAGCGTGGCCGGGCTCACCGACCCCGATCGCCCGCTCCTCAGGGCGCGTCCGTTCCGGGCGCCGCATCACACGGCGTCGCGCCTCGCGCTCGTCGGAGGCGGCGTGCCGCCGCGCCCCGGTGAGGTGAGCCTCGCTCACGCGGGCGCGCTGTTCCTCGACGAGGTCGGCGAATTCCCGCCCGGCGTCCTCGAGACGCTGCGCGAGCCGCTCGAGGAGGGCGCCGTGACGATCTCGCGCGCGGGGTCGTCGGCGACGTATCCCGCGCGGTTCACGCTCGTCGCCGCGCAGAACCCTTGTCCCTGCGGTCGGTGGGGGGATCCGGAAGCGGAGTGCACCTGCCTGCCGGACGCGATCGCGCGCTATCGAGCGCGGATCTCGGGCCCGCTCCTCGACCGCATCGACATGCGCGTCGCGGTCCCGCGCGTGCCCTACCGCGAGCTGCGCGACCGGCGGGAGCGCGAGACGTCCGCGGCGGTGCGCTGTCGCGTCGAGCGGGCGAGAGCGAGGATGCGAGGGCGCTTCGCGGGCACACGGCGGCGGTGCAACGCGGAGATGACGAAGCGCGAGGTCGAGAGGTACTGCGAGCTCGATGCGAGCGGCGAGCGTCTGGTCTCTGCCGCCGTCTCGGCGCGCCGCATCTCCGCGCGCGGCTATCACCGCCTGCTGCGCGTCGCGCGGACCGTCGCGGATCTCGCGGAGGCGGAGACGATCGCCTCCGAGCACGCCGCCGTCGCGCTGCTGCTCCGGGGCGAGGCGTGATCGAGGTCGCGAGGAGCGATCCGCGGTACCCCGAGCGTCTTCGGGAGACGAGCTTCGCGCCGGAGCGCTTGTGGATCAGGGGGCGCGTGCCGCCGGCACGGACGCCCTCGGTCGCGATCGTGGGGACGCGGCGGATGACCGACCTCGGCAGGCGCATGGCGCGGGAGCTGGCGATGGTCCTGGCACGGTCCGGCGTGGTGATCGTGTCCGGGCTGGCCCAGGGGGTGGACTCGACGGCGCACGCGGCGGCGATCGCGGTGGACGGCTTGACCGTCGCGGTCCTCGGCGAGGGCCTCCTCGAGTTCGAGACGATGGGGCCGGTGCGGCGGCGGAGGATCGCGTCGGCCATCCTCGAGCGCGGCGCGCTCCTCTCGCAGTTCCCGCTCGACGCCCACGGCGATCGCTGGTCGTTCCCGAAGCGGAACGCGGTCGTCGCGGCCCTCGGCGACGCTGTCGTCGTCGTCGAAGCGCCGCTGGGATCGGGCGCGCTCATCACGGCGGCACTGGCCGAGCGGATAGGGCGGCCGCTCTTCGCGATCCCGGGGCCGCTCGGAGCGGCGACGTGGCTCGGATCGAACAGGCTCATCTCCGACGGCCGGGCGCAGCTCCTCGCTTCCGCGGATCAGCTCGCGGCGCTCCTCCGGATCGACCTCGCTCGCCGAGGCTCCGAGAGGAGCGCGCTCGGTCCGCTGGCTGACCGCGCCGTGGCTCTCCTCTCGGCGGGTCCCGCCGACGCGGACACGATCGCCGCCGGACTGGGGGCGCCGCTGACGGAGGTGGCGACGCTCGTTGCCGAGATGCTCATCGGCGGCGGCGTGGTGCCGACGGGGGACGGCCGCTTCGCTCTGCGCTGACATCACGTACGCTGGTCCGACCGCGAGTGAGAGAGGAAGCACAGCTGATCGCGGGGCGGCTGGAAGGCACGCTCCGCATCCCGGACGGGCTGGTCAGCGGCACCGTCGTCATCGCGCACCCGCTCCCGACCCACGGGGGCACGATGCGCAATCCGCTCATCGCGCACCTCGCGCGCGCCGCGGCGGACCGCGGCTGGTGCGCGCTGCGCTTCAACTTCCGCGGCGTCGGCGCCAGCGCGGGAGAGTGGAGCGGCGGCGCGCTCGAGCACCACGACCTCGCCGACGCCGTCGCGCACGCGCGCGCGTTCGCGCCGAACCTGCGCGTGGGCGTCGTCGGATTCAGCTTCGGGGCACTGACGACCCTCCGCTGGATGGCGACCGGCGGGCGTCCCGACACGTATGCGCTCGCCGGGCTTCCGCTGCGGTCCGAGACGGGCGAGACGAATGCGATGCCTCCGGTGCCGGACGGCGCGTTCGTCGTGAACGGGGAGCACGACGAGTTCGCGACGGCGGACGAGATCCGTGCGGCCTATCCGCGCGCGACGGTGGTGGAGATCGGCGGGTCGGACCACTTCTTCACCGGGAAGCGCGACGAGATGGTGCGTGTCGTGATGGACCATCTAGCATTGACGCTCCCATGAAGCGCATCCTCACGGGCGACCGCCCGACCGGCCGCCTGCATCTCGGCCACTACGTGGGCACGCTCGAGAACCGGGTGAAGCTCCAGGACACGTACGAGACGTTCGTCCTCATCGCCGACTACCACATGCTCACGACGCGGCTCGATCGCCTCGACGAGATCGGGCAGAACGTGCGCGACGTCGTGCTCGACGACCTGTCCGTCGGGATCGACCCCGAGAAGACGACGATCTACCTGCAGTCGCTCGTCCCGGAGACGGCCGAGATCCACCTGTACTTCTCGATGCTCGTCACCGTGGGACGCGCGCAGCGCATCCCGACGCTGAAGGAGCAGATGCGCGACCACGAGATCACGCAGCCGTCGTATGGGCTGCTCGGATACCCGATCCTCCAGGCCGCGGACATCCTGTGCGTGAAAGGGGATCTCGTCCCCGTCGGACGCGACCAGGAGTCGCACATCGAGCTCACCCGGGAGATCGCCCGCCGCTTCAACGAGCTGTTCGGGCCGGTATTCCCGGTCCCCGAGGCGCTCATCCCCTCGGACAGGCTCCTCCCCGGCGTCGACGGCGCGTCGAAGATGGGGAAGAGCCTCGGCAACGCGATCGACCTGGCGGACGATCCGGAGACGGTGAAGCAGAGGGTCATGCGGATGTACACCGACCCGGAGCGGATCCACGCGACGGACCCCGGGCGCGTCGAGGGTAACCCCGTGTTCGTCTACCACGACGCGTTCAACGACGACCGCGCCGAGGTCGACGACCTGAAAGAGCGGTACCGCACGGGCCGCGTCGGTGACGTCGAGGTGAAGAAGCGGCTCGTCGCGGCGCTCGAGCGCTTCCTCGGGCCGATCCGCGAGCGGCGAGCGCGGTACGCGCGGGATCCGAAGATCGTCGAGGAGATCGTCCGCAGCGGGAGCGAGCGCGCGCGCGCCGAGGCGCGGCGGACGCTCCACGAGATGCGCGCGGCGATGCGGCTCGACTACTTCGGCGAGTAGGAGACCCCTGCCCCGTCTCTACGCGCTCATCCTCTCCGGCGGCTCGGGCACGCGTCTGTGGCCGCGCTCGCGGCGGTCGATGCCCAAGCAGTTCCTCGACCTCATCGGACCGCGCTCGCTGCTGCAGGACACGGTGGAGCGGATCCTCGAGATCGTTCCGCGCGAGCGGATCCTCGTCGTCGCGCCGCCGGAGCACCGCGCGCTCATCCACGAGCAGCTCCCGGAGCTCGCGGCGGATCACGTCGTGGTCGAGCCGTACCCCCGCGGCAACGCGGCGGCGATCGGGCTCGCCATGGCGGCGCTCGGCGATCTCGACCCGGAGGCCGTCGTCGCGGTCCTGCCGTCCGATCACGTCGTCGCGCGGCCGGAGCGCTTCCGCAGCGTCCTCCTCGCGGCGACCGCGGCGGCCGAGGCCGGCAACATCGTGACGCTGGGCATCGAGCCGGAGCGGCCCGACCCGGGATTCGGGTACATCGAGGCGGGTGAGGTGCTGCCGATCCCGGCGCCCGTCCCGGTCCACGCAGTGAAGCGATTCATCGAGAAGCCCGAGCGGGAGGCCGCCGAGCGCATGCTGGCCGCGGGCGGCCACTACTGGAACGCGGGGATGTTCGTGTGGCAGGTCGGGACGGTCATCGAGGCGTACCGCGAGCACCTGCCGCGGACGGCCGGCGCGATGGCGGCGCTGTCGGAGGCGCGCGGGACGCCGCGCTACGAGGCCGTCCTGGCGGAGGTGTGGGAGGAGACGGACCGGACGACCATCGACTACGGCATCGCGGAGAAGGCGAAGAACGTCGCGGTCGTTCCGGCGGACATCGGATGGCAGGACGTCGGGAGCTGGGAGCGTCTCGCGCGGATCGTCGCTCGCGGCCACACCTGGTCCGCCGACGGACACATCAGCGTGGATTCCGAGGGCGTGTACGCCTGGGCGCCGGGAAAGCTCGTCGCGCTCGTCGGGGTGGCGGACCTCATCGTCGTGGACACCGGCGATGCCATCCTGGTCGCGGCCCGCGAGCGAGCCGAGGAGGTGAAAGCCGTGGTCGATCGTCTGCGCGCGGAGGGTCGTGAGGACCTCCTCTAGCCCCGTTTTGGCCGGTTTTCCCGCTTCGCGTATCTTGGAAAAAGGGAGGGCGCCCGGACAGGGCGCCTTCGGCTTGTTCTAGAGGAGTAGCGATTGGCCAAGCAGGCGACCAAGCCGACACACGACCTCGTCGTCGTGGAGTCGCCGTCGAAGGCGCGCACGCTCGAGCGGATGCTGGGCTCGGGCTACGTCGTCGAGGCTTCCTACGGCCACATCCGCGACCTGCCGAAGTCGAAGCTGGGCATCGATCTGCACACCTTCGCCCCCGACTACGTCATCCCCAGTGACTCCGAGAAGGTCGCGCGCCAGCTCCGCAAGGACGCGAAGTCGGCCGAACGCGTCTGGCTGGCGACCGACCTCGACCGCGAGGGCGAGGCGATCGCCTGGCACGTCGCCGACGTCGCCGGCGTGCCGAGCGAGAAGCGCCGCCGGGTCACCTTCCACGAGATCACGCCGACGGCCATCGCCGACGCTTTCAAGAAGCCCCGCGACATCGACATGGACCTCGTCAACGCCCAGCAGGCGCGGCGCATCGTCGACCGCCTCGTCGGCTACAAGCTGTCGCCGCTCCTGTGGAAGAAGATCCGCTACGGGCTCTCCGCCGGGCGCGTCCAGTCCGTGGCGCTGCGGCTCGTCGTGGACCGCGAGCGCGAGACCCAGGCGTTCCGGCCGGAGGAGTACTGGACCCTCGATGCGATCCTCCAGGACCGGGCCGGCGACACCTTCCCCGCCGAGGTCGTGTCCCAGAAGGGGCACAAGCTCCACATCCCGGACCAGGCCCACGCGGACCACCACCGCGCGGCGCTCGCCGACGCGGTCTACGCCGTCAGCGCCGTCGAGAAGCGCGAGAGCTCGCGCAACCCGGCCGCGCCGTTCACGACGTCGACGATGCAGCAGGAGGCGTCGCGCAAGCTCGGCTTCTCGCTCAAGCGGACGATGGTCCTCGCCCAGCAGCTGTACGAGGACGGGCACATCACCTACATGCGGACCGACTCGCTCCACCTCGCCGAGAACGCCCTCCGCCAGGCGCACGATGTCGTGCTCGCGGAGTACGGGCAGGCGTACGCGCTCGAGCGGCCGCACCACTACCGCACGAAGACGAAGGGCGCGCAGGAGGCGCACGAGGCCATCCGTCCGACGGATCTGTCGCGGACGCCGTACGCGATGCGCAAGTCGCTCACGCCCGACCAGCAGAAGCTCTACACGCTCATCTGGCGCCGCACGCTCGCGTCGCAGATGCCGCCGGCGCGCTACGGATCGACGCGGCTGGACATCGAGGCCGACGGCTACCTCCTGCGAGCGACCGGGCGGCGCCTCCTGTTCGACGGATTCCTCCGCGCCTACCAGGAGGGCAGCGACGAGCCGGAGCGTGAGACCGCGCCGCTCCCCGACGTCGCGCAGGGCGAGGAGCTCACGCTGCTCGGACTCGACGCGACGCAGCACTTCACCGAGCCGCCGCCGCGCTACACCGAGGCGTCGCTGGTGAAGACGCTCGAGGAGCACGGTATCGGCCGGCCGTCGACGTACGCGCCCACCATCTCGACGCTGCTCGACCGGAAGTACGTGCGGAGGGAGCAGCGCGCGCTGATCCCCGAGGACGTGGCGTTCACCGTGGTCGACTTCCTCAAGGAGCACTTCGCCGACATCGTCGACGTGAGCTTCACGGCGCGGATCGAGGAGGACCTCGACAAGATCGCGCGCGGGGAGGTCGCGTGGGTGCCCGTCGTCAAGGAGTTCTTCGACCCGTTCATCGCGCGGGTCGAGGAGAAGGCCGAGACGGTGAAGCGCTCGGACGTCGTCGAGGAGGCGACGGACAAGACGTGTCCGAAGTGCGGCCGTCCCGTCGTCATCAAGCTCGGCCGGTACGGCCGCTTCTACTCGTGCACCGGATTCATGCGCGGGAAGAAGGGCCAGCCGCTCCCGCCGGGCGCGTGCGACTACTCGGCGCCGCTCGAGGGCGAGCAGGGCCCGCAGATGGAGATCCTCGAGGGCGAGGTCTGCCCGCAGTGCGGCAAGCCGCTCGCGCGGCGACGCGGCCGCTTCGGCCCGTTCATCGGCTGCACCGGCTACCCCGAGTGCCGCTACGTGAAGAAGCAGCAGGAGAAGACGGGCGTGACCTGCCCGCGGTGCGGGAAAGCCGAGCTGGTGCGCCGGCGCGGACGCGGCGGGCGCTTCTTCTACGGCTGCGAGCGCTATCCCGAGTGCACCTTCACCGCGCGCGAGCTGCCCGCGGCGCCGACGGCCGAGGAGCCCGAGGCGGTCGCGGCGGCCGAGACCGCATAGAGGCTCGGACCGCCTCCGCCGCGGAGGAAGCGGCCTGGGACGACCTCGTCCTGGGCACCGCGCGCGGGCACGTCCTTCAGACCGTCGGGTGGGCGCGGGCGAAGGCCCTCACCGGGTGGAGCGCGCGTCGCTTCGTGCTCGACGGCGGCGTGGCGCAGGTCCTCGAGAAGGCCCTGCCGCTCGGGATCAGGGTCGCGTACTGCCCGCGCGGCCCGCTCGTCGACGACGCCGCGCTCCCCGACGCGATCGTGGCGCTGCGCCGCAGCCTCGCGCGCGGAGGGCGGTGCGCCGCGCTGCTCTGCGATCCGGAGACGGCACCGCGCGACGATCTCCGTCGGGCGCTCGCGCGGGCGGGCGTCGGCGTCGCGTCCGTCCACGTCCAGCCGGGCCGCACGCTGATCCTCGATCCGTCGCGCGAGCCGGACGAGCTCCTCGCGGCGATGCGGAAGAAGACGCGGCAGTACATCCACAAAGCGGAGCGCGCGGGCGTCGCGACCGAGGAGACGGACGACCTCGCGCGGTTCCACCGGCTGCTGCGCGGCGTGGGGGAGCGCGACGGCTTCGCCGTCCGTTCGCTCGGGTACCTCGAGCGCCTCCGCGACGGCCTCGGCGATCGGCTGCACACGCTCATGGCCGCCGTCGGCGGCGAGGACGTCGGCGGGCTCATGCTGGCGCGTATGGGCGAGCGCGCCTGGGAGCTGTACGGCGGTTGGAGCGGCACGCACGGCGAGGACCGTCCCTTCTACCTGCTCAAGTGGCGCGCGCTCATGCGCATGCGCCAGCTCGGAGTGCGCCGCTACGACATGTGGGGGATCACCGAGTCGGGTGGCCGGGACGATCCGCTGAGCGGCGTCGAGCAGTTCAAGCTCGGCTTCGGCGGCGAGGTCGTCGCGTTCGTCGGCGCCCTCGAGACGCCCGTGACGCGCGTCCTGTTCCCGCTGTGGCAGCTCGCCGGCCGCACCCGCCTGGCGGCGGCCGCGGGATGAGCGCGCCCGGAGGCTGGGACGACGCCGCCGCGCGCTCGCCCGGCGGCCACGTCCTGCAATCGAGCGCGTGGGCGGACGTCCGCGCCGCGCAGGGCTGGCGGCCGGAGTTCGTCCGGGTCGGCGACCCGCTCCCGGTCGCGCTCGTCCTGTGGAAGCGCATCCCCTTCTTCGGAGAGATGGGCTACGCGCCGCGGGGTCCCATCGTCGCCCCCGGCGACCGCGACGGCCTCGCGCACGCGCTCGACACCCTCGCCGGTCTCGCGCACGAGAGGGGCGCCCTGCTCCTGAAGGTCGACCCCGAGATCGCGCCCGAGGAGGCCGGACCTCCGCTGGCCCACGCCGGCTACCGCCGCGGGCCCGACGTACAGCCGGTCCTCGCGACGCTGGTCATCGACCTCGCGCCGGACGAGGACGCGCTGCTGGCGGGGCTCGAGAAGGACACGCGGTGGAGCGTCCGCCAGGCGGCAAAGCGCGGGGTGACGGTCACGGCATGCGCCGACGAGGACTCGCTGCGCGCCTTCTACGGGATATATCGCGTCACCGGGGAGCGCGCGCGGTTCGTCACCCGCACCTGGGAGTACTACCGCCTCGTGTGGCGGACGCTCATCGACGCGCGGCTCGCGACGCTGCGGCTCGCCTACCACGAGGAGCGCCCGGTCGCGGGCGCGATGACGTGGACCTGCGGCGAGCGGGAGCTGTACATGTACGGCGCGAGCACCGAGGAGGGCCGGCGCTGCTACGCGTCGTACGGCCTGCAGTGGGAGTGCATCGCCGCGGCGAAGGCGACAGGCCGCACCGCGTACGACCTCGGCGGCATCCCGACCGATCCGTCGAACAAGGCCGACCCCATGTACGGCCCGTACCTCTTCAAGAAGGGCTTCGGAGGTCTGCAAAAGCGATGGGTCGGGGCGCACGACGTCGCGCCGAGCGTGCTGCGCTACCGCGCCTTCCTGGCCGCGGAGCCGCTGTACACGCGCGCCCTGCGGAGGGTCTCGCGATGAGGCTTGGGACACTGCTCTCCGCCGCCGGTCTGCCGCCCCCGGACGCCGCCGACGCCGACGTACGGACCGTCGTGTACGACTCGCGCCGCGCGACCGAGGCCTCGCTCTTCGTCGCGATCGCCGGCGCGCACCGCGACGGTCACGACCACGCGGCCGAGGCCGTCGCGCGCGGCGCCGTCGCGGTCGTCGCGGAGCGCCCGCTCTCGCTCGGAGTCCCGGTCGCCGTCGTTCCCGACTCGCGGGCCGCGCTCGCCGACCTCGCGGCGGAGCTGTTCGACCATCCGACGCGCAAGCTCCGCCTGGTCGGCGTCACCGGCACGGACGGCAAGACGACCACCGTCCACCTCATCTCCGACGTCCTCGAGGCGGGCGGCGAGCGGACCGGGTACGCCACGACGGTCGACTTCAAGATCCTCGACCACCGCTGGGCGAACGGGACGCGGCAGACGACGGGGGAAGCCGTCGAAGTGCAGGAGTTCTTCGCGGAGCTCCTCGTCGCGGGCGGCTCGTGGGCTGTCCTCGAGGCGACGAGCCACGCGCTCGCGCTGCGCAAGCTGCGCGGCTGCGACGTCGACGTCGCGGTCTTCACCAACCTCACGCCCGAGCACCTCGACTTCCACGGCACGCTCCAGGCGTACCTCGAAGCGAAGGCGATCCTCTTCGACGAGCTGCTCGGCGGCCCGGGGAAGGGCGTCGAGAAGACGGCCGTCCTAAACGCGGACGACCCGCACTGGCGGTACCTCGCGGATCGCGCGCGCGACGCTCGGACGATCACGTACGGGATCGACGCGCTCGCGGACGTCCAGGGGCGGATCGCGAGCGCGGACGCCTCCGGCTCGCACGTCGAGATCTCCGGGTCCGGGGGGTCCGTCGAGCTCGACCTGCCGCTCGTCGGTCGGTTCAACGTCGAGAACGCGCTCGCCGCGGTCGCGACCGGCCTCGCCGCGGGCGTGCCGGTGGAGCGTGCCCGGGCCGCGCTCTCCGTCGCGCGGCCCGTCGCCGGACGGATGGAGAGAGTGCCGGGCGCGCAGCCGTTCGCCGTCATCGTCGATTACGCGCACACGCCCGCGTCGCTCGAGAAGGTGTTCGCGCTCCTCAAGCCGCTGACGGCGGGCCGTCTCATCGCGGTCTTCGGCAGCGCCGGCGAGCGCGACCGCGAGAAGCGTCCGAAGATGGCGGAGGTGGCGTCGCGGCTCACGGACCTCTTCGTGATCACTCAGGAGGACCCGCGTCTCGAGGACCCCGACGCGATCCTGCGCGAGATCGAGGCCGGAGCCCTGGCGGCGGGAAAGCGCCGGGGCGCGGACTACCTGGTCGTTCCCGACCGCGCGGAGGCGATCGCCGCCGCCGTCGACCGCGCCCGAGAGGGTGACACCGTCGTGCTGTGCGGCAAGGGGCACGAGACCTCGATCATCGTCGGCGAGGAGAAGCTGCCCTGGGACGAGCCCGGCGCCGCGCGCGCGGCCCTCCGCGCGCGGGGGTACGAGGCGTGACGCGACCACGGCCGTCGTCCGGCGCCGTCCGCTCGCAGACGCGGGCGCTCGCCGAGCGCGCCGCGGACGTCGCGCGCGGGCTTCGGGCGGCGATCCCGGCCCCGGAGACGCCGGCGGGTCGCCCCGCGCTCATCCTCTTGATGGGCCTTCCCGGCGTGGGGAAGTCGCACGTCGCGGGCCTTCTCGCCTCTCGCCTGGGCGCGGCGCACGTCGCGAGCGACCACCTCCGGGCGCAGCTCTTCGTCGCCGCGTCCTACGCGCAGGAGGAGAACGCGGCGGTGTTCCTCCTCGTCGACGGCCTGGTCGAGACGCTGCTCGGCGAGGGACACCGCGTCATCGTCGACGCGACGCACCTCCGTGCGTTCCAGCGCGCGAGCGCGGCGGACATCGCCCGCCGGCACGGCGTGCCGCTCGCGTTCGTGCTCGTCAGTGCCGACGAGCCGGATGTCCTCGCGCGCCTCGACGCGCGCGCCGCGGGCCGAGCGCCGCACGACCGCTCGGACGCGGACCGCGCGGTGTACGCGATGATGCGCGAGCGCGGCTTCGAGGAGCCGGAGGGACCCTACCTCGAGCTGCATAACGGACCGGACCTGGCGACCGAGATCGAGCGCGTGGCGCGCGAGCTGGAGGCGTCGTGGCACGGCGTGAGCTGACGTTCGGCGTCGTCGCGGTGCTGCTGATCGCGGCCTACGCCGTCGGCTGGTCGCGCCTGGCGCCGGCGGTCGGATCGCCCGCGAGCGAGCCGACGCCCACGCCGACGCGTCCCGCCGAGCGGACAGGCGCGCCGCGGGTGCCGGGGGCGATCGCCTTCGTCCTCCGCGGCGACATCTACGTCCTGCGGGACGGTCGCTACGCCGCGTTGACGGCGGAGGGCCGCAACCAGCAGCCGTTCCTCACCGCCGACGGTTCGACGGTGTACTTCGCGCGGAGGGAGGAGATCGACGGCAAGCGCGTCGTCGACGGCGCGATCGTGAACGCGCAGATCGGCTACACCTCGATCGTGAGCAAGGCGTCGGGGGGCGGTCCGGAGACGATCGTCCTCGACGGCCTGCGACAGAAGCGGGCGAACGGGCAGCACCTGGTGTCGTGGCTGCTCGGTCCGGCCGTGTCGCCCGACGGCAAGCACGTCGCCGTCACCGAGGACGACGGCGATGGCCATGCCGACCTCGCGCTGTGGACGATCGCGAAGAACCCGGTCCGCACGCTGCTCTCGCAGGGCTCCGACCTCGCCGACCCGGCCTGGTCCCGCGACGGCAAGAGCATCGCGGTGACGACGTACACGAGCGGCGTGCCCGGCATCCTCGTCTTCGACCTCGTCAAGGGGACGGCGGAGCGCCTCGCCGGCCTTCCCGCGGGCGACGCCTACGAGCCGTCGTATTCGCCGGACGGCCGCTGGATCGTGTATACCCTCCGCCACGACGGCAAGAACGACGTGCACGCCTTCGAGCTCGCGACGAAGAAGGACGTCGCGCTGACGAGCGACGGAGCGAGCTGGGGCGCGGTGTTCTCGCCCGATGGATCGGAGATCGCGTTCCTGCACGCCACCGACGGCACGATCGACCTCTACGCGATGGCGCTGGGCGATGCGCTCACGGGGGGCGCGCCGGAGGCGCCGGTGCGGCTGACGCGGGGCGAGGGGATCGACGGCGCGTCGCGCCCGAGCTGGGCCCGCTAGCGAGGATCCCTCCGCCTACGGTGCCGCCGACGCGCTCGGGGTGGGAGCGGGCGTCGCGGTCGCGGCCGCGTCCTTCTGCAGGTCCGAGATCCGGAGACCGGCCGCCTTCACCGCTTCCAGGACGCTGTCGTAGCTCTTCGGATCGGCCTTCGCGAGCCCATCGATGCCGTACAGGCTCTTGAGAGCCGTCGTGCCGGCGTCGCTCGTCGCGTAGTCGAGGAGCGCCTTCTGGATCCGGCCACGCAGGTCGGCGGGGAACGACCTGCGGATGGACACGGTGTCGTTCGGGATGGGACCCGCCGTCGCGATGACCGTGGTCCTCTGCATGATGTCGGGGAACCGCTTCTCGACGAGCGTCCGCGCGTCGACGAAGGACGCGCCGGCGTCGACGCTCCCCTGGTACACGGCGAGGACCGTGTCGGCCGGCCCGCTCGTGAAGACGGTCGACGAGAAGAACGATCGCGGATCCTGGCCGGTCTCCTGCTTCACCTTGAGCATCGGGAACAGGGTCGCGGAGAGGGAGAGCGGGTCACCGAAGGCGGATCGCTTGCCCTTCAGATCCGCGATCGTGCGGAGCCCGCTGTCGCCGCGGACGAAGATCTGGCTGGTGGTGGTCGCGCTCAGCTTGTGGTCCTGGTCGTAGCGCTCGGTCGCGAGGAGCAGCTCGGCGCAGTTCTCCTGTTGCGCGAGCACGTGATCGAGCGCGTCCAGCCACGCGACGTCGATCCGACCGGAGCACAGGCCATCGACGACGTCGCCGTAGCTGTCCGGGACCCTCACGGCCCACTGGAGCCCCGTCGCCTTCTCCAGCGAGGCCGCGATCGCCTTTCCGCTGGCGGTGATGTGCGCGGTCTCCGCCGACGGCATGAAGGCCATCACGATCGGGCGGTCGGCGGACCCGAGGCGCGGGCCGATCGACGTGGCGACGCTGGGCGCGGCGGACACACGCGCAGACGCGGTCGGAGACGGAAGGGTCGGAGGGGTCGTTGCGCTGCACGACACGGCCACGGCGATGGAGAGGGTGAGGCTCAACGGTGCTCGCAGCGCCCATATCATAGGCTGGGGACGGAATGCGGTTCCTCGAAAAGCTCGCTGACTCCACGCGAGCTCGCGACAGCATCGTGTGCATCGGACTCGATCCCGAGCCGGAGCGGATCCCCGATCGCCTCGGTCGCGGCGCTCAGGCGGCCACCCGCTTTCTGCGACGCATCGTGCACGCGACGTCGGATCACGCCTGCGCGTACAAGCCGAACCTCGCGTTCTTCGAGCAGTACGGGCAGGCGGGCGTCGACGTGCTCGCCCTCACGCTGCAGGAGATCCCCCGCGACATCCCGGTCATCCTCGACGGAAAGCGCGGCGACGTTCCGAACACCGCCGCGGCGTACGCGCGCGCACTGTTCGACGCGCTCCATGGCGACGCCGTGACCGTGCCCCCCTACGTCGGTCTCGACTCGATCGCGGCCTTCGCCGAGCGCGGCTACGTCTTCGTCCTCGCGCGCACCAGCAACCCGGGAGCCCGCGACTTCCAGGACCTCAGCGTGGACGGGCGTCCGCTCTACGAGCGCGTCGTGGAGGCCTGCGCCGCCCGCTTCGACGCGGAGCGCTGCGGCTTCGTCGTCGGCGCGACGTATCCGGGCGAGGCGCGCCGGCTGCGCGAGCTCGCGCCCGACCGGCTCTTCCTGATGCCGGGCGTCGGCGCGCAGGGCGGGACGGTGGAGGAGGCGCTGCGCGTCGCGCTGGACGAGCGGGGAGGCGGCGTCCTGCCCGCGGCGTCGCGCTCGGTGCTGTACGCGTCCGGCGGGCCGGACTTCGACGCGGCGGCGGCGCGCGCCGCGCGCGAGCTGAAGGAGGCGGCGAACGCCGCGCGGTCCGCCGCGACGCGCGGCTGATGTTCGGCATCGGCACCGGCGAGATCCTCCTCATCCTAGTCATCGCGCTCATCGTCCTCGGACCCGAGCGCATGCCCCAGGTCGCGCGCGACCTCGGGCGGATCATGAACGATCTCCGGCGTACGTCGGAGGAGCTGCAGAGCGAGCTGCTGAACGCGGATCGTCAGGCGCCTCCGCCGCCGCCGGCGGCTCCCGAGCCGGCGAGCGCGATCGAGCCCCCGTCGGCCGGCGCGACGCAGGCGGAGGTGGGGACGCCGACGGAGCCCGCCGAGACGGAGTTCGATCGGGAGGCGCGGCTCGCGCGCGAGAGGCTCGAGGAGCACGAGCGCGCGAAGCAGAACGGCTAACATCGAGAGCATCCCATGATGGGTATCGGTCCCTGGCTCATCGCGCTCATCGCGCTCGTCGCGGTGTGGGTGGACATCCCGCACCACCGCGTCGACTTCCCCTTCGGCTACCCCGGGATCTCCATCAACTTCGGCGGCATCAACTACCAGCAGGAGATCAAGACGCACCTCGGGCTGGACCTCCAGGGCGGGACGCAGCTCGTGCTGCGGCTCGAGACGGATAAGCTCCCGCCGGGCGTGACCACCCCGGTCTCGCAGCTCAACGATCAGGCCCGCGGCGTCATCGAGCGCCGCATCAACGGGCTCGGCGTCTCCGAGCCGGTCATCCAGGCCGAAGGGTCGGACAAGATCCTCGTCGAGCTGCCGGGCATCTCGGACCTGCAGCAGGCGCAGGACCTCGTGACGAAGCAGGCCTTCCTCGAGTTCAAGGTCCCCGATCCGGCGACGCCGGGTCAGTACAAGTCGCTCACCCCGCCGCTGACGGGAGCGAACCTCAAGCCGACGTACGTCACGTTCGACCAGAGCGGGCAGCCCGTCGTCAACTTCGAGTTCTCCCCGCCCGACGATCAGCGCTGGGTGGACCTCTCGAAGCAGTACGTCAACCAGCAGGTCCAGATCGTCCTCGACGGGAAGCAGATCTCGGCGCCGGTGATCCAGCAGGTCTTCACCTCGGGCAAGGGGATCATCCAGGGCCAGTTCACGCCGCAGAGCGCGAAGGAGCTGAGCCTCCTGCTCAACTCGGGCGCGCTGCCGGTCCCGCTCCAGGTCCTGGAGTCGGCGCGCGTGGAGCCGACGCTCGGCGCCGAGTCCGTCCAGCGCAGCCTCATCGCCGGCGGCGTCGGGCTGCTCCTCGTCGCGCTCTTCATGATCCTCTACTACCGGCTGCCGGGCGCGCTCGCGGTGCTCGCCCTCCTCTTCTACACGATCCTCACGTACGCGGTCTTCCGGCTCGTCCCCGTGACGCTCACGCTCGCCGGCATCGCCGGCTTCATCCTGTCCATCGGCATGGCCGTCGACGCGAACGTCCTGACGTTCGAGCGGCTCAAAGAGGAGCTGCGGAGCGGGAAGTCGCTGCGCGCCGCGGTGGAGGAGGGGAGGAAGCGCGCCTTCCCGTCGATCTGGTACTCGAACCTGGCGACGATCCTCACCGCCTTCATCCTGTTCCAGTTCGGGACCGGCGAGGTCAAGGGGTTCGCGCTCACGCTGGGCATCGGAGTCGCGGTGTCGTTCTTCACCGCGGTGGTGGTGACGCAGATGCTGCTCCGCGGCGCGATCGAGATCGAGGCGCTGCGGAAGCGGTCGTACTACGGCGTCGAGGAGAGGGCGGCCGAGGCGACGCGCCTGGGGGCCGCGCAGGCGGCGCGTCCGTGAGCAGCGAGACGCCGACCGCCCTCCTGCACGTCGTCGAGCGGAAGTGGCTCTACTTCCTCCTCTCCGGCGTCCTCATCGTCCCCGGCATCGTGTTCCTGCTCCTCGGCGGCCTCAAGCCGGGGATCGAGTTCCTCGGCGGGTCGCTCCTCGACGTCAGCTTCAGGAGCCCTCCGTCGGCGCTCGCCGTCCACGACGTCATGACCGGCCTCGGGCACGGCGAGGCGCAGATCCAGGGCGCCCAGGGGGGCCGGATCCTCATCCGCACCAAGGAGCTGAGCGCGGCGGAGGTCACCGGCACGCAGGCCGCCCTGAAGAAGGCGTTCCCGAACGACGTGCTCGGCGTCGACGCGTCGACGGTGAGCCCGTCGTTCAGCGGCGAGCTGGTGCAGGACGCCGTCCGCTCGATCGTCTTCGCGTCGATCCTCATCGTTCTGCTCATCGCCTTCGCGTTCCGCAGCTTCGGCTGGTCGGCGTTCCGCTACGGCATCGCCGCGATCGTCGCGCTCCTGCACGACGCCTTCCTCGTGCTCGGCGTGTTCGCGATGCTCGGCTTCTTCTTCGGGGTCGAGGTCGACAGCCTGTTCGTGACGGCGGTCCTCACGATCATCGGCTTCTCCGTCCACGACACGATCGTGGTGTTCGACCGCATCCGCGAGAACCTGCGCCTCAACCCGGGCGAGGCGCTCAACCCCGTCATCAACTTCTCGGTGATGCAGACCATGACCCGGTCCGTCATCACCTCGCTGACCGTCCTCCTCACGCTCCTCGCGCTGTTCCTCTTCGGCGGCTACTCGGTCCGCGACTTCGCCCTCGCGCTCCTCATCGGGATCATCTCGGGGACATACTCCTCGATCTTCAACGCCGCGCAGGTGGTCTCGCTGTGGCAGGAGCTCGAGGACGCCTGGCGCCGGCGGCGAAGGACGCAGCTGGCCACCGCATAGCGGAGGCGTGAGCTAGCGTTCGCCCGTGCGGCGGGGCACCGCGGTCCTTCTCGCGATCGTCGTCGCGTTCGGACTCCTGTGGCGGCCCCTCCTCTACCCCGGCGGGAAGGCCGCGCTCCTCCTCCTCGACGTGTACTCGCCGTCGCTCGCGGGGAGCGACCTCGCCGAACGGGTCACGCCCCCCGTCCGCGTCTCGGAGACGCGAGAGACGTTCGACGGGACGGCGATGCGCGTCTCCTGGTGGCGGCCCGGATGGGGCGACAGCCACCCCGCGATCATGATCGTGAACGGAGCGACGCCGGTCGGGAACGACAACGAGGCGACGCGCGAGTTCGGCGCGACGCTCGCGCGCGCCGGCTACCTCGTCATGCTGCCGCAGTTCCCCTTCCTCGTCGAAGGTCGCCTCGACGCCGGAGCGCCGGCGGTCATCGACGCCGCGTTCGCGCACCTGCGCTCCCTCCCCGAGACGCGGGGTCATCCCGTCGGCATCTTCGGCGCGTCGGTCGGCGCGGGCCTCGCGCTCGTCGCGGCCTCGCGCGGAGCGGCCGCCCACGCCGACGAGATCGTCGTCCTCGGCTCCTACTTCGACGTGGAGACGTACGTCGCGGCCGTCGCCTCTCACGAGCAGCGGATCGGCGGGAGCCTCGAGCCGTGGCAGCCGAGCGACGAGGTGAAGACGCGATTGCCCCCGGCGATCGCGGCCGCGATGCCCGACGAGGCGGACCGCGCCGTCGTGAGCGCCGCGTTCGCGTCGGACAGCTACGACGGGGCGCTCGCGCGCCTCGAGGCGCTCTCGCCGAAGGGACGCGCGGTCCTCGACGCGCTCTCGCCGAGCACGGTCTGGCCGCGCGTCGGCCCTCCCGTCTTCTGGATCCATGACCCGAACGACACATACGAGCCGCCGGCGGAGGCCTACGCGGCGGAGGCCGCTCCGCGCGACGGCCGCTTCGAGCTCGTCGTGCCCAGGCTGGTGCAGCACGCCGAGGTCGGCACCGCGACGCAGGGCCGGAGCGCGCTCGGTCTCGCCGGCGAGCTGTGGCGCCTGCTCCGCTTCACGCTCGACGTCCTGCGCGTCGCGGGGTGAGCACGAGATAGCCTCGGTGGACATGGCGGCGGCCGAGCGTCTTCGCGGGATCGACGCGGCTCTCCCGGGCGGCTATCGCGCGCGCGACTTCCGCGACGAGGACCGCGAGGCCATCGTCGCGCAGCGCAACGCGCGCCTGCCGGAGGTGGAGCGCCGTAGCGCGGAGGAGCGGCGCGAGTGGGAGCGCAGTGGGCGACGGCCCACGGATACCGGGAGATCGGGCGCCGCATCCAGGCCGCGATCGACCTAGAGCGCTTCGACCCCCCGAGGTGGGAGGAGCGCGCGGACGCCGCGCGCCGCCGCGGGATCCGCCTCGCCTCGCTGGACGAGCTCCGCGGCTCGCGCGACGCCGCGGCATTCGAGGCGCTCCTGCACGAGATCTACGAAGTCGAGGCCGAGGCCTGGGAGGACGTGCCCATCGCCACTCCCACGGCACACTGGGGCTTCGACGCCTTCCGGCGCCTGCTCCTCGAGCAGCCGGGCAACGCGCCCGACCTCGACCTCGTCGCGTTCGACGGCGACACCGTCGCCGGGTTCACCTCGAGCTTCCGCAGCAGGGGCGGGTGGAAGGGCGGTACGGGGTTCACGGGCGTGCGCCGGGCGTACCGCGGGCAGGGCATCGCGTTCGCCGTCAAGGTCCGGGCGCTCGCGCGGGCCAAGGCCAGCGGGGTGCGCTGGATGCTCACGACGAACGACGAGCCGAACAAGGCGATGCGCGCCGTCAACCACGCACTCGGCTACGAGCCGCTCCCGGCGACGGTCCAGCTGGAGAAGACGCTCTAGTCGGGTCCTTGTGATCCTTCGATAGGCGATGCGCTGACGCGATCCAAATTCCCGACCAGCCTCTCCCTTTCAAGAAGGAGCCTTGCATGCTGGGCGAGCAGCGGCGGGATGAGAAACAATACGGTGGGGGCCGGGAAACATGCTGACGAGCCTCTCTCTTGGTCGTTAATGCCCTGTCGTTCCCCTCGCAAAGGTCCGAGCGGGGGTACAAGGATCCCACTAACGAGGCGATGCTCGTCGATCGTCGAGTGCCGATGCTCCCGGAGAAGGGTCATCGCCGG
>JAJYLV010000060.1 GCA_021787445.1 Chloroflexota bacterium | reverse complement strand
CGCTCTGATCGGCATGCGCATCCGCGCGCCGACCGATCCGGCCGGATCTCCCCGACGCGACGCTCATGACGCCGTGCGCAGCCATTGATCAGGCTGCTATCGCTGGGGAACGGTGGATTCGGGCTTAGCTTGAGTAGGCTCGGGGGCAGCAGGGGCGGCGCCAGTGGGCGCGCCGATCTTGAAGATCTTCGTGCCGCAGACCGGGCAGCGGCCCTGGGTGGCCGGGCGGCCGTTCTTCATCGTGATCTGCTGGGGATCCGCGATCTCGCGCGCCGCCTTGCACTTGACGCAGTAGCCCGTGGCCATACTCACCTCCAGATCTTTCGCGCAGGGCGAGGATGCCGTAGAAAGCCACAAAACCCCGTCGGCCTGGCCGGCGGGGCTTGTGGTGAGGAAGGGAAGGGTTGGGGATCTTCTTTTGAGGTTCTCGGACAGCCCCGCGTGCAAGGGCCATGCCAGAGGGCGCGCGAGGAGCGGTAGCGGTGCGGGCTGAGATCCTGTCGATCGGGACCGAGCTCCTGCTTGGGCAGATCGTCGACACGAACGCGGCGTGGCTCGCGGGACGGCTGGCCGACCTCGGTATCGACTGCTACTGGATATCCACCGTGGGCGACAACTTCGGACGGGCGACGGAGGCGGTGACGCGCGCGCTCACGCGGAGCGACCTGGTGGTGTGCACGGGCGGCCTCGGACCGACCGAGGACGACCTCACGCGCGAGGCCGTCGCGAGCGCGCTCGGCGAGGAGCCGCGCGTCGACGCCGCGCTGGAAGCGCAGCTGCGCGCATGGTTCGGCCGCCGCGGCCTCGAGATGGCCGAGCGCAACCGCAAGCAGGCCTGGCTCATCCCGTCCGCGCGCCCGCTCCCGAATCCCCTCGGGACCGCGCCGGGCTGGCTCGTGAGGAAGCGTCATCCCGGCGAAGCGGGCCCGGAGCGGATCCTCGTGGCCATGCCGGGCGTCCCGCGCGAGATGACGCGGATGTGGGAGCGCGAGGTCGGACCGCGGCTGCGAGCGGGGGTGCCGATCCGCTCGCGGACGCTGAAGCTCCTCGGGATCGGCGAGTCGGCCGTCGAGGAGGAGCTCGCGGAGCTCGTCCGCTCGACCGCGCCGACGGTCGCGACCTACGCCAAGACCGACGGCGTGCACGTGCGCATCACCGACCGCGACGCCGACGGCGCGAGGCGCGATGCGCGCATCGCCGCCATGGAGGCGGAGGTCCGAGCGCGCGTGGGCGCGCACGTGTGGGGCGTCGACGACGAAACGCTCGCGAGCGTGATCGGTCGCCGCCTCGCCACGCGGGGACGGCGCCTCGCGACCGGCGAGTCCCTCACCGGCGGAGAGCTCGCGCGCACGCTGTCGGAGGTCGAGGACGCACCGGCCTGGTACGCCGGCGGGATCGTGCTGCCGGGCGCGGACGAGGAGCGTCTGGGCGCCGCCGCGGTCGTGCTGCACGCCGACGTCGTGGCCCTCGTCACGGGGAGCACCGACGGAGGCGCCGTCGTCGTGCGCCGGCCGGAGGGAGAGGAGCGGGCTTCCTTCCGCGCAGCCTCCTCCGCCGACGGTCGGCGGCGCGGGCTCCTCGCCGCACTCGACCTGCTGCGGCGCACCGTCTAGGGCCCAGTCTTCCCCCTGCCGCCGCCCTGCTGGTCGTGGCGGCCCGCGGCGCCACCCTTGTCGTTGTCGTCGCTGTGCGATCCGGCGCGAGGCGCCTTCGCGGCCTCCTTCGCCTTGTCCGCCGCCTCGCGCGCCTTCTCCGCCTCGTGCTTCGCGTGCTCCGCCGCCTCGCGGGCCTGCTCCGGGTCGATCGCCGGACGCGCCGCCGGTGGCCGTACCGACGCCGCGCCATCGGAAGCGCGCGGGCCCCGCGAGGACGCGGCGGACCGCGAGTCGTCACTCGGTGTTGCCTCCGCCGGCGGCGTTCCCGCGGGCGAGGGACGGAGATCGAGCCCCGCGATGGTCGGCGTCACCGCGCTCGGCGCCGCCGCGCTCGACGGCGCGGTCGCGGCCGAAGGCTGGGCCTCGGGACCGCTCGATCCTTCTTCGCTGGCGCGTGCGATCCCCTCGGCGACCGTCGCGATCCTTCCCGCGACGTCCGCGCCGTGCTCCGCGATCGCTTCCGCGACCGTGACCCCCGCCGCTCGCGGCGGAGCGAACGACGCGACGGTGCGGAACACCGGTGCGATGAGGACACCGCGAGGCTCGGAGCCGAGCTCGCGCGCGACCTGCGCCGCGTGGTGCTGCTGCTCCGCGAGGCGCTCCTTCAGCTCGACGACGGCGCCCCGGCTCTGCGGGTCGCCTTCCACCGTCGCCAGCTCCGCCGCCGCGGCCGCGAGGTCCGCCGCGTACGCGCTGCTGGCGACGATCGCCTGCGCCTGCATGCCGGTCAGCGCCAGCCGCTCGGCCTCGGTGAGACGGTGCTCGGCCATCGACAGCTGCACGGACGCGCGGTCCTCGGCGCTGAGTGCGAGCGCGAGGCGGACCTGCTCGCTGGCGAGCTTGACCGGATACAGCGGCTCGCTCGGGAGGGAATCGGCGCTCGCGACCGTCGCCATGCCGGCCAGGCCGAGGACGACGACGAGCGCGACGAGGCCGCGCACCAGGTACGGCGCGGGCAGGGCGGCGACGGCGACCGCGTCGTAGAGGCGGTCGAGCGGCGTCGGCTCCCGCCCGCGCAGGCTCGACAGCACCTGATACCTGATCCGGGCGCGTTGATCCTCGTCCAGGTCGTCCGGGCCCCGCGGCCGCCAGGGAGCGCCCACCGGTCCGTCTAACGGGCAGCCAGGCCGGTCCGTTGCGATACAGCCAGGCAGGCGTATGCGGTCGCCCCGCCTCGCGCTGTAGGGCTGGCGGAAGCGGCCCTCGGAGAGAGCGAAAACGAAGGCCCGGCACTGCAGGGGAGCAGGCAGTGCCGGGCCGGGAGGCAGGACGCACTCAGCGGGCGGGCCGAGTGCGGACCTGACGTAAGAAGGAAGAGGTCAGCTACACCCTGTCGTCTCTCCGCAGTTCTCGCACTTGTGGCAGGTGCCGTTGCGGACGGTGAGCCAGCCACAGCGCGGGCAGGGTGGCGCGTCGGGGGTCGAGTTCATCCGCCTCGGGGCGGCAGCCGCCGAGGCGGCGGGGGCCGCCACGGCGAAGGGCACCGTCCGGGCGAGCAGCTCGAGCTGCGGCGTCGGATCGGTGACCTCGCTCGTGCGCACCAGGCCGAGCAGGTCGCGGTCCTCGGTCGAGAGGAAGCGGTGGCCGAGCCAGCGGAAGACGTAGTCGACGATCGACTTCGCGAAGCCGATCTCCGCGTTGCCCGTCCAGCCGCTCGGCTCGAACCGCATGTGGCCGAACTTCTCCACCAGGTGTGCCAGCGGCACGCGGTACTGGAGCAGGAGCGACACGCTCGTCGCGAACGCGTCCATCATCCCGCTGAGCGTCGACCCTTCCTTGGCCATCGTGACGAAGAGCTCGCCCGGGGTGCCGTCGTCGAAGAGACCGACGGTGATGTAGCCCTCGTGGCCCTCGATCGAGAACTTGTGGGTGAGCGACGCCCGCGTGTCGGGAAGGCGGCGGCGCTCGACCGCGACCGCGGCTTCGGCGCGCTTCTCGTTCGACGACGACATGTTCGTCGAGACCGGCTGGACCTTCTTGCTGCCGTCGCGGTAGACGGCGATCGCCTTCACGCCGTGCTTCCAGGCCTGGACGTAGGCGTCCATCACGTCCTCGACGCTGGCCTCCTCGGGGAGGTTCACCGTCTTGCTGATCGCGCCGGAGATGAAGGGCTGGACGGCGCCCATCATCCGGATGTGCCCCATGTGGCTGATCGAGCGCGTCCCGCCGGGCGCCTTGAAGGCGCAGTCGAAGACGGGCAGGTGCTCCGGCCGGAGCTCCGGGGCGCCCTCGATCGTCCCCTTGTCCTCGATGTACGCGCTGATCGCCGTGGCGTCCGTTCGGGTGTACGCGAGCCGCTGGAGCGCGACGGGCACCGTCTGGTTGACGAGCTTGAGCATGCCGCCGCCGACGAGCTTCTTGTACTTGACGAGCGCGATGTCGGGCTCGATCCCGGTCGTGTCGCAGTCCATCATGAAGCTGATCGTTCCGGTCGGCGCGAGCACCGTCGCCTGCGCGTTGCGGTATCCGTTCTTCTCGCCGAGGGAGAGCGCCTCGTCCCACACTCCGCGTGCCGCGGCGAGCAGGGCGGGCGGCACGACGTCGGCCGGGATCTCGTACGCCGCGTCGCGATGCTTGCGCATGACCCGGTCGTGCGCCGCGCGGTTCATCGCGTACGCCTCGTACGGGCCGACGACGGCCGCGACGCGCGCGGACTGCGCGTACGCCTCACCCGTCATGACCGCCGTGATCGCGGCCGACATCGCGCGCCCGCCGTTCGAGTCGTACGGCAGGCCGCGCGACATGAGGAGCGCCCCGAGGTTCGCGTAGCCGAGCCCGAGCTGGCGCATCGCGCGCGCGTTCCGCGTGATCTTCGGCGTCGGGTACTCCGTCGGCGTGACGAGGATCTCCTGCGCCGTGAAGACGACGTCGACGGCGCGGATGAAGCGCTCGACCTCGAACTCGCCGCGCTCGTCGACGAAGCGCATGAGGTTGAGGCTGGCGAGGTTGCACGCGCTGTCGTCCACGTGCATGTACTCGCTGCACGGGTTGCTGCCGTTGATGCGGCCCGAGACGGGACACGTGTGCCAGTCGTTGATCGTCGTGTCGAACTGCATCCCGGGGTCGCCGCACTGCCACGCCGCCTCGGAGATGTCGTGGAGGAGCTGGCGCGCCTTCACGCTCTCCATCGCGTCGCCGGTCGTCACCGCGTGGAGGTCCCAGTCGCGGTCCTCGAGCGCGGCACGCATGAACTCGTCGGTGGCGCGGACCGAGTTGTTCGCGTTCTGGAACTGGATCGACTGCCAGGCCTCGCCGTTGAGGCCCATGTCGTAGCCCTGCTCGCCCAGGGCCCAGGCCTTCTTCTCTTCCTTGGCCTTGCACCAGATGAAGTCGCGCACGTCGGGGTGGTCGCTGTTCAGCACCACCATCTTCGCCGCGCGGCGCGTCGTACCGCCGGACTTGATGGAGCCGGCGACGGAATCGGCGCCGCGCATGAACGAGACGGGACCCGACGCGAGGCCCCCGCCGGACAGCTGCTCGCGGCTGGAGCGGATCGTCGAGACGTTGATGCCGCTGCCGGAGCCGCCCTTGAAGATGATCCCCTCGGTCTTGAACCAGTCGAGGATCGAGTCCATCGAGTCGTCGACGGAGAGGATGAAGCAGTTATGCACCACGACGTTGTTCGATAGGTACTCGCCCGATGTCGTCTGGATGTCATAGACATCTTCCTCGCCCAGCTCGACGATCGAGACGATCCGTGGCGTCTTCGCGCCCTTGCATTCGCGGCCAGGGAGATCCAGCGACCGCACGAGCTTGTCCTGCTTGTCGTGCGCAACGAAGCCGATCTCGTCAGCGAACCGGCGGCGCTCGCTCCGATAGCGGATCGAGACGACCCATGTATCGAACCGATCGTCGCGCTTGTCGAACTTCCTGAACACACGGCTGTAGATGCCTCGTGACAGCAGAAGAAGGTGAACGTCTTCCATCCACTGCCGACCGATCGTGGCGACCTCAACGACGCCCCCCGGGTAGCTCGTCGTCCTCCCGCGGCTCCGTCCGACGTGATCCTTCCGACGCTCTCTCAGTGAGATGTATCCATCCGTCTGGAACACGCTCTTCAGATATGCGTTCACCACCGCAGGCTTCGCGTTCCAGATCGGGCGAGGGACGCGGACAGCGGTCCGGCGGTCCAGCAGGCCGTACTTCTCGACGAAGGGGCGCAGGACCTCACCGTACAGCCGGATCTTCCAGTAGTCCGCGATCGTCGTGTGCGGCGTCTCCTTGCGGTGAACGCCGGGGAAGACCGCATCCAGGTGCTTGAGGACCCATTCGCGTTCATCGTGGTTCGCGACCTCGAACTCGACCGTGAGCGAGCGGTTCGTACCGTCGTATCGGCCGACAAAGCCGTCACCCTGGAGCCATCCGGCGAGCGCCGCCTCTGACACGTCGATGTCGTCGTCAGTGACGCGGAATGCGATCTCCTCAGCCGACAGCGCGATCGCAGCGCCGGCTCGGGCGCTCACGGCAACGGGAGCAGGGAGGGATACAGACGTCGCGGCGACGGCCGTCCGGCGCTCACCCGCCAAGACCGCCGCCGCGTGCGTCTCGAGAACGAGCCGCATGCCCGGTCGGAGCTCGTCGACTCGACACCACGTCTTGCTGCGGCCGCGAACGTCACTCGTCATCACGAGGTGGTCGCCCGTCGCTTCGATCCATGTCCCGCTGTCAAGCTGGACACGGCGGACGTTCTTCCGTCCATTGCGCTTCGTCGCGACGACGAGGCTCATGCCCTTCGAATCGAACACGGGAAGGCCAACGAGATCCTTCTCGACGATCTCGCCGATGGGCATCAGACCAAAGGGGGTGCTCACGCGCGCGCGATAGGGCTGGCACGCCGACGCCTGCTGGCGGGCGCCCTCGACGCCGATGTTGAACCAGACCGGGGAATTGAAGGACGCGTGCTGGTGGACGAGGATCCAGGTGAGCTCCTCGGCGAACACCTGCGCGTCGTCGGCGGTGGCGAAGTAGCCGCCCTCGAGCCCCCAGCGCGTGATCGTGCCGACGACCCGGTCGATCATCTGGCGGACGCTCGTCTCCCGGTCGGGGGAGGTCAGCTTTCCGCGGAAGTACTTGGAGGCGACCACGTTGGTCGCCGTCTGCGACCAGGACTTCGGGACCTCGACGTTCTTCTGCTCGAAGACGTTGCCGTTCTCGCCCGGGATGACCGCGTCGCGCAGCTCCCACTCGATCTCGTCGTAGGGGTGTACGCCGGCCCTGGTGAAGGTCCGGCCGAACGTGAGCCCGCGTCGCTGCGCGTAGGGCGTCTGGCCCCGGGTTACCTCGGCGATGGCCATTGTTCGCGCCTCCGTCCCGTCTTCCTCAGCATAGTCCGGGCCCCAGATACAGGGTCCGTCGCCCAACCGGACCCAACATCTAGTGGTCGGGGCGCGAAATATGTTCCCCGGGCACGATGATGTCAAGGACGAAGAACGGTCAGTTTCCGGACGGTCCGCGCTCCGCGGTCCCGGCGAGAGTCCGGGGCCGAAAGGCCCTAGACCGGCGTCGCCTGCCGGACGCCCTGGGCGGCCTCGACGAAGGCCCGGACGCCGCGCCGAAGGTCCTCCTCGAGGATGTTCAGCGCCGGGATGAAGCGGACCACCTGGTCGTGCGCGCCGCAGGTGATGAGCAGGACGTCGCGGTCGAGCGCGCCCGCCGTGGCCGCCTTGGAGGCCGCTTTGTCGCCGAACTCCACGGCGATCATGGCCCCGATACGCCGGATCTCGCGCACGCGCTCGTCGCGGCGCAGCGGCGCGAGCTCCTCCTCGACGATCCGGCCGACGGTCTCCGCTCGCTCGATGAGGTGCTCGCGCTGGAGCACGAGCATCGTCGCGAGCCCCGAGGCACAGCACACCGGATTCCCGCCGAACGTCGAGCCGTGCGTCCCGGTCGGCCACTTCTCGTGGAGCGCCCGCGGCGCCGCGACGGCGCCCAGCGGCAGCCCGCCGCCCAGAGCTTTCGCGAGAGTGACGATGTCGGGAACGACGCCCTGCCGCTCCGCGACCGTCCACGCGCCACCGCGACCGAACGCCGTCTGGATCTCGTCGACGATGAGCAGCGCGCCGATCCGGCTGGCGGTCTCGCGGAGCGACCGCAAGAACGCCGCGGGCGCCGGCACGTATCCGCCCTCGCCCAGGACCGGCTCGATGAGGAACGCCGCGACGTTGTCGGGCGGGATCTCGTGCTCCAGCATCGCGTCGATCTCCGCGAGGCAGTGCTCGGTACAGGTCTCGGTGTCGTGCGCCGGCTTGATCGGGCAGGCGAGCGCGTACGGGAACGGCGCGACGTGGACCTCCGGCAGGAGCGCGCCGTACCCCCGTCGGTACGCGGCCTTGGACGTCGTGAGCGTGGCGGCGCCGGTCGTACGTCCGTGGAATCCGCCGCGGAAGACGATGATCCCTTCGCGGCCCGTCACCTGGCGCGCGAGCTTCACGGCGGCCTCGATCGCCTCCGCTCCCGAGTTCTGGAAGACGAAGGTGTCGATCCCCGCGGGCATGACCGTCGCGAGGAGCTCGGCGAGCGCGACGTTCGCCTCGTAGCTCGCGACGCCGCTCGATATGTGCATCAGCTTCGAGGCCTGCTCCGTGACGGCCTTGACGACGGCGGGATGGCAGTGCCCGACCGGCGTCACCGCGATCCCGCAGGTGAGATCGAGCACCCGGCGTCCGTCCTTCGTGATCAGCCAGCTGCCCTCGGCGCGGTCCAGCGGCAGGTAGGTGTAGTGGCCGAGGACCGGCGACAGGACGCGCTTCGAGCGCTCTTCGAGGTCGGCCATGAGCGCCGCCTAGTCTGCGCCTTTTTCGACGCGCGCGGTCACGCCGAGCGCGCGAGCAGCTCTCCGATACGGTCGAGGAGCACGGATGGGGCCGCCGGAAGCTCGAGCGCGCCCTCCTCGCCCAGGGCCCTGGCGGCGCCCGCCGCGCCGTCGCGGTCGTAGGTGGCGATGAGGATGGGAAGACCCTGGGTCCGGACGTCTTTCCGCAGGTAGGCGGCGTAGGCGACGCCGCTGCCGTCCTCGAGCTGCGCCTCGCTCACGAGGATGTCGATCCCGGCCCGCGCGGCCTCGGGGATCTCGCGCATGGCTTTGACCTCGACCACGCGGTAGCCGCCGAGCCGCAGCTGGAGCGCGGTCGCGTGCCGGCGCTGCTCGTCGGGGTCGGCCAGGAGGACGCACCGCCGCCTCGCCTCACCCGTCCCGTCCGCCATCGCGCGACGTTCTAGCAGGACGAGTGACGCTGGGGACAGGGGCCGGGGGCTGTCCCCCGGTGAGTCTCAGCGGAGTCTCATGCGCGCTCGGCCGGCGGCGGCCCCGACCGTTCGGCGGCCTGCCAAGCATCTATAGAGTGGTGGGTGTCAATGGCGGCCGACCCGCGTTGGCAGGCGCTCTACGCGGCCTGCAGGCCGGCTCTGTATCGCTCTGCGTCCTTGCTGGTGGGCGAAGCCGAGGCCGAGGAGGTCGTCCAGGATGCCTTCGAGCGCGCGATGCGGGAGAGGGACTTCTTCGAGAAGGTCCGCGACCCGCTCGCCTGGCTCCGGACGGTCTCGACGCGGGTGGCGCTGGGCCGACTGCGGCGCCGTGCGCGCTTCGACCGCGCTCTCGCGCTGATCGGCCGGGAGGACCATCAGGTCGATCTCACGCGCAGCGACCTCGAAGCGGCGCTGGCGCGCCTCCCTCCGAAGCAGCGCGCGGCGATCGTCCTGCGCTACTACCAGGACGCGCCGTACGCGGAGATCGCATCCGCGCTCGAGGTCGACGTCGAGAGCGTCGGGCCACTGCTCACACGCGCGCGCGCGGCGCTGCGTGAGTCGATGAAGTGAACGAGGAAGAGCGCCGCCTCAGCGAGCAGCTGCGCGGGATCGCCGAGCGCATCGCCGTACCCGCGAACGGTCTAGGACGCCGTCCGCGACGCGTGCGCGCGCGCAGGTCGGAGGCGGAGGGCGGCGTCATACAGGTCCTGCGCGAGCGCATGGGCCACCGGCCGACGCGCGCGATCGCCGGCGTCGTCCTGCTCGCGATCCTCGTGACGACGACCCTCGGCATCATCACGCCGAGCCGCGCCGTCGCATCGAGCTCGATCCTCACCGTCATCTCCGGCAACGTCCTCGTCCAGCCGACGCCCGACTCGCAGTACCGCAAGGGCGTCGACGGCGAGACGCTGAAGGCGGGCATGACCGTCCAGACGACACCGCCGGACGGCCGAGCCGTCCTCACCTTCGAGGACGGCTCGACGAACGAGCTCGAGCCGGGCGCGACGGTCTCGATCGACGAGGTGTCGACCGGCGTCCGCGGCGAGCTGCTCGTGCGTCTCGGACAGACCATCGGCAAGACCTGGTCGCACGTCCAGCCGCTCCTCAGCCCGAACTCGCGCTTCAACATCAAGACCCCCTCCGCGACGGCCGTCGTCCGCGGCACGAGCTTCGAGATCGATGTCGAGATCGTCGGCGCGAACGGCCAGGTCGTGACCAAGGTGAACGTGTTCCAGGGCCAGGTCGACATGGTCGCCGCCGGGAAGGTCCAGCCGGTGACCTCTCAGCACGAGTCGCAGGTCGTGCAGGGGCAGCCGCCCGCCGCGCCGCAGCAGGTGAGCGTCCCGCCGGTGCGGCTGCGCCTGGGGATGAACTCGCCCGCGATGCTCACCGTGACCGACCCCGATGGACGCACGGCGGGGCAGACCCCCCAGGGGACCGTCAGCCAGATCCCGCAAACGACCGTCACGGGCCCCCAGGAGCATCCGCAGCTCGTCGACGTGTTCTCGCCTCTTTCGGGAGACTGGGAGATCGACGTCGTCCCGCGTGGCGACGGCGGTGCCTTCCAGATGGTCCTCAACACCTTCGTCGGGACGGACACCAAGCAGGCGCAGACGCTGACCGGACAGATCCAGCCCGGGCAGCGCCTCGTCACCCACATCCGCCTCGGCGACAACGGGAGCGCCGGCAGACCCGGGCCGTTCGTGCAGACGGACAAGACCCGGGCCAAGGTCGCCCTCGCGCAGATCGGCGCGACGACGAGCGCGCCGCTGCCTCAGGCGAAGGTGTATGCGCCGTCGGTCGACCAGCTGCCCGTCGCATTCGTCGCGCTCGCGTCGAACGCGCCAACGGTCCCGCAGTTCCTGGTGCAGCCGAGCGGCGGCCCCGTCGCCGTCGTCCAGCCCACGCCGGCACCGTTCATCGTCCAGCCCACGCCTCCGCCGACGGAGTCCCAGGTGGTCGCCGTCGCGAACCCGAACTTCCCGCTCCCGACGGTACCGCCGCTGTTCAGGACGACGCCGGCGCCGAGGACCTCTCCGGCGACCGGGAAGCCCTCGACGGCGCCGCCGTCCCCGACGACCGCGCCGCCGTCGGTCACACCGCCGACGACGTCCGCTCCAGCGTCGCCCACGCCGGCTCCGACGACCGCCCCGCCGTCCCCGACGACCGCGCCGCCATCGGCGA
>JAJYLV010000059.1 GCA_021787445.1 Chloroflexota bacterium | reverse complement strand
CGGGGCTCGAGCCCGTCAGCGTGAGCGGGCCGCCGGGCGTGATCTGCGCGCGGTGGTCGAGGACGACGCCGAGGTCGAGGTCCAGCGTCGGCACGCCGAGCTGGCTGAACCAGGCGACGCCCTCCTGGACGAGGTCGATGCGCAGCTTGTACGCGCCGGGGGTGAGCGGCGCGGCCACGACGACGCTGGTCTGGACGATCGCGCCCGGCGGGATGTCCATGGGGAGCGCGGTCCGGGCGCCGTCCCACACGACGACGCTCCCGTTCGGGCCGAGGAGGTGCGTCGCGAGGTGCACCGGCGCCGCTCCCCCCGCCGGCCACGTCGCCGTCCCCGTGTTCGTCACCGTGACGGGGAGAAGCGTCTGACCGCCGGGGAGCAGGAACGGCGGCGCGCTCGCGGCGTAGCTCGCGACGTACGCCGTCACCACGGTCGACGCGAGGTCGAAGGGCGCGACGCCGAGGCCCGAGAACCAGGCGACGCCCTCCTGGACGAGGTCGATGCGCAAGGTGTACGTGCCCGCCTTAGGCGGCGGCTGGACCGGGAGCGACACGGTCACGCTCGCGCCGCTCGGGACGTCGCCCGGGAGCGTCGCGCGCAGGCCGTCCCACACGACGACGGCACCGTTCTGGAGCCAGTGGTACGAGAGGTGGACGGGCGTCGATCCTCCCGCGGTCCATGTCGTCGTCCCCGCGTTGGTGAGGACGACGCTCACCGTCGATGGCGCGCCGACGTCGAAGCTCGCGCTGCCGGCGCTGGTCGAGGTCTGCGCCGTCGGGGCGTACGTCGCGCCGATGCCGCTGCCGGCGGCGACGACGACCGACCCGGGGGTCACGCCCTTGGTGCTGAAGAGCGTCCCCGAGCGGCTGAGGTCGAGGCGGAAGAGGTAGCTGCCCGCGGTCGTCGGCGCGACGACCGGGAACGACAGCGTCGCGCTCGCGCCGGGGAGCACGTTCGCCGGGAGCGGGACGCTCACCGCCGCTCCGAGGGGCTGCCCCAGCAAGCCCGTCCAGCTCCACGTCAGGCGCGTGGAGCCGGGGTCGACCGCCTGCCAGGTGAAGGTGGAGGCGTTCGTCACCGTGACCGTCGCGGTGTACGCCGCGCCGAGCCCCACGCTGCGCGGCAGCCGGCTCGTGTCGTACGTCGCGCCGTAGCGCTCGGTCGTGGCGCCCGCGGCGACGGCGCGGAAGGCGTTGACGCGGCCGTAGCCGTCGGCGTCGTTGCGCGTCCCCGCGGCGCCCTGGAGCTGGTCCGCGGTCGACTCGATGCGCTGGACGAGCTGCGCGGGCGTGAGCTGCGGCTCGCCCGAGAGGATGAGCGCGGCGACGCCGGCGACGAAGGGCGACGCCTGGCTGGTGCCGCTGAGGACGGCGTAGTTCTGGGGGTAGCCGTTCGCGGAGAGCCACGTCGCGTAGCGCGGGACGGTGCTGATGATCCGTCGCCCCGGCGCGACGACGTCGACCGTCGAGTTCTCGGTCGAGAAGAACGCGACGCTGTCGTCGGTGTCCGACGCGCCGACGGCGAGCACCTGCGGGTAGGCCGCCGGATACTCGACCTGGTCGACGCTCGCGCAGCTGCTGCTCGCCTGGCCGCAGTTGCCCGCGGCGGTGACGACGAGGACGTTCTTCGACGTCGCGTACTGCACCGCGCTCTGGAGCGCGGTGCTGTCGTAGGGCGACCCGAGCGAGAGGTTGACGATCCGCGCGCCGTGGTCGACGGCCCAGATCATCCCCTGCGCGACGTCGGAGAGCGATCCGACGCCCTGGCAGTCGAGGACCTTGACCGGCATGATCTTCACGCCGAACGCGACTCCGGCGATGCCGATGCCGTTGTTGCCGGTCGCGCCGACGATCCCCGCGACGTGCGTGCCGTGCGAGTTGTCGTCCTGCGTCGAATTGGGGTCACACCCCGTGCTCGGCTGGCTCACGAACGTCGCGCCGGGGACGAGCGCCGAGACGAGATCGGGGTGCCCCGGGTCGACGCCGGTGTCGAGGATCGCGACGGTGATGTTCGCCGATCCGCGCCGCTGGTCCCACGCGGTGTTCACGTAGGCCTTGCGGATCCCCCACTCGCCGAGCCCGGTGATCGGATCGGTCGCGTAGTAGGGGTCGTTCGGGTCGAAGCGAACGCGCACGTCGTGATCGAGCTCGGCCGAGGCGACGGCGTCGTCGCGCTCGAGCGCGGCGACGGCGACGCTCGGGTCGGCGCCCTTCGGCAGCGCGATGCGCGTGAGCGAGACCTGCGGCATCTCCATGTCGACCCAGGCGCCGACGCGCGCGATCGCGCTCGCCCTCTCCGCGTCCGTGGAGCCGGCGCGGAAGCGGAGCACGATGCGCGCTCCCGCGGCGCCAAGGGCCGGGGTGGAGGCGACCGAGCCGCTCTCCGCGTGCGGCGCTCCGCCGGCGTCCGTCGCCGCGAATGCCACGGCAGGGCGGCCGACGGCGACCACCAGCGCGGCGACGAGGAGAGCCCGAAGGGCAAGCAGAAGAGGGGCCCCAGTCCTTCTCACCGTCCGGTATAACGCGCCCCTCCCGGCTTCGATGTGCGAGGGCGCGAGCTACCGCAGGCGCGGTAGACGCGGGGCCGGAGAGCGCTCGAACGCTCGGGCGCTACGGCGCGGACTTGACGACGAGGACGTGCTCGAGGCGGCGAAGGTCGACGGCCGGGAGGACGATCGCCGTCTTGTACGCCGAGTTCTGCGCCCGCTCGAGCGCGACGACCTTCCCGATGACCAGGCCCTTGGGGTAGAGCGACCGCAGGTCCGTACCGTCGGAGAGGCCGGCGGTGATCACGACGTCGCCGATCGAGACCGGCTCGGTCTGGAGGATCCAGTCCATGACGAGCGTGTCGCCGTACTGGCCGCGGACGAGGCCGCTCGCGCGCGAGCCCTGGACGAGCGCCGAGACGACGGAGCCGGGGTCGGTCACGAGGAGGACCTTGCTGTATCCCGGCCCGACCTGGCTGACGCGCCCGACGAGGCCCTGATCGGAGACGACGACGTCGCCGACGGCGATGCCGTCGTTCGAGCCGCTGCCGAGGACGATGCTCTGTATCGCGCCCGTCGGGTCGCGCGCGATGACCGGCGCGGGGACCGTCGCGTACGAGATCTGCTTCGCGACGGCGTCGAGCTTCGCCGCCTGCTGCTCCG
The DNA here is from genome assembly GCA_021787445.1 of Chloroflexota bacterium. GTDB lineage: Bacteria > Chloroflexota > Limnocylindria > P2-11E > P2-11E > JACPOT01. The sequence goes on along the minus strand of JAJYLV010000059.1, from coordinate 7,969 downwards.
CGACCGCCTGCTCGCGGAGCTGGACGTTCTCGAGCGTGAGGCGGTCGACCTCGTCGCGCAGCTTCGCGTTGTCGGCACGGAGCGTCTGGATCTCGCTCACCGCCTGGGTGAAGCCGCTGACCGAGCTCCCGGCCCGCGCGAGCGCGAGCTGCGCCGGGACGAGCGCCGTCGTGACCGCGCCCGACACCCCCTGCACGAGCGCCGTGTTCCGCGAGACGAGGAGCGCGAGGGCGAGGATGAAGAGGACGGCGAACTGCCACACGACGGGACGACCCGTGCGCGCGGAGCGGTCGCGCAGCTGCCCGAGAGCGGCCATCTCGTCCTTCCGCTCCCCCTAACGGGGGAGCACCGCGTATGTGTCGGTCACGAGCGCGCGCTCGTAGCTGACGAGCTCCTCGAGGATCTTGCCCGTGCCGCGCGCCACGCACGTGAGGGGATCGTCCGCGACGTGCACGGCCATCTGCGTCGCCTCGGAGATGCGGGTCTCGAGGCCGCGGAGGAGCGCGCCGCCACCGGCGACGTAGATGCCCTGGTCCATGATGTCGGCGACGAGCTCGGGGGGCGTCTCCTCGAGGGTGTCCTTCACCGCGTCGACGATCTGCTGCACGCTGGGCTCGATCGCCTCGCGGACCTGCGCGCTCGTCACCTCGATCGACCGCGGCAGCCCGGTGAGGAGGTCGCGCCCGCGGAAGAACGTCGAGACCTCCTCGTCGAGCGGGTAGGCCGATCCGATCGCGATCTTGATGTCCTCGGCGGTGCGCTCGCCCATGAGGAGATTGAACTCGCGCCGGGCGTACGCGACGATGTCGAGGTCCATCTCGTCGCCCGCGACGCGCGACGACCGCGACACGACGATCCCGCCGAGCGAGGTCACGGCCACCTCCGTCGTGCCGCCCCCGATGTCGACGATCATCGACCCCGAGGGCTCGTTGACGGGGAGCCCCGCGCCGATCGCCGCGGCCATCGGCTCTTCGACGAGCCGCGCCCAGCGCGCGCCCGCGCTCACCGCGGCGTCCTGCACCGCGCGCTTCTCCACCTCGGTCACTCCCGAGGGGATGCCGATCACGACGCGCGGGCGCGGGAAGAGCGCGAAGCGGTCGTGCACCTTCTGGATGAAGTAGCGAAGCATCTGCTCGGTGATGTCGAAGTCGCTGATGACGCCGTCCTTGAGCGGCCGGATCGCGACGATCGACGCGGGCGTTCGTCCCACCATCCGCTTCGCCTCGGCACCGATCGCGACGAGCGCGCCCGTGCGCAGGTCCTTCGCGACGACGGAAGGCTCGCTGATGACGATCCCCCGTCCGCGCACGTGCACGAGGGTGTTCGCGGTGCCGAGGTCGATGCCGACGTCACGCGAGAAGAGGCCGAGTACGCCGTCGATCACGGATGGTGTCCCTTCCAGGTGCGGAGCGGTCCCAGCGAAGGATAGGGTCTGGAGCGAAGGAACGGGCGCTATACGGGCCTGTTACCGCTGCCGATGCTCACGTAGCGGCCGGCGCCGAAGACGAGGTGGTCGAGAACGTCGACGCCGAGCAAGCGGCCGGCCGCCACCGCGTCCGTCGTCGTGCGCCGGTCCTCCGCCGAGGGCGCCGGGTCGCCCGAGGGATGGTTGTGGGCGAGCACGATCGCGGGGGCGTTGCGGCGCAGCGCCTCGGTGAAGAGCTCGCCGATGCGCACGCTCGTCCCCGCGACGTTGCCGGCGTACACGTCGACGACGCCGAGGAGGCGGTGCTTGCGCGAGAGCAGGCCCACCTTCACCTCCTCGCGGTCGAGGTGCGCGAAGTACGGCTGGAGCGCGCGCGCGGCGGCCTCGGGCGAGTCGACGACGAGGCCGTCGGCGTCGGCGGCGATGACGCGGCGACCCAGCTCTCGCCCGGCGAGGATGCGCGCCGCGACCGCGGGTCCGGCGCCGAGGGTGCGGAGGCGCGTGTGGTCGGCGTGGGCGAACCCGCGCATGCCGCCGACGCCGACGAGGAGGTCGCGCGCGAGGGCGAGCGCGGACCGGCCGCGCGTGCCGCTGCCGATGAGGACGGCGAGGAGCTCGTCGTCGGAGGACGACGGCGCGCCGCGCTCGATCAGCCGCTCACGCGGACGCGTGGAGGCGGGCCACTCGCGGATCGACGGCAGGGCCGGAGGATCGGACGCGGCTTGCTACGTGGTCGAGACCCTCTCCGTCGCGTCGCTCGATGCGGGCACGCCGACCTTGCCGCCGGCGTGGACCGTCCAGTCGCGCTCGTCGAAGTCCTTGGCGCAGAAGGGGCAGATCGACCACTCGGGGCGGATGAGCTTCCCGCACGACGGGCACATGCGCTTGAGGCGCGTCCGGCACGTCGGACAGAGGATGAACTCGTCCTGCACGCGCTCGCGGCAGGTCGGGCACACCGTCCGCTGCTCGGCCTCGGAGAGGAGGCTCTCCTCCGCGAGCTGACGCTCGTACGCCTCGGCCAGCGTCTCGCTCGGACGGACGATGAGGTAGAGGAACAGGCCGAACAGCGGGAGGAGGACGAGGAGCCCGGCGAGGTACGGCATGATCATGTTCTCGGTCCGCGACTGCGCGTCGCGCACGGTCCAGAAGACCTGCGCGAGGTACAGGAAGAAGACGTAGACGACGATGAAGCGCAGCGAGAACTGGATGAGCGCGTTGTTGACGATCGAGGTCCAGATCGCGCCGAAGTCGGGCATCTCTACTCCCTGCCGACCGGCACTTCCGCGGGCATCTGCCCCAGGGGCAGGAGCTTGCCGCTGTCGACCCGCGCGCGCCAGTAGTCGAGAAGATCCTCGAGAGTCCGCTCGAGCGGTATCTGCGGAGCCCAGCCGGTCGCCGCCTGGAACTTGGACACATCCGCCCACAGGATCGGCACGTCGCTCGGGCGGAGCCGCGCCGGATCCTCCTGGATCCGGACCTTGACCTTCGAGTGAGCGAGGAGCGCCTCGAGCATCTCGCCGACGGTCCGCGTTCGCCCGCTGCCGATGTTGTAGCTCTCGCCGGGCTGGGCCTTCTCGAGCGCGAGCCAGTACGCGCGCGCCATGTCGCGGACGTCGGTCCAGTCGCGCTTGGTCGTGAGGTCACCGACGTAGATGACGCGGTCGTGGAGGCCGGCCTCGATCTCGGCGATCTGCCGCGCGAACGTGCTCGTCGAGAAGACGAGCCCTCTCCGCGGCCCGGTGTGGTTGAAGCCGCGCGTGACGACGACGTGCATGCCGTACGACTTGAAGTACTGCCAGCCGAGCTTGTCCTGCGCGACCTTGCTCACCGCGTACGGCGAGAGCGGGCGCAGCGGGTTCGTCTCCTTCATCGGGACCTCGTCCGGGAGCACGAGGCCGTACTCCTCGCTGGAGCCCGCGACGTGGATGCGCGTCTCGACGTCGGCGTGCCGCCGCACGGCCTCGAAGATGTTCAGCTGCGAGCCGACGTTGATCGCGATCGTCGCGGCCGGCTCGTCGAACGAGGACTGCACGAACGACTGCGCCGCGAGGTGGAAGATGCGGTCGGGCTGGACCGCGCCGATGAGCTTCTCGACGGCGCCGGCGTCGGTGAGCTCGGTGTGGAGGAGGAGGACGCGCCCGCGCCGGCGTCCCTCGTCGCGGGTCTCGGGCCCCGTGCCGAAGCGGCCCTCGACCACGTCGAGCTTCTGGCGCCGCGCGAGGTCGTCGAGGTTCTCCATCCGCGACCGCCACCGGTACGTGCCGTAGACGGCGACGTCGGGGTGGTCCGCGAGTATGTGCTCGGCGAGGTGACTCCCGGCGAAGCCCGTGATCCCGGTGATGAGGACACGCACTAGACGACGGACAGTAGCAAACGCGATGCCGCGCTCGTCCGGATGGCGGACAGGCGCGACCGAAGGCGGTCGCGCTAGGACGTCGCGCCGGCCACGAACAGGCCGACCGCATCGACCAGGGCCTCGTGTTCCGCCGCGAGCACGCGATCGGCCAGCGTCTCCGGCGTATCCCCCGGAGATACGGGTACACGGCGCTGGACGAGGATCTCACCCTCGTCCAGCTTCCCGCGGTACGCGCGGTGCACCGTCACGCCCGACTCGGCCACGCCGGCGGCGATCACCGCCTCGTGCACCCTCATCCCGTTGAGCCCGCCGAACGCCGGGAGCAGCGAGGGGTGGATGTTGATGACCGGCACGTCGCCGAGCGCCTCCCAGAAGGCATCGACGAGGATGCGGTCGTATCCGGCGAGCACGACAAGGCGTGCACCCGAGACTCCGATGGCCTTTCCCATCGTCGCCTGCGCCTCGGACCGCGTCGCCTTCGTCACGGGGAACACGCAGCTCGGGACACGCGCCTTCGCGGCGCGCTCGAGCGCGGGCACGCCGGCGCGGCTCGAGGCGACGAGGACGATGCGAGCGTCGAGCCGATGCTGCTCGATGGCGTCGATGAGCGCCTGGAGATCCGACCCGCGTCCGCTGACGCAGACGGCGATCGGGAGCGTCACACGAAGCGGACGCGCGTCGGCCCGGATGCGCGCTCGACGCTCCCGATCGAGATCGCGTCGGGCAGGGCGCGCAGCGCGGCGCGCTCGCCGTCGCCGGGAACGACAGCGACGAGGCCGATGCCCATGTTCCACGTGCGCCACTGCTCCTCCTCGGCGACGCCGCCCATCCGAGCCAGGATCCGGAACACGGGAGGGACGGTCCACGCCGCTCGGTCGATCGCGGCGCCGAGGCCGTCGGGCAGAGCCCGCGGGACGTTGCCCTCCCACGCGCCGCCCGTGATGTGCGCGATGGAGCGGATGGCGACGGCGTCGCGCAGGCGGCGCACGTCCTCGAGATACGAGCGATGAGGCTCGAGGAGCGCGTCGCCGAGGGACGATCCGCGCAGCTCCGGCCGAGCCCGCCGCAGCTCGTCCTCTATCGCGCTGCCTTCGGCTTCGGCGGCGCGCGCGACCGCCGCGCGAGCGAGGGTGTAGCCGTTGGTGTGCAGTCCGGTGCTCGGCAGGCCGATGAGGACGTCGCCCTCGCGGGCGGCCGAGGGATCGAGGATGCGGTCGCGCTCGACGACGCCGACGAGGAATCCGGCGAGGTCGAACGATCCCTCGCCGTACACGTCGGGCATCTCCGAGGTCTCGCCCCCGAGCAAAGCGCAGCGGTGGGCGGCGCAGGCGTCGGCGATGGCCCCGACGATCCGCGCGAAGATGGCGGGGTCGATGCGGCCGGTCGAGAAGTAGTCGAGGAAGAACAGGGGCTCGGCGCCCATGGCGAGCGCGTCGTCGACGCTCTGGTGCACGACGTCCGTCCCACACACCTCGTAGCGGCCGAGACGCCGCGCGACCTCGATCTTCGTGCCGACGCCGTCCGTCGTCGCGACGAGCACGGGGTCGCGATATCCGCCGAAGCGGAAGAGGCCGGCGAAGGCGCCGATATCGCCGATGACCTCGGGCCGCCTCGCGCGCGCGACCTTCTCGCGAACGCGCCGGAGCGCGTCCTCCTTGCGCTCGACGTCGACCCCGACGGAGCGGTACGTGAGGCCGCTCACCTGCCGACCTCGAGCACCTCCTTGGTGAGCTCGAGCTGCACCGGGATCGGGTAGTCGCCGGTGAAGCACGCGGTGCAGAAGTCGTCCTCGCCGAGGCCCGTCGCGCCGACCATGCCATCGAGGGACAGGTAGCCGAGCGTGTCCGCGCCGATGTGGCGGCGGATGGCCTCGACGTCGAGACGCGCGGCGATGAGCTCGTCCTTGCGCGCCATGTCCACGCCGAAATGGCAGGACCAGCGGATGGGCGGAGAGCAGATCCGCATGTGCACCTCGCGCGCGCCGTTGCGGCGCACCAGGTCGACGATCGGTCCGCTCGTCGAGCCGCGGACGATCGAGTCGTCCACGACGACGACGCGCTTGCCGTCGAGCACGTCGCGCAGCGCGTTGTACTTGAGCGCGACGCTGTGCCGCCGCAGCTCTTGCGACGGCTGGATGAACGTCCGCCCGATGTAGCGATTCTTTATGAGACCCTCGCGGAAGGGCACGCCGGTCTCGCGCGCGTAGCCGACCGCGGCGGGGATGGCCGAGTCGGGCACGGGGATGATGACGTCGGCGTCGGCGGGATGCTCGCGGGCGAGCCGCTCCCCCATCCGCTCGCGCGTCGCGTAGATGGAGCGGCCGTCCATGTCGCTCGACGCCGACGCGAGGTACACGTGCTCGAAGACGCACAGGGCGCGCCGCTCGGCGGTGTGGCGTGCGACCGTCTCGGGTCCATCGTCGTCGATGCGCACGACCTCGCCGGGGTCGACCTCGCGCACGAACTCGGCGCCGATCGTGTCGAGAGCGCACGTCTCGCTCGCCGCGAGCCAGGATCCGTCTTTGCGCCCGAGGACGAGCGGCCGCACGCCGAACGGATCGCGCACGGCGTACAGCGCGGTCGGCGTGAGCATCGTGAGCGACCAGGCGCCGCGGATGCTCGCGAGCCCCGCGTCGATCTTCTCGTCCCACGTGCCGCCTCGCGCGAACGCGATCGCCTTGGCCATGACCTCGGTGTCGCTGGAGGTGTCGAACGGGATGCCCTCGGACGCGAGCGTCTCTCTCCTCTCGCGCGCGTCGATGACGTTCCCGTTGTGCCCGATGGCGAGCTCGCCGAGGCGGCCGTCGCGCACGACCATCGGCTGCGCGTTCTCGATCCGCGACGATCCCGTCGTCGAGTAGCGCGTGTGCCCGATCGCCGCGCGCCCGGTGAGCTCGTGGAGGTCGGGCTCGGCGAAGACCTGGCCGACGAGCCCCATGCGGCGCACGAAGCGCATCTCGCGCCCGTCCGTCGCGGCGATGCCCGCCGACTCCTGCCCGCGGTGCTGCAGCGCGTACAGCGCGAAGAACATGAGCCGCGCCGCGTCGGTCGGATCGGCGTTCGCGGGCGACCAGATCCCGCAGATGCCGCACATCTCTAGAGCGCCCTCCCCAGCGCGACGGGCAGCCCGTTCTCGTACGCGTCGCGCAGCGAGGCGACGGGGAGGCCGAGCAGGGGCTCGACCTCGAGGAGGTCGCCGCCGACCTGCCCGAGCGTCCACAGCGGCACGTCGCGCTCCTTCGCCAGCGCACGCAGCGCGTCCGCGTTCTCCGGCGCGGCCACGAGGACGATCCCCGACGGCCCCTCGCCGAACAGCGCGACGCGCTTGTCGATCCCGCGGACGGCGGGGAGCGCCGCCCGGACGCCTCGCCCGCGGCGCAGGCACAGCTCCGCGAGCGCGACGGCGAGCCCGCCCTCGGAGCGGTCGTGCGCCGCACGCACGAGCCCGCACGCGTGCGCCTCGAGGACGAAGCGCTGGAGGCGAGCCTCGAGCTCGAGGTCGATCGCCGCGACCGGCTCGAGCGACACGCTCGCGCTCCCGGCGAGGAGGACGACGTCGCCGTCCTCGCCCGTGGTGACGGGGATGTGCGCGGCGACGTCGTCGAGGTGACCGACGGCGCCGATGACCGCGGTCGGCCAAATGTCCTTCGATCCTCCGAGGGGCCCGCGCGTCGCGTTGTAGAGGGAGACGTTGCCGGAGACGACGGGCACGCCGAGGGTCTCGCAGGCGGCGACGATCCCGGCGACGGTGCGCTCGAGCTGCCACGCGCCCTCGGGCCGCTCGGGGTTCCCGAGGTTGAGGCAGTCGGTGATCGCGAGTGGCCGAGCGCCGGCGCACACGACGTTACGCGTCGCCTCCGCGACCGCGGCCGCCGCGCCGACGAACGGGTCGGCCGCGGCGAGGCGCGGCTGCGCGTCGATGCTCGTCGCGATGCCGTCGCGCCGCCCCTTGATGCGGAGGACGGCGGCGTCGCCGCCGGGCCCGACGACGGTGTCGGTCCCGACCATCTGGTCGTAGGTGCGGTAGAGGATCCGCCGCGACGCGACGCGGGGCGAGGCAAGGAGCTCGAGGAGCTCGATGCCGACCTTGCGATGTTCGGGCTCGGCCCCGTCCGGGCGGTCGTTGATGGGGGATCGCGGGGGGTCGTCTCGGGGGGCGGAGCCCCCCTTGGAGGGAGCTTGGGCCCA
>JAJYLV010000058.1:1329-11828 GCA_021787445.1 Chloroflexota bacterium | reverse complement strand
AGCATCGGCGGCGGGTCCTGCGCCGGGTCGGCGTGCGCGAGGTTGCCGCCCACGGTCGCCTGGTCGCGGATGCGCACCGTCGCGACGTGCCCGAACGCCTCCGCGAGCGCGGGGCAGTGCGCGCGCACGAGCGGGCTCTCCTCGGCCTCGCGGATCGTCGTCGTCGCGCCGAGCCACAGCGAGCCGTCGTTCTCCGCGCGGATCCCGCCCAGGCCCGCGTCGCGGAGCGACACGACGACGGACGGCCGCACCAGGCCCTGGCGCATGAGCAGGACGAGCGCGGTCGCGCCGGCCATGACGTGCGCGTCCTCGTGCTTCTCGAGGAGCATCAGCGCCTCGTCGAGCGAGCGGGGGCGGTGGAGCTCGAAGCTCACCGCGCCGTCCCGGCGGCGGCATCGATGGCCCGGCGGATCCCGGCGTACCCGGTGCAGCGGCAGAGGTTGCCCATCATCCAGCGGTCGATCTGCTCGCCGCTCGGCGTCGGGTGGGCCTCGAGGAGGGCGGTCGCCGACACGATCTGCCCCGGCGTGCAGATGCCGCACTGGAATCCGCCGTGCTCGATGAACGCGCGCTGCAGCGGCGTCAGCTCGCCGCCGTCGGAGGCTATCCCCTCGATGGTGCGGATCTTTCGCCCGTCGGCGTAGACGGCGGGATAGAGGCACGACGAGATCGGCCGGCCGTCGATGAGCACTGTGCACGTTCCGCAGATGCCGATGCGGCATCCCTCTTTCGTGCCGGTGGCTCCGAGGTCGGCCCGCAGCAGGTCGAGGAGCAGACGGTCCGCCTCCACCTCGGCCGTGCGCGCTTCCCCGTTCAGCTCGAAGCGGATCTCGTGACGGCTCACCCGCGAGATGATGCCGCAGATCGGGGCCGTCGGCCTACCCTACCTGTGCATGCCGCGCATCCCCCTCTTCATCGTGGCGGTCGCGCTCGCCAACTTCCTCGTTCCCCTGAACTCGACGATGATCGTCGTGGCCCTCCCCTCCATCGGGCACGACCTCGGGGTCGGCCGCGCGGCCGCGGCCTGGCTCGTCACCTCGTACCTCATCGCCATGGCGGCTCTGCAGCCGATCGGCGGGCGGATCGGCGACCGCTTCGGCCGCCGGCGCGTCCTCCTCGCGGCGCTCGTCGGCTTCGCGGTCCTCTCGGCGGTCGCGTCCTTCGCGCCGACCTTCACGGCGCTGACCGGCCTCCGCGTGCTCATCGCGCTGTGCGCCGCCACGATCAGCCCGAACGCGATGGGGCTGCTCCGCGGCAACGCCGCGGCGGGCCGGACGGGCACGTACTTCGGCATCTCCGGGGCGTTCGGCGGCATCGGCGCCTCCGTCGGGCCCGTCCTCGGCGGCCTCCTCGCGACGTTCGACTGGCGCTGGATCTTCGCGGTGAACGTCCCCATCGTCGCGGTGATCCTCGCCCTCGGCTGGTCGTACATCCCGCGTGACGTCACGCGCCGCCGCGCGCCGCTCGACGTCGTCGGCGCGCTCTCGGTCGGCGTCCTCCTTTCCGTCGCGGGGTGGTCCCTCACTCGCGAGAACGCGATCTCCGATCCGCTGACGTTCGTCCTGCTCGCGGCCGTCGCCGGGGGCGTGGTGCTCCTCTTCCGCTACGAGTCGGGCCGGCCCGACCCCGCGCTGCCTCCGGCCCTCTTCCGTCTGCGGCCCTTCACGACCGCGAACGCGACGATCGGGCTCACCAATCTCACCCTGTACGGGACCTACATCGCCGTCCCCATCGCCCTCGCCGGGCTCCCCGACGCGAGCCTGCGGACGGGCGTCGTCCTCACCGCGCAGTCGATCGCGGTCATCCTGCTGTCGCCCGTCTCCGGCGCGCTCGTCGACCGCTTCGGCGCGCGCGTACCGACGGCGCTGGGTGGCGTCTGCCTCGCGGTCGGGCTCGCGCTCCCCGTCCTCCTCCACGGGGTCGCCGACCCCGCTGTCCTTCTCATCGGCATGCCGATCATGGGTGCCGGCCTCGCGCTCAACTTCCCGGCGACGCGCATCGCGGCGGTCGACGCCGCCCCCGAGCGGCTCGCGTCGCTCGCGTCGGGCATGACGCAGACGAGCCGGTACTTCGGCGGGATGATCGGGTCGATCGCCGCCGCCGCGGCGCTGGCGACGGACATGACGGGACTTCCGTCGCTCTTCCTCGCTTTCGCCGCAGTCGGACTCTCGTCCGCGTTCGTCGGCGCGACGCTCCCCGCGCGCATCACGATGTCGGCCGAGGAGGAAGCCGAGGTCGAGGCGGAGGCGTCCCCGGCGGGCTGACCCCCTAGACGGCGTACGCGGTCGCGTCGATGCGCGCGGCGACGAGCCGCGGCCGCTCCAGCGCCGCGGCGCCGCGGAGCGCCTCGCGCAGCTCGTCGACCGTAGAGACCTCGACGCCCTCGATCCCGAACGCGCGCGCGAGCGCGACGTGGTCGACGGCGCGGAACGTCGTCCCGGTCGCCGGATACCCGCGGCGCTCCTGGCCCGCGCGGATCTGCGAGAGGGCGTCGTCGGAGAGCACGACGACGAGGAGCCCGAGGCCGCACCTCGCCGCCGTCTCGAGCTCCGCGGCCACCATGCCGAGACCGCCGTCGCCGACGACGCACGCGACCGCGCGCTCGCGCTGCTGGAGCTTGAGGCCGATCGCCGCGGGGAGGCCGTACCCCATCGAGGAGAGGCCGTTCGAGACGAAGAACGTGCGCGGCCGGTAGGCGCGCCAGCACTGCGTCGTGACGGCCTTGTTGTATCCGACGTCCGTCGTGACGAGGGCGTCCTCGGGGAGCGCCTCGCGGAGCTCGGCGAGCACGCGCTGCGCGGTGAGCGTGGCGCGCTCGGGCCGGATGCGCGCGCTGAACGCGTCGCGGAAGGCGCGCAGGTCCTCCGGCTTCAGCTTCGGCTGCGGCGCGGCCGCGAGGCGCAGGCGCTCGAGGACGTCGTCGACCCGGCCGACGACCTCGACGTCGCTCGCGTAGTAGCGGTCGTCGTTCGGCAGCGGACCGACGTGGACGACGCGCGCCTTCGCCGTCCAGTCGCGGTCGAGCTCGACGGGGTCGAGGCCGACCATGATCACGAGGTCGCAGGTGTCGATGTAGTCGTACAGGTACGCCGTCCCGAGGCCTTCGAGCGTCCCGAGGAAGAGCTCGTGATCCTCCCGCACGATCCCCTTCGCCTTCGGCGAGACCATGATCGGCGCGCACCACGCTTCGGCGAAGCGGCGCAGCGGCTCCGCCACGGCGTCGTCGTTGGCGTCCATGCCGGCGAGGAGGAGCGGCCGCGCGCTCTCGCGCAGGCGCGCCACGGCGTCGCGAACGGCGTCGGCGTCGATCGCGAGGGTCGGCTGCGTGACGAAGCGCGGGAGCGCGACGTCGAGCGCCTCGCGCTTGGGCACGTCGCTCGGCACCTCGAGGAGGACGGGGCCGCGGCGATGCGCGAGCGCGACCCGCAGCGCGCGCTCGACCACCGCCGACGCGTTCGCCGGCGTGAGCGTCGCCTGCCACTTCGTGATGGGCCGGAAGAGCGCGCCGGTGTCGAGCTTCTGGTGCGTCGCGATGGCGAAGCGGTCGGCCGGGAGCTGCCCGGTGAAGACGAGGAGGGGACCACGGTCGAGGAACGCGTGCGCGACGCCCGTGGTGAGGTTCGTCGCGCCCGGTCCGAGGGTCGCCACGCACACGCCCGGCACCCCGCTCGCGGCGGCCATCGCCTCGGCGGCGAAGGCGGCCGCCGTCTCGTGCCGCGTGAGGACGAACTCGAGCCCCGCCTCGCGGAACCCCTCGATGAGCTCGATGACCTCGCCGCCCGGGTGCCCGAGGACGTAGCGCACGCCCGCCTCGCGCAGGCGCTCGCCGACGAGGCGCGCGACGCTCACCACGGCGGAAGCATGCCTGACGCGATCCGGACGATCATCGAGAGTAGGCTCGCGGCGATGGTCGCTCGCGTCCTCGCCCCCGGGAACGGCTCGGTCCTCCTGGTGTGCGGCCCGGACTGGGGCACGCGCTGCGGCGCGGCGGGAGGCCGCGAGACCGCATTCTGTGCCGGGCACACCGTCGTCGTCGACCGGGACACCTCCGAGGGAAAGCGGACCCTCCGCGTCTCGATCTCGCCGCAGCAGCGGACCTGTCCCTTCGGTCCACCGGAGCCGACCCGGCTCCACTAGCGCGTCGGCTTGGCGGGCCCCCGCAGGTACGCGTCGTTGCCCGAGATCCAGTCCTCGCGCCTCGGGCTGAAGAAGTCGAGGTCGTAGGTCTCCTCGAGCGCCTCGGCGGAGTGCGGCATGTGCGGCGGGATGACGAGCACCTCGCCGGCGTTCACGTCGACGACGTCGCCGCCGAGCGTGAAGCGCACCGACCCGGTCACGATGAAGGAGACCTGCTCGTTCGGGTGCGTGTGCTCGGGCACGAGCGCGCCCTTGGGGAAGAAGATCTGCGCGAGCGTCGTCTGCGCGCCCGAGAGGTAGCGCCGCTCGATCCCCGCGATCATCCGCTCGCGCGGCTGCTGCTCGATCTTGTGGACCCGCCACGCTGCCTCTGTCATCTCTCCGCCTTTCCGACGATCAGTACGTGCGGCCGCGCTGCCGTTCGATGTCGAAGCGCGCCGTCCTCGCGACCGCCATGACCGTCATGACGCCCGCCTGGACGGGGTCGCTGACGATGAGGTCCGCCTCCTTCGCCGCGGAGCCGGCCATGTTCAGCGACACCACGAGGATCCCGCTGCGGCGCACCTCCTTGACGGCATCCGTGATCTCGCCGCCCATGAGCGCGCCGGCGAGGACGAGCGCGACCGCGCGCGGCAGGCGAGCGACGCCACGCACGGCCTCCGCGAGCTGGTGCTCGCCGACGACGGGGATCGTGTCGACGCTGATCTTCTCGCCGCGGATGTTGTGGCGGTCGGCCTCCGAGATCGCGCCGATCGCGACCTGCCCCACCTGGGCCCCGCCGCCGACGACGATGATCCGCTTTCCGTAGACCTGCAGCATGCTCGGGACGCGGTCGACCGTGTCGATGACGTCGAGCGCGCGCAGGTCGCGCTCGAGGGCGTCGGGATCGCTGATGTGCTGGATCTCGAAGTGCACCGCGCTGCGGTCACCGTGCTCGAGGATGTCGACGCTCACGATGTTCCCGCCATGACGCACGATCACCCCGGTCATCTTGTGCAGAGCGCCCACTTCGTCGGGTCCGCGGCACACGATCGCCAGTCGATCGGGCTCGTTCGGCGAGCTCACGCCCGTATGCTGATCGTTCCATGACCGTCACGTCCCGCCCCGGCGTCGCCACCGTCGAAGCGGCCGCGCGCGCCATCGCTCCCTACGTGCGCCGCACGCCGCTCGAGCGCTCGGACGCGCTCTCCGGCATGGCCGGCTGCGACGTGTACCTCAAGCTCGAGGACCTTCAGCACACCGGGGCGTTCAAGCTGCGCGGCGCGCTCCACAAGCTCCTGTCGCTCGATCCCGCGCGGCGCGCGAAGGGCGTCCTCACCGCGTCGGCCGGCAACCACGGGCAGGGGCTCGCGCACGCGGCGCGGCTCCTGGGCGTCCCCGCTCACGTCGTGCTCCCCGAGAGCGTGCCGCTCGCGAAGCTCGTCGCCATCCAGCGCGCCGGCGCCGAGGCCGTCGTGTCGGGCATGACGTACGACGAGTCGCACGCCATCGCGCTGCGCCTGGCGAAGGAGAAGGGCGTGACGTACGTCCACGCCTTCGACGACGACGACGTCATCGCGGGGCAGGGGACGCTCGCGCTCGAGATGCTCGCGGACGAGCCGGCCCTCGACACGATCGTCGTCCCGGTCGGCGGCGGCGGCCTCCTCGCGGGCTGCGGACTCGTCACGAGCGCGCGCGGCGTGCGACTCGTCGGCGCGCAGTCCGACGGCGCGCCGGCGTTCGCGCGCTCGTTCGCGGCGAGGAGGGTGACCGAGGTCGCGCCGCGCACGATCGCCGACGGCATCGCCGTCGGCCGCCCCGCGGAGCGCACGCTCGCGCTCGCGCTCGAGACGGTGAGCGAGGTGCGCACGGTACCCGACGAGGCCATCGCGCGCGCCCTGCTGCTCCTCCTCGAGCGCCACAAGCTCCTCGCCGAGCCCGCCGGCGCGGCGGCGCTCGCCGCGGTCCTCGAGAGCGAGGGGCCCCTCGGGAAGCGGGTCGGCGTCGTCATCAGCGGCGGCAACATCGACCCCAACCTTCTCGGAAAGGTCATCCAGCAGGGTCTCGCGTCGGCGGGACGCTACCTCGCGTTCCGCACGTGGCTCGACGATCAGCCCGGCCGGCTTCACGCGCTCACCGGCATCCTCACGAACGCGCGCATCAACATCCTCCACGTCGGCATCCACCGCGTCGGGCCGTACACGTCGCTCGGCCGCGTCGGTCTCGACGTCATCGTCGACACGCGCGACCGCGCGCACGCTCTCAGCGTGCTCGACCTGGTGCGCGACGCCGGCTTCCCCGCCGAAGAGCTGCCCGACACCGGTCCGCAAGCCGACCAGTAGCGTTCGTCCGCGTATGCCGCGGCTCGTTCCGGACGTCTCGCCGCTGCGCGAGTCGCGCGAGTTCCGCCTGCTGTGGTCGGGGCAGATCGTCTCGCAGACCGGGTCCGCGCTGCGCATCGTCGCGATCCCCTACCAGGTCTACCTCCTCACGGGGTCGCCCCTCGCCGTCGGCCTCGTCGGGCTCTTCAGCGCGCTGCCGACGATCGCCCTGTCCCTCTTCGGCGGCGTCATCGCCGACCGCGCCGACCGCCGCCGGCTCCTCCTCATCGTGCAGACGCTCCTCACGCTCAACTCCGCCGCTCTCGCCCTCACGACGGCGAGCGGCCTGGTCTCCGTGCCGCTCCTCTACCTCTTCACGTTCATCGGCGGCGGGCTCGGCGCGCTCGACTCGCCCGCGCGCGCCGCCCTGGTCCCGACGCTGGTCGAGCGCCGGCGGATCACCGCGGCCGTCGCGCTGAACCAGACGCAGTTCCAGACGGCGGCGATCGCCGGCCCGGCCCTCGCCGGGGTCGTCATCGCGGCGTTCGGCCTCGCGACGACGTACTGGATCGACGTCGCGACCTACTTCGCGGCCATCGCGACGATCGCGCTCATGACCAAGACGGCACGTCCGCCGGTCGAGCACCCCTCGGTGCTGCGCTCGCTCGCCGAGGGCATCGCGTACCTCGGCGCCAAGCGGATCCTCCTCGCGACGATGTCGCTCGACTTTCTCGCGACGCTGTTCGGGAACTGGCGCGCCCTCCTGCCCTTCTACGCCGAGGGGATCTTCCGGGTCGGCGCGCTCGGGTACGGCCTCCTCTCCGCGGCGCCCGGCGTCGGCGCGCTCGCCGTCGCCGTGACCTCGGGCTGGACGGCGAGCACGCGGCGCCAGGGAGCGGCGATCCTCGTGTCGGTCGCGATCTTCGGGATCGCCATCGCCGCCTTCGGCGCGCTGCCGAGCGGCGGGTTCGTCGCCGGGCTCCTCCTCCTCGCCGTCGCGCAGGGGGCCGACACCGTGAGCTCGATCTTCCGCAACTCGATCGTGCAGCTCGAGACGCCCGACGCGCTGCGCGGGCGGCTCAACGCGATCAACACGATGTTCGTCCTCGGCGGCCCGACGCTCGGCCAGGTCGAGGGCGGCGTCGTCGGCCAGATCTGGGGACCCGTCATCGCCGTCGTGTCCGGCGGGCTCCTGTGCGTCGCGTCGGTCGGCGCGATCGCCGGGCTCGCGCCGCTCGTCGCGCGCTACACCCCCGAGCTCGCGCACGAGGAAGCCGCGCCTTCCGGATAATTCCTCAGCCGTGGAATAATGGGGGCCGTGCCTCTCCCGCGATCGATCGCACGGATCAACCGGGACGCGACGAACCACGTCCTGGGTCCGCTCGCGCGCCTCGCGCCGGGCTTCGGCGTGGTCGAGCACCGCGGTCGCAGGACCGGGCAGGTCTACCGCACGCCGGTGAACCTGTTCCGCACGCCCGACGGATACCTCATCGCGCTCACGTACGGGGTCGGGGACTGGGTCCGGAACGTCGTCGCAGCGGGCGAGTGCGTCGTCGAGACGGGGGGCCGCCGCCGCCACATGGTCGACGCTCGTCTCGTGCACGACGAGGACCGGCGCGAGGTGCCGCGCATCCTGCGCGTCGTCGGCGCGCTCGGGAACGTGTCCGACTTCGTCCACCTGCGCTTCGACGAGCGGGAGCGGCGCCGGATGCGCATGACGCGCGTTCCCTCGTGGATCCCCCTGTTCAACGCGCTCGTGAAGCCTCTCATGGCGCTGGGCATCCCCATGGGTCCCGACGTCCTGCTGACGGTCCGCGGCCGGAAGAGCGGACTGCCGCGCTCGACGCCGGTCGCCGTCGCCGAGATCTCCGGCCGGCGCTGGCTGCTCAGCCCCTTCGGTGAGACGGAGTGGGCGAAGAACGTGCGCGCCGCCGGTCGCGCGACGCTCACCTCCGGCGGGAGGCGCGAAGAGGTGGCCGCCCGCGAGCTCGACCGCGACGAGAGGGTCGCCTTCTACCGCGACGTCCTCGAGCCCTACCTCGCCACGGACGGCGTGGCGAAATGGATCGTCCGCAACGTCGACCGCATCCCGCCCGATCCCGTCGTCGCCGCCGCCGAGAGCGGCCCCGTCTTCGAGCTGCGCTCCGCCTAGCGAAGGGCGGCGCGGATGCATCCAACGTCGTGCGCGTGCGCCCGCGAGGAGGGCGGCACGCCTCCGGCCCGCGGTGCTTAGCTGATGTCCGTGACGATGCGGCGCGAGAAGTAGGAGAGCAGCCACTCCACGAGCAGCGTCCCCCGGTTGCGCACGCCGACGAGCTGAATGAGGTAGTTCGTCCGCCACACCGTCCACGCCGGGAGGCCCGAGAGCACGACGTGGACGGGCCGCACGAGCTCCGCCGCGGCGCTCGTGCGGCCGAGCGCGATGAGGTCGCCTTTCCGCCGGTAGCGGTAGGGGCGGAGCGGCTCGCGCCGCAGCAGCCGCGCGACGTTCTCGGCGACCGCGGGCGCCTCGAGGACCGCGACCTGCGCGAGCTGCGGGAGCGCCTTCCCGTCGTGCTCGACGTGGGCGGCGTCGCCGAAGGCGAGGACATCGTCGCGGCCGCCGGCGCGGAAGAACGCGTCGGCGACGATCCGGCCGTGCGCGTCGTGCGGCAGCGCAGCCTGCGCGACGACGGGTATCGAGCGCACGCCGGCCGCCCAGATAGCGGTGTGCGCGGGGAGCGTGCGTCCGTCCTTCGTGCGCACGGACGTCGGGCCGATCTCGGAAACGACGGTCCGTACGAGCATCCGCACGCCGAGGCGATCGAGGCGTCGCGCGGCGATCGCCGCGAGGCGCGCGTCCATCGCCGGCAGGATGCGGTCCGCGCCGTCGACGAGCGTGATCGAGGGCTCGCGCCTGACGTCGATCGTCGGGTAGATCCCCCGGAGCGTGTGGTCGATGAGGTCGCGCATCGACGCCGACAGCTCGACGCCGACCGGCCCCGCGCCGGCGACGACGAAGGAGAGCATCTCGCGCCGTCTCTCCGCGCTGCGCTCGATCGCCGCGGCCTCGAAGGTCGACAGGATGCGATGGCGCACGCTGCGCCCGTCCTCCATCCACTTGAGCGAGACGGCGTGCTCCGCGACGCCGGGGATGCCGTAGTCGTTCGTCTCGCTCCCGAGCGCGACGACGAGGACGTCGTAGGCGAGGTCGCCGTCGGCGGTGCGCACCGCGTGCGCCTCGACGTCGATCGCTTCCACCTCCGTCCGCACGAACCGGAAGCCGGCGCGCGCGAGCGGCACGCGCAGCGGATACGCGACGGCGTGCGGGGGGAGCTCGCCGGTCGCGACCTGGTAGAGCAGTGGGGTGAAGAGCGAGTAGTTGGAGCGGTCGACGAGCGCGACGTCGGCCTCGCCGCGGCCGAGCCGCCGCTCGAGGTGCCGGACGAGGTGCAGCCCGCCGAAGCCTCCGCCGAGGATGAGGACGCGCGGACGCCGTGCGGTGCTCACCCCACGATGTCGCGCAAGGCGCGCGCCAGCGCGGCGCGGCGTGGGTCCTCGCCGGCGTCGCGCGCCGGGCCGATCCCGAGGTACCGCTCGACGACGCCGGGGTGGTCGAGGAGCTCGCGACCGGTGCCGCTGAGGGCGACGGCGCCGCTCTCGAGCACGTAGGCGCGGTCGGCGATCGCGAGCGAGCCGCGCGCGTTCTGCTCCACGAGGAGGACCGCGACGCCGTCGTCGCGCAGCCGCACGACGACGTCGAAGATCTCCTTCACCAGGAGCGGCGCGAGCCCGAGCGACGGCTCGTCGAGCATGAGGAGGCGCGGGCGCAGCATGAGGCCGCGCGCGATCGCGAGCATCTGCTGCTGTCCGCCGGAGAGCTGTGACGCCTCGTCGTGGAGGCGGTCGCGCAGCGCGGGGAAGCGCGCCGCCACCTCGTCGATGCGCTCGTCGAGGGCGCGCCGTCCGAGGCCGAGCGTGTACGCGCCGAGCCGCAGATTGTCGCCGACGGACTGCTCCGCGAACACCTGCCGCCGCTCGGGGACGTGCGCGACGCCTAGACGCACGATCACGGTCGGCGAC
>JAJYLV010000058.1:0-1319 GCA_021787445.1 Chloroflexota bacterium | reverse complement strand
ACGAGGCGTCACAGCTCGCCGGCGTGCGGGCGCACCAGCCCGGACACGCACTTGAGGAGCGTCGACTTGCCCGCGCCGTTCGCGCCGACGACCGCCACGATCGAGCCCGCGGCGACGTCGAGGTCGATGCCGTGGAGGATCTCGATCCGCCCGTACCCGGCGCGCACCCCGTGGACCGCGAGCGCGGCGCCGCCCTCGCCGGTCACGTGGCCTGTCCCAGGTAGGCGTCGATGACGCGGCGGTCGGCCTGCACGGCCGCGGGCGGGCCCGCGCAGATGACCGCGCCGAGGTCGAGGCAGACGACCTGGTCGGCCAGGTCCATGACGAGCGACATGTTGTGCTCGACGACGACGAGCGTGATGCCCGCATCGCGCGTCGCGCGGAGCACCCCGGCGAGCTCGCGCACCTCCGCGTCGTTCGATCCGGCCGCCGGCTCGTCGAGCAGGAGGACGCGCGGCGCGGCCATGAGCGCGCGCACGAGCTCGAGCAGCTTCTGCGACCCCGCGGGAAGGTCGGTCGCCGCGTCGTCCGCGCGTGACGCGAGCCCCACGGTCTCGAGGAGCGTACGCGCCTCGCGCGCGAGCTCGCGCTCCTCGGCGCTCGCGCGGCCGAGGCGCACCGCCTGCGCGCCAAGCGAGGAGCGCACGCGCCGGTGCGCCCCGACGAGCGCGTTCTCGAGCGTCGTGAGGCCGGGGAGCACGCGCGCCGTCTGGAACGTGCGCACGAGGCCGCGGCGCGCGATAACCGCCGCGTCGAGGCCGACGATGGGCTCGCCGAAGAGCTCGGCCGTCCCTGAGTCGGGCGGCACGAGCGCGGTGAGGAGGTTGAAGAGCGTCGTCTTCCCGGCGCCGTTGGGGCCGATGATCGCCGTGATCGAGCCTTCGTCGACGCGCAGGTCGACCCCGCGCACGGCGCGGATCCCGCCGAACGAGCGGACGAGGCCCTTGGCCACGAGCGCGCCGGTCATCGCGGCGCCGCCGGCGCTGCCGCGAGCGCGCGGCGGCGGAAGCGCGGGCGCCAGGCAAGGATCCCCGCGAGCCCGCCGGGCACGTACAGGAGGACGGCGACGAGGAGCGCTCCCTCGACGACCGTCTTGTACGCCGCGAGCGGCTGGACGACCGCGGGGAGGAGCGTGAGCACGACGGCGCCGAGGAGCGGTCCGACGAGCGTGCCCTGCCCGCCGACGACGAGCATCGTGACGAGCTCGAGGGAGCGCGGCGTGCTCACCAGGTCGGGCGCGAGGTAGTGGAAGTCGAACGCGTACAGGCTGCCCGCGAGCGAGGCGCAGCCCGCGGCGATGACGAAGGCGTACGTCTTGT
>JAJYLV010000057.1 GCA_021787445.1 Chloroflexota bacterium | reverse complement strand
CGAGCGCGAGCGCCGCCGCGCCGACGCCGCGCGCGTCGAGGTCGAGGCGCTCCTGCGCGACGCGCTCGTGCGGCGGCTCGAGCAGCGCGTCGGCGCCGAGGGCGTGCGCCGCGCCGTCGCCCGCGTCGCCGCGCGCGAGGTCGACCCGTACGCCGCGGTCGAGGAGCTCCTCCGCGGGGCCTGAGCGCTCGCGGCTCTCAGCGGTTCGGGCGCTCCGCTGCCCCCACTGCCGCGAGGGCCGTGTCTTCCGCGGCGTCCTCGACATGAACGAGCGCTGCCCCGCCTGCGGGATCGTCTTCGAGCGCGAGCCCGGCTACTGGACCGGCGCGATGGTCGTCAGCTACCTGTTGTCCGTCGCCCTCTACCTCGCGCTGTCGCTGCTGCTGTGGTGGGTGACCGGGCACGTCGAGCTGGGACTGCTCATCGCCGTGGTGCCGTTCCTCGCCGCGGTCCCGGTCATCTTCCGCTACTCGCGCGTCATCTGGATGCACCTCGACCACACGCTCGACCCCGAGCGCTAGCGTGGCGCTATGAGCATCGAGCTCATGCTCTTCCAGGCCGGCGCGGTGGACATCGTGAAGAGGTCGTTCCACCCCTGGCTTCCCGAGGCGGAAGGGAGCGAGATGTTCCGGCAGCCGGTGTGGTCCGCGCTCATCAAGACGCCCGAGGGGAACATCCTCTTCGACACGGGCCTCCACCCCGTCCACGTCGCGCGTCCCGACGCCACCTTCGGCCCGCTGAAGGACATGACGGTCGTCATGCGCGACGAGGACGCGATCGTGAGGCGGCTCGAGGCGGCCGGCGTCGCGCCGGACGACGTCCAGATCGTCGTCAACAGCCATCTGCACTTCGACCACGCCGGGAACAACGGCGCGTTCCCGCGCGCGACCTTCATCGTGCAGGCGGATCACCTCGTGTCGGCGAAGGGGCGGCAGAGCTTCCCGGGCGTGTACTGGGACCTCCCCGAGCTGACCTACCTGCCCGTGAGCGGTCGCACCCGCGTCGCGAAGGGCGTCGAGGTCGTGCCGACGCCGGGGCACGCCGTCGGGCATCAGTCGCTCGTGCTCGACCTGCCCGAGACGGGGCGCGTCGTGCTCTGCGGCGACGCCGCGAACACGCGCGCCAACCTCGAGCGCGGCGAGGAGCCCGCGCTCGCGCCCGACGACGCAAAGGCGTCGCTCGCGCTCATCCGCTCGCTGGTGAACGACGACCTCGACCGCTGCTTCCCCAGCCACGACATGGCGGCGTGGCGCTCGTGGCGCCACGCCCCCGAGGTGTACCGCTAGCGAGCGCTACTGGATCGCGAACTGCACCTGCACGCGGACGACGACGTCGAGGTCGCCGGCCGGCACCTGGGAGGACGGTGCGCCGGCCGCGGGCATGGGCGCGGCGACCGGCCCGAAGAGCGACCTCGACGGCGTGCTCGCGGAAAGGTCGCTGATCGCGAGGACCTTGCCGAGGGTCACGCCGGCCGTCTTCGCCATGGCGTCGGCCTTCGACCGCGCGTCCTCGATCGCCTGGATCCGCGCGTCGGCCTGAGCCTGCTTCGGGTCGTCGATGGCCAGGCGGATCGAGACGGTATTGGCCGCGACGTCGCCCTGGACGAGCGCGTCGAGCGCCTTCCCGGCGTTGTCGACGTTCCGGTAGGTGAGCTCGATCTGCTGCGTCGCCTGGTAGCCGGTGATCCGCGGCGCCTGCCCCTGCGCGTACGCGTACTGCGGCTGGATCGTGTACCCGGCGCTGCGCGTGTCCTTGTCGGCGATGCCGAGGCCCTTCGCGCGCTGGAGGATGGCGTCGACGCGCTGGGCGACCTGCGCCTGGGCATCCGCCGCGGTCGCCGCCTGCGCGACGGCGCCGACGGTGATGATCGCCACGTCCGGCTTCACCTTGGCGGTGCCGTCGCCGGTCGTGACCAGGCCCGGCGAGATCGCGCCCCCGCCGGTCACGGGCAGCGCGTAGGTCGCGCCGCCGCCGGGACCACCGGCGGCGAGGGCCGTCGGCGCGGGCGCCTTGGCCGCGATGACGAGCGCGATGAGGAGGGCGGCGCCGGCGATGGTGCCGAGGACCGCCTTCTGGAAGGTGCTGAGCATGGCGACCTCCGGAGAGCGATGGGTCTGCGGATAGGACGCTCTACAGGCCGCCCCGGTTCCCTCCGGCTCCTAGGCGCCCTCGAGGTACCGCCGCAGCTCCCACTCGCTGACGTGCGCGCTGTGCTCGGCCCACTCGCGCTCCTTGGCCGCCAGGAAGCGCTCGTAGATCGGCTGGCCGAGCGCGTCGCGCACGACCGGATCCCAGGCGAGCGCCTCGCACGCCTCGGCGAGCGTGCCGGGGAGCACGTCGGCGATCGGCTCGCCCTCGGCGTGCCGCGGCTCGCGCACGAGCGGCTCCTCGATGGGCTCGGGGAGCTCGAGCTCGCTCGCGACCCCGTCGAGGCCGGTGCGCAGCATGACCGCGAGCGCGAGGTAGGGGTTGCAGCTCGGGTCGGGCGCGCGCAGCTCGACGAGCGTCGGGTGGCCCGCGGTCGCGTTCGGCACTCGGATGAGCGCGCCGCGGCTCGTGCGCGCCCAGGTGATGTGCGCGGGTGCTTCGTTCCCGCCCATGAGCCGCTTGTACGAGTTCACGAGCGGCGCCACGACCGCGCACATCGCGCGCGCGTGCGCGAGCTGCCCGGCGACGAACCGCCGCCCCGCGGCCGACAGCTGGTACGCGTGGTCCGGATCGAAGAAGGCGTCGCGCCCGCTCGCGCGCTCGACGAGGACCTGCTGGATGTGCAGGCCGGACCCGCTCTTGTTCTCGATCGGCTTCGGCATGAAGCTGACGAGAAGGCCGTCGCGCCGCCCGTAAACGCGGAGCGCCGTCTTGAGCGCGACGAGGGCGTCGGCGAGCTCGAGCGCGCCGGCGACGGCGAGGTCGATCTCATGCTGTCCCGGCGCGACCTCGTGATGCGTCATCTCCACGGCGAACCCGAGCGCCGCGAGGGCGCCCGTCGCCGCGCGGCAGACCTCTTCCGCGCGGTCCTCCGTCACCTCGAAGTAGCCGCCGCTGTCGATCGGCCGCAGCGCGCGCTCTCCGTCGGCGGGCGCGTGGAAGATCGAGAACTCGAGCTCGCAGGCGACCCGGTAGACGAAGCCGAGATCCCTGGCGTCGTCGAGCGCCGAACGGAGCGCGCGGCGCGGGTCCGCCGTGAACGGCGTCCCGTCCGGCTGGTACAGGTCGCAGATGAGCCGCGCGGTCGGGCGCCGCTCCCACGGCAGGATCGCGAGCGTCGACGGGTCGGGGCGCAGGTAGAGGTCGCTCTCGGCGACGCGCGCCAGGCCCTCCACGGAGGAGCCGTCGAACCACAGGCCCTCCTCGAGGACGGCCGCGAGACGCCCGACGGGGATGGTGACGCTCTTGACCGCGCCGGGCACGTCGGTGAACTGGAGCTGCACGGATCCGACGCCTTCCGCTTCGAGCCGGTCGACGCTGACCATCACTGACCTCCTTGCGCGCGATGCACGAGCTCCGCGAGGACGCCGACCGCGCCGAGGGCGCCGAACACGACGACCAGGATGAGCGCGATCGTACGGGGCCGCGGAAGGTCGCCGCGCGGCGCGTACCCGAGGTGCGTCGCGGGGCCGGGCTCGTCCGGCTCGACCGCGTCGAGGTGGAGCAGGTCCTCGCGGAGCGCCGCCGCGGACCCATAGCGCTCGGCGCGGTCCCGGCGCAGCGCACGGCGCACGACGGTGTCGAGCTGCGGCGAGACCTCCGGCCGCAGCTCGCGCGGCGGGCGCGGGTCGCTCGTCAGGCGCTGCCCCATGACCGCGAGCGCGTTGTCGCCCTGGAAGGGCGGCCGGCCGGTCAGCATCTCGTAGAGGATCGCGCCGATCGCGTAGACGTCGGTCCGCGCGTCGCCGCGCTCGCCGCTCACCTGCTCCGGCGCCATGTAGTCCGGCGTCCCGACGCTCGACGTGAGCCGGTGGAACGTGAGCCGGCGCGCGCCTTGGAGGAAGGCGATGCCGAAGTCGAGCACGACGAGGTCGCCGCTCGGCGCGAGGAGGAGGTTCTCGGGCTTGAGGTCGCGGTGGACGACGCCGTTCTCGTGGACGTGCTCCATCGTCTCGGCGAGCTGCGCCGCGAGCGACACGCACTCGTCGATCGGGAGCGGGCCCCGCTCGGAGAGGACCTCGCGGAACGACCGGCCCTGGTGGTACTCGAGCACCATGTACGGGGCGCCGCCCGGTAGCTGGCCCGACGCGACGAGGTTCTGCAGCCGCGGGTGCGCGAGCCGGCGCGCGATCTCCAGCTCGCGCTGATAGCGGCTATACGTGCCGGGATCGCCGATGAGCGCGATGCTCGGGATCTTCACGACGACCTCGCGGCCGGTGGAGCGGTCCCGCGCGCGGAAGCTCGCGCCCATGCCGCCCTGCCCGAGCGTGCCGAGCACCTCGTAGCGGCCGTCGATGAGCTGGCCGACCTCGTACTGCAGCACTAGCTCGCCCGCCCGAAGAAGGATGGCCGCCAGCGCGGCTGCGCCGGCGTCGGTGCGACGGCGAGGACCTCGACGACCGCCGCGCTCACGTTGTCGTCGGTCCCCGCGCGGAGCGCGGTCGCGACGAGCTCCCCGCATGCGTCCGCCGCGGAAGGTGAGCCGAGATCCCGCGCGATCTCGTCGTCCTCGAGCGCCGCCCACAGCCCGTCGGTGCAGAGGAGGAAACGGTCGCCGGCGCGGAGAGGCTGGCGCAGGAAGTCCGGTCGCAGCATGAGCTGGGCACCGCAGGTGCGCGTGAGGATGCTCCGGCGCGGATGCGTCCGCAGCTTCTCGCGCTTGACCAGGCGCAGCCGCACCAGCTCGGAGACCTCGGAGTGGTCGAACGTCAGCTGCCGGATGGCCCCGTCGCGCCAGTGGTAGCAGCGGCCGTCGCCGACGTGCGCGACGTAGGCTCCCGCGTCCGTCACCGCGAGCCCGTCGAGCGTCGTCTGCATCCCGCCCAGGTGGTGGTCGCGCTCCGCCATTTCGTAGACGCGCATGTTCGCGGCCTGCATCGCCCGCTGCAGCGCGGGCTCGACCCGGGCGTGGTTGGAGGGGGAGAAGTACTCCTCGAGGAGGGTCGCGGCCGCCGTCGCGCTCGCGACCTCCCCCGACGCGTGCCCGCCGACCCCGTCCGCGAGCACGAAGAGCCCGCCCTTGCGCTCGCGAAGCAGCGGATCCTCCGGCAGGCGCCAGGCGACGTGATCCTCATTCGTCGGGCGAGGTCCGGTCTCCGAGGCCGTCGCGACGTCGAGCTCGATCACGACAGGCTAGCCGCGCGCGTCGGGCCGGGGGATCCGGTGGCATCCCCCGGCCCGGGTGGAGGTGAGGGGGACCTCAGGCAGTGGTCCGTTCCGGGACGGCTCGCGCGGGGGGCCTTCGGCGGAGCGCGACGTACGCGACGCTCGCGACTAGCCAGACCCCGGCGAACCCGAGCGCCATGAACGACTCCGTTTGCGAGTCGCCGCCGCCCATGAAGCCGAGCGCGAAGATCGTGATGAGCATGACCATGTTCGCCAGGAACCCGAGGATCGGGACGACCGCGTGCTTGACGAAGCGGAAGTCGGCGCGGCCGAGGAAGGCGTTCACCGCGATGAGGCACGTGAGCGCGTAGAGGACGAAGGTCCCGAAGTTCGATGCGAGGGTGATGCCCGTGAGGGTGACCACGGAGAGCGTCCCGATCATCCCGATCAGGCCGGAGACGATCACGAGGACGACGACCGCGATGTGGGGCGTCGCGAACCGTCCGTGGAGGAGGCCGAGCAGGCCGGGCATCTCCTCGTCCTGCGCCATCGCGTAGGTGATGCGGACGCCGGTGTTCATCGCGGAGAGCGTCGTCCCGAGGATCGCGAGCGCGACCGTGACCGCCACGACGACCATGAGCGGGAACCCGAGCCCTCCGAGCATCGTGTCCCCGATCTGCTTGATGAGGTCGCCGATGGGCGCGCTCGACGCCGCCGCCGCGGTCATCCCGCTGATGGCTTTGCCCGCGGCATCCGTCCCGACGAGCTTGTCGGAAAGCGCGTCGTTCGCGGCGAAGTACTCGATGAGGTACGCGAAGAGGCCCTGGATGACGAGGGCGAGGATGACGGCGCGGGGGACGTCGCGCTTCGCGTTCTTCGCCTCGGCGCCGAACGCGGTCGCCGATTCGAAGCCGACGAGGATGAGGATGGCGATCGTCGCCTGCGAGAACACGCTGAACAGGTCCTTCGGCAGGACGACCGCGGGCGCGCTCGCGAAAGCGAACGTCGCGTGGTCGGGGTTCAGCATGCGGTACGCGACCGCGACGGCGGAGAAGCCGACGAGCGTGACGAGCTGGATGACGTTGATGACGAGCGAGGTCGTCGTCGAGCCCGTGACCCCGCGGATCGCGATGAAGCCGACGAGGATCGAGAAAACGCCGGCGACGACGAGCTGCCCGATCATCCCGATGTTCAGGCCGAACTGCTGGAGGAGGTATGACACGAGGATCGCCATGAACGAGACCATCACGCCGGGGTAGACCCAGTAGAAGAGGTGGGCCGCCCATCCCGTGGCCAGCTTCGCCGGGCGCGCCCAGCGGTGGTGGGCCGCGTTGAGCTTGTCGAGGAACGACCGCTCGGCGAAGTAGTAGCAGCTCCCGGTCCCCGCCTCGGGATAGATCCGGGCCAGCTCCGAGTACGAGAACGCGGTGAAGAAGGCGAGGACGAGCGCGAAGACGATGCCGGGGAACATGTCCAGCGCCGTGGACGCGCCGGAGCCGGGGAGCGTCTGCGCTGCCTGGACCTGGTAGGTGATCCAGAGGAACGCGCCCGGCGCGATGAGCGCCATCGCGTTCACGGTCACGCCGGTCAGTCCGAGGGTCTTCTTCATCCCCGCCGTCGGAGGGGGTGTGTCCGTGGCCATGGTGGCCTCCCTGTCCCTGTGATGCGCCGACGCTACGGGCGGGGAGCTCCGCGGTCAGTGGCACGCGCGCGGCGGACGCGTGCGATCGATGTGGCTGGTGGGCTGCGATCCGGTGCCGGGGAACGCGCCCGCCCGTCACCCCTCCGCTACCGTCGCGCGACGTTCGCGGAATGGTGATCGGGGTGGTCGCCGCCTAGCCTCGCGCCGATGGGCGAGCTCGATGCGGCGGTCGAGCGCGCGGCGCGCGTCCTCATCGTGGAGGACGAGCGGTCGCTCGTCGGCATGATGGCGCTCTTCCTGGGCGAGGCCGGCTACGAGGTCGCGATCGCGTACGACGGGGAGAGCGCGCTGCGCCGGATGCGGGCCGACCTGCCGGATCTCGTCCTCCTCGACTTGGGGCTGCCGAGCATCTCGGGCGAGGAGGTGTATCGCGCGATCGAGGAGCACGGCATCCCGATCGTCGTCGTCACCGGTCGCCGCGATGCGCGCGACGTCGCGCGCTTCCTCGAGATGGGCGCCGAGGACTACGTCACGAAGCCATTCGCGAAGGAGGAGCTGATCGGACGCGTCCGCGCGGTGCTCCGGCGTGCGGGACCACACCTGCGGCTCGACGACGTCGTCGTGGACCTACGGACGTACGAGGCGCGCGTGAACGGAAGCCTCCTCGACCTCACGCCCGTCGAGTTCGCGCTCTTCGCATCCCTAAGTCGAGGCGGCCTCGTCACGATCGCCGATCTCCTGCGCGCGGGATGGCGCGGCGGACGTGCCGACCGCGATCTCGTGCGCGGGCCCATGTACCGGCTGCGCGCGAAGCTCGAGGCCGCGGGAAGCGACCTCACGGTCGAGAACGTGCGGACGGTGGGCTACCGCCTGGCGCGGAGGAACGCCGTGGAGGCGCGGGCGGGGGGCTGATCGGCGCGCGACGCGCGCGACGCGCTGCACGTATCCTCGCGTCGTTGAAGGCGGACGAGCACCTCGCGTCGATGCGCGCGCGGGCGCTGAGCGGCGGCGGCGAGCGGAGGATCGAGCAGCAGCACGCCAAGGGGAAGATGACGGCGCGCGAGCGGCTCGACCTCCTCCTCGACGAGGGCACCTTCGTCGAGCTCGATCAGTTCGTCCGCGGCCGCCCCAACGAGCTCATCTCGGAAGAGGAGGAGATCCTCGGCGACGGCGTCGTCACCGGCTTCGGCCACGTCGACGGCCGCCTCGTCTACGTGTTCGCCCAGGACTTCACCGTCTTCGGCGGCTCCCTCTCCGAGGCGCACGCGGCGAAGATCGTGAAGGTCATGGATCTCGCGATGCGGAACGGCGCACCGATCGTCGGCCTCAACGATTCCGGCGGAGCGCGGATCCAGGAGGGCGTCGTCTCGCTCGGCGGCTACGCCGACGTGTTCCTCCGGAACGTCCTCGCCTCGGGCGTCGTGCCGCAGATCTCGGCGGTCATGGGCCCCTGCGCGGGCGGCGCCGTCTACTCGCCGGCCATCACCGACTTCGTCGTCATGGTCCGCGATACCTCTTATATGTTCGTGACCGGCCCGGACGTCGTGAAGACGGTGACCCACGAGGACGTCACCTTCGACGGCCTCGGCGGCGCCGACGTCCACGCGCAGAAGAGCGGCGTCGCCCACTTCGAGACGGACGACGAGGTCCAGTGCCTCCTTCTCGTCCGCCGCCTCCTCGGCTATCTGCCGTCCAACAACCTCGACCCGGCGCCGCTAGTCCCGACGACGGATCCGCCCGACCGCGCCGACCCCGACCTCGACCGCGTCGTTCCGCCATCCACAACGAAGGCGTACGACATGAACGACGTCGTCCGCCGCGTCGTCGACGACGGTGCGGTCCTCGCCGTGCACGAGGGCTGGGCCCAGAACGTCATCTGCGCCTTCGCGCGCCTCGACGGGCGGACGGTCGGCGTCGTCGCTCAGCAGCCGATGGTCCTCGCCGGCGTCCTCGACATCGACGCCTCGACGAAGGCCGCGCGCTTCGTCCGCTTCTGCGACGCCTTCAACGTCCCGCTCGTCACGTTCGTCGACGTGCCGGGCTTCCTCCCTGGCGTCGCGCAGGAGCACGGCGGGATCATCCGCAGCGGCGCGAAGCTCCTCTTCGCCTACGCCGAGGCGACGGTGCCGAAGCTCACCGTGATCACGCGCAAGGCGTACGGCGGCGCGTACGACGTCATGTCGAGCAAGCACATCCGCGGCGACTACAACGTCGCCTGGCCCACGGCGGAGATCGCGGTCATGGGCCCGGAGGGAGCGGTCAACATCCTCTACCGCGACGAGATCGGCAGGGCGAAGGACAAGAGCGCGCGCCGCGCCGAGCTGGTGCAGGAATACACGAAGCGCTTCGCGAACCCGTACGTGGCGGCGTCGCGCGGGTACATCGACGACGTCATCGAGCCGCACGAGACGCGCCCGCGCCTCATCGCGGCCTTGCGCTCGCTCGCGGGGAAGCGCGTGCAGGACCCGAAGAAGAAGCACGGGAACATACCGCTGTGAGTGGTGTCGAGTGCTCGGGCGGGTGACGCACCCGGCTGGGCGGCGTCGCATCTCGCTCGAGGTCGCTCCTGCCGCCTCCTACTCGTTCGTACCCCGTCACTGCCCGCGTCGTCGCTTCCTCCTCTCGCGAGATCGCGCCGCCGCCCGCACGACATCACCCGCCCTCGCACTCGCCGGCTAGCGCCGTAGCGTCCGTTCACCTGATGTTCCAGAAGGTCCTGATAGCGAATCGAGGCGAGATCGCGGTGCGCGTCATACGCACGTGCCGCGAGATGGGCATCCGCACGGTCGCCGTGTACAGCGACGTCGACCGCACGGCGATGCACGTGCGGCTGGCCGACGAGGCGTTCCTCATCGGAACGGCGCCGCCGGGCGACTCCTACCTGCGCATCGAGCGGATCGTGGCGACGGCGAAGCGCACCGGGTGCGACGCGATCCATCCGGGCTACGGCTTCCTGTCGGAGAACGCGGACTTCGCGCAGGCCGTCGCCGACGCGGGGATCGTCTTCGTCGGGCCGCCGGCGCGGGTGCAGCGCTCGCTCGGATCGAAGACGGAGGCGCGGCGCATAGCGGCGTCGGTCGGCGTCCCCATCGCGCAGGGGACGATGGATCCGGTCACGGACGTCGCGGAGGCGCGGGGAGCGTGCGAGCGCGTCGGCTACCCCGTCCTGCTCAAGCCCGCGGGCGGCGGCGGGGGCAAGGGCATGCGCATCGTGCGGCGCGCCGAGGAGCTCGCGGACGCGTGGCGCGGCGCGACGGGCGAGGCGCAGACGGCGTTCGGCGCTCCGGCGCTCCTCATCGAGCGGTACATCGAGCACGGCCGCCACGTCGAGATGCAGATCCTCGCGGACCAGGCCGGCGGCGTGCGCTGGCTGGGCGAGCGCGACTGCAGCGTGCAGCGTCGTCACCAGAAGCTCATCGAGGAGACCCCGGGGCCCTCGGTCGACGAGGGGCTGCGCGCACGCCTCGCCGAGGCTGCGCTGCGCATCGCGAGCGCGGCCGGCTACGTCAACGCCGGGACGTGCGAGTTCCTCGTCGCCCCCGACGGCGCCTTCGTGTTCCTCGAGGTGAACACGCGGCTCCAGGTGGAGCACCCGGTGACCGAGCTGGTGACCGGGCTGGACCTGGTCGCGCTCCAGCTGCGGGTGGCGGCGGGGGAGCGCATCCCCTTCGCGCAGGACGAGCTCGTGCGGCGCGGCGCGGCGATCGAGTGCCGCGTCACCGCCGAGAACGCGCGCGCGGGCTTCCTCCCCGCGGGCGGGCGCATCGACCTCCTGCGGTTCCCGTCCGGCCCGGGGATCCGCGTCGACTCCGCGCTCGAGCCGGGGACGCACGTGCCCGACGAGTACGACCCGCTCGTCGCGAAGCTCGTGGCGCACGGGCGCGACCGCGCGGAGGCGCTCGCGCGGATGCGGCGCGCGCTGCGCGAGACGATCGTGGGCGGCCCGCCGACCACGCTGCCGTTCCACGCGCTGGTGTTCGACGAGCCGGACTTCGTCGCCGGCCGCTACGACACGGGCTACGTCGCGGAGCACTGGCCGCTCCCCGAGCCCGAGCTCGGCGAGGCGCAGGCGACGGCTGCCGCGATCGCGGCGGTCCTCGCCGCGCGGGCCGCCGCTCCGCGCTCCGCCGCGGATCCCGCGCGCAGCCTCTGGGCGAGCGCGGCGCGCGCCGAGGCCGTCGAGTGAGGTACGCGGTCCGCGTCGGCGGGCGGACGGTCCGCCTCGAGACGTCGCCCGAGGGGCGGATGCTCGTCGAGGGCCGCGTCGTCGCGCACGACGTGCGCGAGATCGTCCCGCGGCGCCTGTGGTCGGTCGTCGTCGCGGGCGGCTCGCGCGAGGTCGCTCTGCTGGGGGGCGACCCTCCGCGGATGCAGGTCGACGGCGTCGAGGTCGCCGTCGCCGTGGCCGACGAGCGAGCGCTCGCGGCGCGGCGCGACCGCGCCGCCGCCGCCGGCGGGCGTCACGAGGTGCGCGCGCCCATGCCGGGGCTCCTCAAGGCGGTGCACGTGAGCGAGGGCGACGTCGTCGAGCGCGATGCGGCGCTCGCGACGCTCGAGGCGATGAAGATGGAGAACGAGCTGCGCGCTCCGGCGCGCGGGACGGTGCAGCGCGTCGCGGCGCGCGCCGGCACGAAGGTGGAGAGCGGGGCGCTCATCGCGGTGCTCGTCGACGACGCGTCCTGACGGTGCGACGCGTCGCCGGCGTGATCGTCGTCGTCGCCCTGTTCGCGGCGGCGACCGTCTCAGTCCTGTCGGGTGACCTCTTCTACCGCCCGCTCCCGACGATCGACGGCCAGTACCGCTTCCTCGGGCTCGACGCGCAGGCCGAGGTCGTGCGCGACGACCTCGGGATCGCCCACGTCTACGCGCGCGACCTCCACGACCTCTACTTCCTCCAGGGCTACGTCACCGCGCAGGACCGCCTCGCGGAGATGGACGCGCTCCGCGCCGACGCCCGCGCGCACCTCGGCGCCGCCGCGCGGCAGCAGCTCGCGCGCGCGCCGGCGCCGCCGAGCGGA
>JAJYLV010000056.1 GCA_021787445.1 Chloroflexota bacterium | reverse complement strand
GTCACG
Source organism: Chloroflexota bacterium (assembly GCA_021787445.1). Lineage (GTDB taxonomy): Bacteria > Chloroflexota > Limnocylindria > P2-11E > P2-11E > JACPOT01. The sequence continues at coordinate 12,040 of JAJYLV010000056.1, read as the reverse complement.
GACGCGGCGCATCGCGGATCCTTCGGGCCCGCTAGTTGTTCGTGCCGAGCGCGGACTGGAGGGACTGGCCGTAGGCCATGCTCGTGTACGTCGCGCCGGAGATGATGTCGATGTTGGCGCTCTGCGCCTGGAGGACCTCGCTCCGCAGCATCGGCCCCGCGACCTGGCTGATGTACGCCGAGCGCGCGCGGTCGAAGGGGAGCTGGAGGGCCTGCACGTCGGTGATGCGCTTGCCCGACAGCGTGACCTTCACCTGCACCTCGCCGAACTGCGTGTCGATGACCTGGCCCGTGACGGATCGCGACGGCCCGCCCGCCGCCGCGGCGGGCAGGCTCGTCGCCGCCGGTGCGGCGCTCGCGGTCGGCGCCGCGGCGCTGCCCGCGGCGGGGTCGGCGCTCGCGGCCGCCGCCGATGGGGAGGGCGTCGCGCCGCCTTGCCCGACGCCATTCGCGGGCGTCGCCTTGTACCCCGCGAGGAACGCGACGCCGGCGACGGTCGCGGCCAGGGCGCTCAGGGCTCTCTTCATCAGAAGCGGAATACCTCCGTATGGATCTGGCGGTACGGGATCTCGAGCTGCCGCAGCGACGCCCGTACGGCGTCCATCATGCCCGCCGGCCCGCAGACGTAGATCTCACGCTCGACGAGGTCGGGCACGAGCCGCGCCAGGTTCTGCGCGCGGAGCCAGTCGCCGCCGCGGCGGCCCCCCGTGTCGCGGTCGCTCAGCAGGTAGTCGACGCGCACGCCGTGCTCCTCGCTGAGGCGCTCGAGCTCGCTCCGGAGGGCGACGTCGGCGCTGCGCCGCGCGCGGTAGAGGAGGCGCACGTCGAGGCCCTGCTCGGCGAGGTCCTCGGCGAGGACGCGGAGGGGCGTGATGCCGATCCCGCCGGCGACGAGGAGCGCCTTGTCGCGCAGCGCCGCGGCGCTCGTGAAGCGGCCGAAGGGGCCCTCGAGGAGGACGGGCGTCCCGACGCGGACGGAGCTCATCGACGTCGTGAAGTCGCCGCTCTTCTTCACCGTCAGGCGCAGGTGCTTGCCGTTCGGCGGGAGCGAGAGCGTGAAGGGGTGCGCCTCCCACCAGCGCCGGCCGTCGAGGAAGCGCCACACCGCGAACTGCCCCGGCTCGAACGCGAACGCGGCGAGGTCGCGCCCGCCGACGTAGAGCGAGAGCGCCTTGTTCCCCTCGCGCTCGACACGCTCGACGCGGAAGCGGTGCCGGGCGTACAGGCGCAGCGGCGCGAGGAGCCGGTAGTAGAGGAGCGTCGCGCCGACGGCGATGTAGAGCGCCCACCAGTACCACACGAAGACGGGGTTCCCGAGGAAGTCGGAGCCGGTCGCGAGCTCGTGGCCGAAGGCGAGGAGGACGGCGAGGTACGCGTAGAGGTGGACGAAGTACCACGTCTCGTACGCCATGTGCCGGCGGACGATGGCGATGGAGAGGACCGTGACGGCGACGAGGAGGACGAGCGCGACCATCGCCGCGAGGAGGCCGTCGTAGTGCTGCGCGAAGTCGACGAGCTGGGCGACGAAGGAGATCTTCGCCGTGCTCGCGTAGCCCATCGTCTGCGTCACCGCGTGCCCGAGGAGGAGCACCAGGGCGGCGTACCCGTTCCAGCGGTGCAGCCCCATGAGCGTCTCCATCCCGAGGGAGCGCTCGAGCCAGGGGATGCGTGACATGAAGAGGAGCTGCCACAGGACGAGGTACGTCCCCAGGAGCGCGGTGATGCGCCCGATCTGGTTGAGCTCGTCCGCCGAGCTGTTGACCGGCGCGGATCCGGTCGCCCTCAGCCAGAGCAGGAAGATGACCGCGGCGTTCCCCAGGAACAGGAGGGCGATGGCTCCGCCGCCGGGTCCGGCGCGCTCCGGGCGCGCGGGCGCGTCAACGACCACCGCCGTCTGAGCCGCAGGCACGCCCCCATGATGGGAGACGCGCGCTAAGAGGCGCTTAAGAAAGCGATCGTTCCGTTAGCTCTTAGCGCCCTCTCACCCGTTGGCGCATCTCCTGCCGGAGTCTCTGCGTACATGAACGAGAACGAGATGGACCACATGAACGACCACCCCCCTACCTCCTCCACGGAGCCGTCCGCGCCGGCGCCGGCCCCCGCGTTCCCGCCGGCGCCGCGGACCGCTCCTCGCCGCTCCTCGCCCTGGTCGGAGCTCGGCCGGCTCGTCGCCGCGGTCGCGATCGGCGCGATCGTCGGCGCCTCCGTCATGGGCGCCGCGGGCCGTGGCGGCATCTCCCTCCCGTCGCCCGCCGTCGCCGTGTTGGGGCAGACCTCGCGCGCGTCGCAGAACTCGAACGCGGCGACCGCGGCGATCAAGGCCGTCATCCAGAAGGCGAACGACGAGCAGGCGCAGGCGATCGCCAACAACGACCCGAGCGTCATGCGTGACACGGCGACGACCTCGCACTACCAGGACCTCGTGCAGACGAACGAGCAGCTCACCTCCGCGGGCATCACGAGCATCAAGCTGGTGAACCTCCGCTGGGGCACGATCTCGGTGAGCGGCAGCAACGCGAAGGCGACGACGTATGAGACGTGGCAGTCGACCTTCTCCGACGGCTCGACCGACCGGAGCACCGACCAGAACGACTACACGCTCGTCCTCCAGAACGGCAAGTGGGTCGTCAGCGGCGACGACCAGCCCGGCCAGAGCGGCACCGGCTCGACCCAGCCGACCGCCCCCGACCCGAACATCGCCCCCATCAGCCCCGGGCGCAACACGTCGTCCAACTGGTCCGGCTACGCCGCGACCGGCGGGACGTTCACCTCGGTGACCGGCACGTGGACCGTGCCCGACCCCAAGACGAGCACCGGGGGCGCCGACGCGACGTGGGTGGGCATCGGCGGCGTCGCCTCGCACGACCTCATCCAGGCCGGGACCGAGGCGACCATCACGGGCCGCGGCTCGGCCCGCTACGACGCGTGGATCGAGCTCCTCCCGCGCTCGCAGCAGATCGTCCCGCTGACGGTCTCGCCGGGCGACAGCGTCACGGTGACGATCACGCAGCAGCAGGGCAGCGACTGGCTGGTGTCGCTGAAGGACACCACGACCGGCCGCGACTACAGCACGACGGTCACGTACGCCTCGACGAACTCCTCCGCCGAGTGGGTCGAGGAAGCCCCCAGCGGCGGGCCGCGGATCCTCCCGCTCGACGACTTCGGGTCGGTGCGCTTCACCGACGCGACGGCGACGGCGAACGGGAAGACGCTGACGATCGCGCAGGCGAACGGCCAGGCGCTGACGATGATCAACGCCGCGCGCCAGCCGCTCGCGCAGCCCTCGGCGCTCGGATCCGACGGCGCGAGCTTCACGGTCACCCGGACGGCCGCGTCGTCGAACGTCCTCCCGTCCCGCGGCTTCGGCCGCGGCGGGTTCGGGGACGGCGACTAGGCCGATCTAGGCCGCGGGAACGCCTCCCGCGATCCGCTTGACCACGGTGCGGCGGGCGCGCATGACGCGCTCGCCGCGCTCGCGCAGCCATCCCTCGAGCGCTCCGGGCGACATCGGCCGCCCGACCGAGAATCCCTGGACCGTGTCGCAGCCGAGCCTGCTGAGGCGCTCGGAGGCGCCCCGCTCCTCGACACCCTCGGCGACGACCTCGAACCCGAGATGGTGGCCGAGGTCGATCATCGTCCCGACGATGGCCCGGCCCCGCTCGCGCTCGAGGCCGAGCACGAACGAGCGGTCGATCTTCATCTCGTCGATGGGCAGCGTGTCGAGGTACGCGAACGACGAGTAGCCCGTCCCGAAGTCGTCGAGCGCGATGCGCACGCCGAGCGCGTGGAGGCCGTCGATGACCTCGCGCGCCCGCGTGGCGTCGGTCATGAGGACGCCCTCGGTGATCTCGACGGTGAGCATCTCGCCGCGCAGCCCCGCCGCCTCGAGGGCGTCGCCGACGGCGTCGACGACCTCGGGGTCGAGAAGGCTCCGTGCCGACAGGTTGACCGCGACGGGGATGGTGGTGCCCACCTCCTCCCACGCCCGGCACTGGCGGGTCGCCTCGTCGAGGACCCAGCGCGTGAGCGGGCCGACGAGGCCGGTGTCCTCGACCACCGGGATGAAGTCGAGCGGCGCGACGAGGCCGCGGGTGGGGTGCATCCAGCGCAGGAGCGCCTCGACGCGCACGGTCTCGCCCGTCCGGAGGTCGACCTCGGGCTGGTAGTCGAGGCGCAGCTCGTTCCGCTCGATCGCCTGGCGCAGCTCGCTCAGGAGGATGACGCGGCTCGGCTTGTCCGGCTCGGCGTCCGGCGCGTACAGGGCGTAGCCGGCGCGCGACCGCTTCGCCGCGCCGAGCGCGACCTCGCAGCGGCGCAGGAGCGTCGCGACGTCGCTCCCGTGCGCGGGGGCGATGACGACGCCGACGCTGATCTCGACGTCGATCTCGTGCCGGGCGACCTCGAACGGCTGCTGCAGGATCGAGCGCAGCCGGGCGGCGACGAGCGCGGCCGCGGTCTCGTCGGCACCCGGCACGACGGCGGCGAAGACGTCCGTCCCGATGCGCGCGACCGTGTCGACGGCGCGCAGCTCCGCGTGGATGCGCGCCGCGGCGTCCATGAGCAGCGCGTCGCCGCCCTGCTGTCCGACGGCGTCGTTGACGTCGCGGAAGCGGTCGACGTCCACCTCGAGCAGGGCGAGGGGCTCGGCGCTCCGCTCGGCGACGCGCAGGGCCTGCTCGAGGCGGTCGCGCAGGAGGAACCGGTTGGGAAGGCCGGTGAGCGGATCGTGCGAGACGCGCTCGGCGAGCTCGTTCTCGAGCCGCTTCTGCCGCGCGATGTCCCAGTACGTGAAGGTCGCGGCGACGATCTCGTTGTCGGCGCTCCACACCGGCGTCCCCGAGATCGCGACGTCGACGCGCGTGCCGTCCTTGCGCAGGCGGTCGAGCTCCTGCCGGTCCATGCGGCGGCCGGCGCGGATCGACGCGAGCATGAGACCCGATCCGTTCCGCTTCTCGGGCGGACGGAGGATGCGGACGTCGCGTCCCAGCATCTCGCTCCGCGTGTAGCCGAAGAGGCGCTCCGCGCCCGCGTTCCACTCCGTGACCATCCCCTCGAGCGTCGTGCCGACGATCGCCTCGTCCACCGAGTCGACCTGCGCCAGGAGCTGGGCTCGTTGCTCTTCGCTACGCGAAAGCTCGGTGATGTCCTGCACCGTCCCGCGCAGCGCTCTCCAGCACCCCCGACGGTCCGGCTCGCCGACCGCCCGCATCTCGACGACGAAGACCTCGCCGCTGGCGGCGACGACGCGGCATCGCTCCGCAAGCGGCGTGCGGCCGTCGGCCGCCCGCGCGAACGAGCCGCTCACGCGGGCTCGGTCGTCGCGGTGGACGCGGTCGAGGACCATCGCGAGCGGTATGCCGCCGCGCCCCCGCGGCAGGCCGAATATCCGCAGGAGCTCACTGCCTGCGGAGAAACGGTCGGCCTTGACGTCCCAGCGCCAGCTGCCGATCCTCGCGGTCCCTTGCATCTCGCGCAGGCGGTCGCGCTGACGCAGCGTGCGCCGGAAGACGCGGCTGAGGACGATCGCCGCGGCGACGAGCAGGAGGAGCGGGATGGCGCCGACGCTGAGCAGCGTCGACCCGATGCCGTCGATCGCCGACTGCACGTTCGTCGTCGGCTGGCCCAGGACGATCGTCCACTCTCCGCCGTCGAGCGACGCCTTGCCGAACAGGTCCCCCGCATCGCTCGTCGCACCGGAAGGCGCTTCGCAGCAGGACGCGAGGTCGGGCTCGCTCTCGAGGGTCCCCGCGTACTTCTCGTTCTCGAGGTAGCGAGTGACGCTCAGCGTCGTTCCGTTGCGGTCGACGATGTAGACGGCTCCGAACGCGCCGACGAGAGCGCTGAGGTCGCGGAGCGTGGACCGCGCGTCCATGCCGACGAGCACCGCGCCCTGCACGGTGCCGACAGGTATCGAGAGGACGTAGAAGGTGCGCGTTCCGAGGCGCGTGAAGGGGGTGATCGCGAGCGCCTGGTCACGCCCCGCCGGCCGCGCCGCTTCCGCCGGAATGGCGGCGGCGAACGTGCCGGGCTGGCTCGCGACGATGTGACCGGTCCCGTCCACGAAGGCGATGCCGACGAGGTCGTGCCCGGCGCGGCGCCCCGCTTCGGCGAGCGTGGCGGCGGTGGCACGGGGATCGGCGAACGCCGTCGCTGGGGCGGTGGTCCACACCTCCTGCAGCCGCTGCCCGAGCCGCACGATGCGCTGGCGCTCGTTCGCCCCCGCAGCGCTCGCGGCGTCGTTGAGCTCGGTCGCCTCGTGCGCGCGGAGGGACTCTCCGCTCTGCCGCACGGCGAGGATGCCGGCGGCGAGCACGGGAACGACGATGACGAGGACGACGGCGAGCACCGTAAGGCGCGCGTCGCTCAGGACACGCCGGAAGCCGCCACCCACCTTCACGTGCTCCCCTTAGCGCGGCTCGATGCGAGGTAGCCAAGGCTACGCGGGGGCAGTGGCGCTGAACGGCCGTCTTGTGGTCAGCGGCGTATCGGTCCGGTCACGATCGCCGTCGCGCGTGTGGTGCGCGGGACCTCGTGTCGCTCGCGGCGCCCTTCGAGCGACGGGGAACGGCGAGACGCGGCGCGCCTGGGTGCTCGTTCGCAAGCACACATACGCGACCGGATCGAGCCCCCTGCCCGGGGCCTATCGTCCCGCCGGTGGACCGCTCTGCGATCGAGAGCACGCTCGCGCAGTGCGAGAGCGCGCTCGCGAGGCCCGGCCGGGTCGATCTCGGGGCGCTCGGGTTCTGGAAGGCCGTCGCCGCGTCGAAGCGCCGCCGCGAGCTCGTCGACCGCTACGCCGAGCGCATCGCGCGGATCGACCGCGAGGCGTTCCTCCGCTACGCCGGTCCGCTCGTGTTCCCCGCCTGGCTCGGGGTCTTCGCGCTGCTCGTCGGCACCGCGGCCGGGGTCGTCGTCACCGGCGTCGCGCCGACGCTCGCGTTCCCGTTGCGGGAAGTGGCCTATCTCGTCGGCGCGGGCGTGATCATCGCGTCCACCCACGGGCTCGCGCACGTCGTCGTCGGCAGCGCCGTCGGCATCCGCTTCACGCACTGGTACAGCCGGCCGCCGGCGAGCCCGCAGCCGGGATTCAAGACCGACTACGCGTCGTACCTGCGCGCGCCCGCCCGCTCACGCGCCTGGATGCACGCGAGCGGCGCCATCGTCACCAAGATCGTGCCCTTCGCCATCGCCGTCGCCGCGTACGCGGGCGGCGCGCAGGGGTGGTGCGTCGCGCTGCTGCTCGTCCTCGGCGTGTTCCAGCTCGCCACGGACGCCCTCTTCTCGGTGAAGGCGTCGGACTGGAAGAAGTTCCGCCGGGAGATCCGCTTCGCCTAGGAGGAGCCCGGCTCCTATTTCGGGGCGAGGGTCGCGCGGACGGCGTCGATGGCGGCGGGATCGGCGTCGACCGGGATGGTGCAGCTGCCGGCGGCGATCCAGCGCCGCCCGCCCGTCCGCTCGCGTCCCGTCCGCGCGTCGAGCCGCGCCTGGGCGACGTCGTGCCAGGCGAGGTCGGAGATCCCGCCGATCGCGGCCTTCGCGCTCACGGCCGCGAGGAAGGCGTCGAGGGGCGGATCCTCGCGGCCGAACGCGTTCCACGAGACCGCCGCGACCGCGTAGGTGCGCCCGAGCGCGATGACGGGCGCGTCGTCCCCGCACACGTGGAGGACGTTGAGCGGCGCCCCCGCGGCGCCGCCGAGCACCGCGAGGTCGTAGCGGACGCCGAAGCGCTCGTACTCGGCGTCGGTGAGGTAGCTCCGCGAGGCGGCGGGCGTCGTCGCGAGGAAGATCCCGTCGCAGATCTTCACGCACTCGGCGGCGAGCGCGCGGAAGGTGTCGGCGACGGCCTCGAGCGCGGGCAGCACGGCGTCGGGGTCCTCGCGCAGGTCGCTCTGCAGCTGCGCCGGCGTCGCGAGGCGCTGCATCGCGCCGAGAGGCGTGAAGATCGTCGCGATGAGCGGGATGTCAGGGAGCGCGCGGCGCACCAGGCGCAGGCCGGCGAGCATCTCGCGGAAGGCGGGCTCGTTGGTCTCGCGCGGCGTGATCCGCGCCCAGTCCTCCGTCCGCTCGACCGCGTTCTTCACCAGGCGCGGCTTCTCGGCGCCGTGGTACTCGTACGTCGTGCCCCACGGCTCGCCGTGGTAGTGCGCGCGCGGGTTGAACTTGACTAGGTCGAGGCGGTGGCGCGTCGTGAACGCGACCGTCGCGTCCGCGAGCTTCTCGGGGTCGGCCTCCTGCGGGTAGAAGTGGCGCCACACCGCGAAGGGCACGCGGTCGACGTCCTCGCCCTTGACCGCGGCCATGACGCGCTCGCGCGAGGTCATCTCACCGAGCATCGACACCTCCGGGCGCACTCGCCGTGCCAGCTTCCGACACCCTTCTATATATGCGGGAGCCGAAGCGGACCCACTCCGGCCCGAGGACCTCGACCTGCGAGCCCGCGAGCGGCCCCTCGAGCAGGAGCAGCCGGTCGGCGGCGCAGAAGGCGAGCGGGACGGGCTTCGGGATGGGCGGCGGCTCTTCCATGCGCTTGCGGAACGACGACTCGAGCGGACGCTGGTGGAGGACGAGACCGTCCCCCGCGACGGTGATGCGAAGCTCGTTCGCCGGCTGGCGGTACGTCCCCGCGACGCGCGCGGCCTCCGCCTCCGTGTGCGCGCGCGCCGCCGGCTCGTCGTGCTCGGCGCCGAGGTAGCGCTCCCAGGCCCACGCCGCCATCGCGCTCTGGATCTGCGCGGCCTGGCTCGTGTTCGTGAGCATCGCCAGGGCGAAGCGCCGCGACGGCGCGATGTGGAGGAGCGCCTGCTGCCCGATCGTCGCGCCGCCGTGGAAGATGACGTCGACGCCGCGCGCGTCCTGGATGGCCCACGCGATGCCGCGCCACTGCCCGAGGGGGCCGGCGGCCAGGTGCGAGCGCATGAGCGCCATCGCGGCGGGGGAGAGGTAGCGGCCGCCGTCCGCCGCCGCCCCGTCGCCCATGTGGAAGCGCGCGTAGCGCAGGAGCTGCGGCACCGTCGAGACGATCCCGCCGAGACAGTTGCTCGCGCGGGCGAGCGCCCACGGCCGCGCGACGCGCGCCGTCCCGTCGAAGACGTTGTGACCGCTCGCGACGCGGTAGGTGATGACCTGGTCGGCGAAGAAGAAGGTGTGGTCGAGGCCGAGCGGGACGAGGAGGAGCTCGCGCATCGCCGCCTCGACGGGGCGGTCCGTGGCCTTCTCGACGATGCGACCGGTCAGCGCGAACGCGGCGTTGTTGTACGCCCAGATCGTGCCGACCGGGACCTGCTGCTCGAATGTCGCCATGAGCTCGACGTACCGGGCGAGCGCGTCGTCGTTCCAGCCGGTGTCCTCGAAGTGATCGCCGAACCACCCCGCCCGGTGGGTGAGGAGGTGGCGGAGCGTCACGCCCCGCGCGGCGTCCTCGTCGCGCAGGCGCAGCTCGGGGACCCAGCGGCGCACCGGCGCGTCGAGGTCGAGCCGTCCCTCCTCGACGAGGCGCATGACGAGCGTGCCGAGGAACGTCTTCGTGATCGAGCCGACCTGGAAGAGGGTGCCGGCGTCGACGGGGAGCGGATGGTCCACGTTCGTGATCCCGAACGGCGCGACGATCTCGTCGTCGCCGAACGCGACGCCGACGACGACGCCAGGGATCGGATGGCGCGCTTGCTCCGCGGCGACGATGCGCGCGATCGCGGCCGCGTCGGCAGCGCGGTCGATCGAACGCGGGCTCAGGGCGGTCGTCATGACGTGAGCATGACACGCGCGAACGTTGCGCAGTTGATGGTCATCGCCGCGAGCGAGCGGATACGCTTGCGGGCCCGTGTCCATCATCACCCCCGCACCCGCCGGCTATGCCATCGAGCGCGTCGACCCGCAGACCGCGACCGGTGACGTCGAGGCCCAGGTCGTCGCGCTCATGCAGGCCATCGAGCACGAGGAGGTCCCCGAGGACCCCATCCCTCCGTATGAGCCGATGGCCGCGAAGTTCCGGATGCGCTCGCCGTTCCGCGAGATGCGCTGGTTCGGCGCGTTCCACGGCGACCGTCTCGTCGGCGGCGCGGCGCTCGGGATCGACAAGAGCGGGAGCAACGCGCACGTGCGCCAGGTGCACGTGCAGGTCCTGCCGCAGCATCGGCGGCGCGGCGTCGGGCGCGCGCTCTTCGCGACCGTCGTCGACGAGATCGGCGCGGGCGACGGGATCCTCCTCCACGCCTGGACGAGCACGCGGATCCCCGCCGGACCCGCTTTCGCCGAGCGCGTCGGCGCCGAGGACGCGCTGCACATGCGCTGCAACCAGCTCGACGTCGCGACGCTCGACCGCGAGCTCATGGCGCGGTGGGCGCGCCGCGATCCGCCGGGCTTCCGTCTCGAGTGGATCGGCGGCGACGTGCCCGACCGGCTCATGGAGAACGTCCTCACCGCCCATCGCACGATGAACTCGATGCCGCGCGAGGGCCTGCGGGTGGAGGACTGGAGGTCGACGCCCGAGATGATCCGCGACCGCGAGCGCCACCGCAAGGCGAGCGGCCGCGAGCACCGCCTCCTCCTCGCCATCGACGAAGCGTCCGGTGGCACGGCGTCGTTCACCGAGATCAACATCGAGCCGCGTGTGCCGCACGTCATCTGGCAGGGCGGCACGGCGACCGTCTCCGAGTACCGGAACAAGGGCCTCGGGAAGTGGGTGAAGGGCCGGATGATGCTGTGGATCCTCGAGGAGCTGCCAGAGGTCCGCTACATCCGCACGAACAACGCCGGCTCGAACGCGCCGATGCTCGCGATCAACGAGCAGATGGGCTTCCGCTTCGTATGGGACAACGTCGTGTACCAGATGACGCTCGAGCAGGCGCGCGCGTACCTCGGGCGATGACCGGGAGGCGCGCTAGACCCCGACGCGGACCTCGCCCTCGGAGCGCTGGCGGATGAGCAGGACGACGAGCGCCGGGATGATGAGCGCGGCGGGGCCGAAGGGGCTCGCCGCGTCGGGCGAGAGATCGCGCAGGACGAGCGACGGCAGGTATGCCGTCGTCGCCAGCACCGCGCTGAAGAGCGCCGGCGCCCACACGCTGCGCGTCCGCAGGTAGAGCCAGGCGAGGATCTCTCCGACGAACAGCGACCAGAAGAGGAACGCGACCGCGTCGACCGGCCACTGCGGGCTGCGAGGGTCGATCACGCGCGGCAGCTGCCACGCCCACCACAGGAGGCTCGTGCCGGTGATCGCGGGCCACGTCCCGAACGGCAGGAGGCGCGGCAGGAGGAACGCGCGCCAGCCGAGCTCCGATCCGAGCGTCACGGCCAGCTGCGCGAAAGGCGCGAGGAGGACGGCGCCGACGAGCTGTTCCATCGCGTCGAACGTCGGCGGCGCACCCGACGCGGGGTGGAGCCCACCGACGTTGGCGTCGAGGCTCCCCGCGCGGAGCGCGACGACGATGGCGATGCGCCCGACGACGAAGAGGACAGGCACCCAGATCGCGAAGAGGTAGGCGTCCGGCCAGCCGAGGCGGTCGAGGGCGATCCGGCGCGGGAGGTGCCGCAGGCTGCCGCGCGCCAGGATGAGCAGCGCGACGATGCCGGGTACCCACGCGACGACGTCGCTCGCCACCGCGGAGCGCGGCGCGAGCATGAGCGGCCAGCCGATCGCGAAGGCGAGGCCGAGGAACGCGAGGACCTCGACGTTGCCAGGGGCTACCTGGACCAGAGGAAGGGAGGTCCGTCGCACGCTCATATGACAAATAGCCTAGAGGCGTCCGGCGGGCACGGCGCGGGCCGAACGACACCTGACCTATCTCTCCTGGCGGAAGACCCGACGCGCTCGAGGCGTGATCGGTGGACGCCGGCCATGCGGCGAAGCTAGCCCCGCGGCTCCCCGGATCGGATCCACCCGCCGAGGCATCTTTGGGCCAGCAGGAGCCAAGGGCGCAGTGGTCAAGTGGCGCGTGGATGTAGCACCACCGGTCGGCGGAAAAGGAAAGACCCGGGCCGGCGAGCGGCTCGGGCCTTTCCAGACCGTGTGCGGAGCGGTCGACTACCGCGCCGACACGACTCCA